>NZ_JBKFAI010000003.1:0-477500 GCF_053345555.1 Brevundimonas sp. M1A4_2e | reverse complement strand
CTGGCCAAGGACGTGCGCGCCGGGATCATCGCGGCGGGCGGCTATCCGGTCGATTTCAACACCATCGTCGTCACCGACGGCATCTCCATGGGCACGGCGGGGATGAAGGCCTCGCTGATCAGTCGCGAAGTCGTCGCTGATTCCATCGAACTGGCCATCGAGGGGCACCAGCTGGACGGCGTTGTCTGCATCGTCGGCTGCGACAAGACCATCCCGGCGGCGGCCATGGCCCTGGCGCGGATGGATATCCCCGGCCTGGTCTATTACGGCGGTACCATCCTGCCCGGCCGGATCGGCGAGAAGGAGGTCTCGGTCCAGGAGGTGTTCGAGGCCATCGGCGCCCACGGCGCCGGCGCCCTGTCCGACGAGGGCCTGAAGGCGGTCGAGAGCGCGGTCTGCCCCGGCGCCGGCGCCTGCGGCGGCCAGTTCACCGCCAACACCATGGCCATGGCCCTGTCGATGATGGGCATCAGCCCCATGGGCGCCAACGACGTACCCGCCGTCGATCCTGGCAAGGGCGCCGAAGGCGAGCGCTGCGGCCGCCTGATCGTCGAGCGCGTCTTCGCCGGCGACACCGCCCGCAAGTACATCACCCGCGCCAGCCTGAAGAACGCCGCTGTCGCGGTCTCGGCCTCGGGCGGATCGACCAACGCCGTCATGCATCTGACCGCCATCGCCGCCGAGGCCGGCGTCGACTTCGGCATCGAGGACTGCCACCAGGCCTGCGTCGAGGCTCCGGTCATCTGCGACCTGAAGCCCGGCGGACGCTTCCTGGCCTCGCACCTGTTCGCGGCGGGCGGCACGCGCCTGGTTGCCCAGCGCCTGGCCGAGGCGGGCAAGATCGTCAACACCCCGACCGTCACCGGCCGCAGCCTGTTCGCCGAGGCCGCCGAGGCCGAAGAGACGCCCGGCCAGCAGGTCGTCACCAGCATGGACGCCCCCGTCATGGCGCGCGGCTCCTACGCCGTAATCTATGGCGACGTGGCCCCCGAGGGCGCGGTCATCAAGCTGACCGGCCACAAGGTCGACCGCTTTGAAGGTCCCGCCGCCGTCTTCGACTGCGAGGAAGACGCCTTCCATGCGGTTCAGGACGGATCGGTCGGCGAAGGCGACGTCATCATCATCCGCTACGAAGGCCCCAAGGGCGGTCCCGGCATGCGCGAGATGCTGCAAGTCACCGCCGCCCTGAAGGGCCGCAAGATCGAGAACGTCGCCCTGCTGACCGACGGTCGCTTCTCGGGCGCCTCCTACGGCTTCGTCGCCGGCCACGTCTCGCCCGAAGCGGCGGCGGGCGGCCCGATTGCCCTCATTCGCGATGGCGATCCGATCGTCATCGACGTCACCAACCGAAGGATCGACGTGCTCGTCGATCTGGAGGCGCGCCGGGCGGACTTCGCCCCCAACCGGGTCCGTCCGGCGCAAGGCGTTTTCGCGAAATACCGCGCCGCCGTCGCCTCCGCCTCGCAAGGGGCCGTGACCATCCCCAATCCGCCGCCGGCCCAAACGCCTGCGACCTATTCCAACGCCCCAATCCCAAAAGACAAGATCTCTGAGGACGCCTGAATCATGGCCATCACCATCTACACCAACGACGACATCAAGCCGGGCGCAATCGCCGGCCAACGCATCGCCGTCATCGGCTATGGCTCGCAGGGCCGCGCCCACGCCCAGAACCTGAAGGATTCGGGCCACGACGTGATCGTCGGCGTTCGCCACGGCGGCACGGGCTGGAAGCGCGCGACCGAAGACGGCCTGGCCACGGCCGAGCCCGCCGAGGCGGTTCGCGGCGCCGACATCATCGCCATCCTGACGCCCGACATGATCCAGAACGAGATCTATCGCGACGTCATCGAGCCGAACGCCAAGCCCGGCTCGGCCCTGCTGTTCGCACACGGCTTCTCGATCATCTACGACCGCATCACGCCGCGCGACGACATGGACGTCATTCTGGTGGCGCCCAAGGGGCCGGGCGATCTGGTCCGTCGCGAGTTCGCGCGCGGCCGGGGCGTCCCCTCGCTGTTCGCCATCGAGAAGGACGCGACCGGCAAGGCGCGCGATCGCGCCATGGGCTACGCCAAGGGCATCGGCGGCGCGACCGGCGGCCTGCTGGAAACCTCCTTCCGCGAAGAGACCGAGACCGACCTGTTCGGCGAACAGGCCGTCCTGTGCGGCGGCGCCAAGGAACTGGTCATGTCGGGCTTCAACACCCTGGTCGAGGCCGGCTACCAGCCCGAAATCGCCTATTTCGAATGCCTGCACGAGTTGAAGCTGATCGTGGACCTGTTCTACGAAGGCGGCATCTCGAAGATGCACCACTTCATCTCGGAAACGGCCAAATGGGGCGCCGTGGCTTCGGGTCCGCGCGTCATCACCGACGAAACCCGCGCCCGCATGAAGACCGTGCTGGACGAGATCCAGAGCGGCCAGTTCGCACGCGAATGGATCGCCGAGAATGAGGCGGGCAAGCCGAAATACGAGGCCCTGCTGACCGAGGACCGCTCCAGCCAGATCGAACAGGTCGGCGCCCGTCTGCGCGACCGCATGGCCTGGCTGCAGACGGCCAAACAGGCCGCCGCCTGACCCTCTGCATATATAAAGAGAGACTGACCCGATGAGCGCCGCCGCGCCCGCCCTGAAAACACCCCCCGCCCCGGCCGTCATGACCGGCGCGCGCCTGCTCGTCTCCAGCCTGGAGCGGATGGGCGTAGAGGTGGTGTTCGGCTACCCCGGCGGCGCCATCATGCCGATCTACGACGCCCTGACCGGCTCGTCGTTGAAGCACATACTGGTGCGCCACGAACAGGCCGCCGCCTTCGCCGCCGACGCCTATGCGCGCCTGAGCGGCCGGGTCGGCGTCTGCATGGCGACCTCCGGCCCCGGCGCCACCAATCTGATCACCGGCATCGCCAACGCCATGATGGATTCGGCGCCGATGGTCTGCATCACCGGCAACGTCCCCCAGGGGGTCATGGGCACCGACGCCTTTCAGGAGATCGACATCCTGGGCGTCACCCTGCCGATCGTGAAGCACTCCATCCTGGTCCGTGACGCCGCCGAGATCCCGGCCGCCATCGAACAGGCCTTCCACATCGCCGCCTCGGGTCGCCCCGGCCCGGTGTTGGTCGACCTGCCCAAGGATGTCCAGTTCGCCACTGCGACCGCCCCGTTCGGCTTCAACATTCCCAATGAAACGACGCAGGCCGACGCCGACGCCATCGCCGAGGCCGAGCGCTTCATCCGCGCCGCCGAACGCCCGCTGATCTACATCGGCGGCGGGGTGAAGATCGGCCGCGCGACCGAGGCCCTGCGCGCCTTCGCCGCGACCACCGGCATTCCCGCCGTCGCCACCCTGAACGCCCTGGGCACGGTGCCGACCGACGCCCCCGGTTTTCTGGGCATGCTGGGGATGCATGGGACGCGCGCGGCCAATGAGGCGGTTCAGGCCTCCGACCTGCTGATCGTCATGGGTGCCCGTTTCGACGACCGCGCCACCGGCAAGCTGGCCGAGTTCGCGCCGCACGCCCGCGTCGTCCACTTCGACGTCGACGTCTCCGAGATCGGCAAGCTGCGCGAGACCCACGTCGCCGTCGGCGGCGAGATCCGCCCGGCCATCGAGGCCCTGACGGCGCGCATGAACACGGCGCCGCTGGCCATCGACCCGTGGGTCATCCGCTGCGCCTCGGCGGCCGAGCGCCACGCCGCCCGCTATGACGCGCCGGGCGAAGGCGTCTACGCCCCGGCTCTGCTGAAGCAGTTGTCGGAAATGGCCGGCGACCGCTTCGTCGCCGCCTGCGACGTCGGCCAGCATCAGATGTGGGCCGCCCAGCACTGCCGCTTCGCCCGGCCCGAGGCCCACATCACCTCGGGCGGTCTGGGGGCCATGGGCTTCGGCCTGCCCGCCGGTCTGGGCGCCCAGATGGCCGACCCCGATGCGGTCGTCGTCACCATCGCCGGCGACGGCGGCTTCATGATGAACATCCAGGAGCTGGCCACCCTGCGCCGCTACGGCGTGCCGCTGAAGATCGTCCTGTTGGACAACTCCTCGCTGGGTCTGGTGCGCCAGTGGCAGGAGCTGTTCTTCGAAGAGAACTATTCCGAGATCGACCTGTCCGACAATCCGGACTTCGTGAAGGTGGCCGAGGCCTTCGGCGTCGAGGCCTTCCGCATCGACCGCCGCGATCAGGTCGAGGCCGGTCTGGCCCGCCTGCTGGCCGCCGAAGGCGCATGTTTGGCCCACGTCGTCATCGACCCCAAGGAAAACGTCTGGCCGCTGGTCCCGCCGGGCAAGAGCAACGCTGAAATGATGGAAGGCGCATGAGCATGAGCGACACCATTCACATCCAGATCGACCGGGCCGACGGCTCGCTTCAGCGTCTCATCGGCCTGGTGGAGCGCCGCGGCTTCCACATCGACGGCATCAACATGGCGGATGAAGGCGCGATGCGCCGCATCGCCCTGACCGTGCGCGGGCGCGACGCCGCCCGCTCCATCGACACCCTGGGCCGCCAGATCGACCGCCTGATCGGCGTCGCGCGCATCCAGGCCCACACCTTCCAGTCCGAGGCCGCGTAATGTCCCGAGTAGACCGAGTATCCAGAACCGCCGAGATCGCGGCCGATCCCAACCGGGTCATCATCTTCGACACCACCCTGCGCGACGGCGAACAGGCGCCGGGCTTCTCCATGTCGGCCGAAGCCAAGCTGAAGATGGCTCATGTCCTGAAGGATCTGGGCGTCGACGTGATCGAGGCCGGCTTCGCCGCCGCCTCGCCGGGCGACGAGGAATGCATCCGCCGCGTGGCGGGCGAGGTCGAGGGGCCGGTCTTCGCCTCCCTGTCGCGCGCCAACGAGAAGGACATCGACGCCTCCTTCCGCGCCTTGGCCCCGGCGCCGAAGTCGCACCGCCGCTGCCACGTCTTCCTGGCCACCAGCCCGATCCACCGCTCGGCCAAGCTGCGCATGAGCACCAACGAGGTGCTGGCCACCATCTCGCGCACGGTGGAGTACGCCGCCTCCATGTTCGACGACGTGGAGTTCTCGGCCGAGGACGCCTTCCGCACCGAGCCGGAGTTCCTGGCCGAGGCCTTGATGGCCGCCGCCGACGCAGGCGCCCAGACGCTGAACGTGCCCGACACCGTCGGCTACGCCACGCCCGAGGAATCGCGCCAGCGCTTCGCCTATCTGGACGGGATCATCCGCCCGCGTCACGCCGACATCATTTTCTCGTCCCATGCCCACAACGACCTGGGCCTGGCGGTCGCCAACTCCCTGGCCGCCGTCGAAGGCGGCGCCCGTCAGATCGAAGGCGCCATCAACGGCATCGGGGAACGCGCCGGCAACGCCTCCATCGAGGAGGTCATCATGGCCCTGCGCACCCGCGCCGACCGCTATGGCGTGACCGTCGCCGCCGAGAGCCGCCATCTGGTCCGCTCTTCCGAGACCCTGCGCGAAGTGACCGAGAGCGTCATCGCCCGCAACAAGGCCATCGTCGGCCTGAACGCCTTCGCCCACGAAGCTGGCATCCACCAGCACGGCATGATGGCCGACAGCCGCACCTATGAGATCATGCGCCCCGAGGACGTCGGGTTCGAGGGCAGCTATTTCGTACTGGGCAAACACTCGGGCCGCCATGCCGTCGGCAAGCGCGCCGAGGCTCTGGGCCACGCCCTGGAAGGCCAGCGTCTGGCCGAGGTCTTCGCCGGCTTCAAGCGCCGCGCCGACGAGATCGGCGAGATCAACGACGCCGAACTGACCGCCATCATCGCCGCCACCGCCCCCCAACAGGACAAGACCTATGCAGCCGCTGGCTAAGAACATCTGGATCAACGGCGAACTGACGGCGTGGGAGAACGCCACCGTCCACGTGATGAGCCACGCCCTGCATTACGGCACCTCGGTGTTCGAGGGCATCCGCGTCTATGACACGCCGAACGGCCCGTGCGGCTTCCGCCTGACCGACCATGTGCGCCGCCTGTTCGACAGCGCGCGCATCTACCACTTCCCCATGCCCTACACCGAGGACGAGCTGGTCCAGGCCTGCAAGGACGTGGTGCGCGCCGAGGGCCTGCGTTCGGCCTATCTGCGCCCCCTGGCCTTCCTGGGCGAGTGCGGCATGGGCGTCAGCCCCTCGGCCGAGACGATACGCAGCGATGTGATAATCTCGGCCTTCGCCTGGGGCGCCTATCTGGGCGAAGAGGCGCTGGAGAAGGGCGTCGACGCCTGCATCTCCAGCTGGAACCGCGTGGCGCCGAACACCGTCCCGGCGGGCGCCAAGGCGGGCGGCAACTATCTGTCCTCCTATCTGATCGGGCGCGAGGCCCGCGTGCGCGGCTTCGGCGAAGGCATCGCCCTGGGCGCCGACGGCCTGCTGTCCGAAGGCGCGGGCGAGAACCTGTTCATCGTCAAGGACGGGGTGCTGATGACGCCGCCCGCCGCCGCCTCCATCCTTCAGGGCATCACCCGCGACAGCGTCATGAAGCTGGCGCGCGGCCTGGGCTATGAGGCGCGCGAACAGGTGCTGCCGCGCGAAGCCCTCTATGTCGCCGACGAAGTCTTCATGACCGGCACCGCCGCCGAGATCACCCCTGTCCGCTCCATCGACGGCATCATGACCCGCGCTGGCGGCCCCGGCCCGGTGACCAAGGCGGTGAACAAGGCTTTCCGCGGCCTGTTCGACGGCACGACGCCCGACCGCTTCGGCTGGCTGGAGCCCATCGGCGATGGCGGCGGCCGCCCCGACCAAGGAGCGCGTGCATGAGCCAGCCTAAGACGATGTACGAGAAGGTGTGGGACCGGCACATCGTCGTGCCGGAAACCGCCGAGACTCCGGGCGTCATGTATGTGGACCTGCACCTGGTCCACGAAGTCACCTCGCCTCAGGCCTTTTCCGAAATCGAGGCGCGCGGGCTGAAGGTCCGCCGCCCCGACCGCACCTTCGCCACCCTGGATCATTCGACCCCCACCCTGCCCGCCGGGTCGGACGGTCAGCTGCCCTATGTCACCGAACAGGCGCGCAGACAGGTCGAGACGCTGGAGGTCAACTGCGCCCGCCACGGGATCGAACTGGCGGGCTGGGGCTCGGACCAGCGCGGCGTGGTCCACGTCATGGGGCCGGAACTGGGCCTGACCCAGCCGGGCATGACGGTCGTCTGCGGTGACAGCCACACCGCCACCCACGGGGCCTTCGGGGCGCTGGCCTTCGGCATCGGCACCTCGGAAGTCGGTCACGTGCTGGCGACCCAGTGCCTGCTGCAGCGCAAGGCCAAATCCATGCGGGTGACGATCGACGGGCGTTTACGTCCCGGCGTGTCCGGCAAGGACATGGCCCTGGCCGTCATCGCCGCCATCGGCTTTGGCGGCGGCACCGGTTACGTCATCGAATACGCAGGCGAGGCCGTGCGCGCGCTGGACATGGAAGGTCGCATGACCCTGTGCAACATGTCCATCGAGGCGGGCGCCCGCGCCGGCATGATCGCGCCGGACCAGACCACCGTCGACTGGCTGCGCGGCCGTCGCCAGGTCCCCGCTGATTACGAAGCCGCCGCCGCCGGCTGGCTGGGTCTGGCCTCCGACCCCGGCGCGGTCTTCGACAAGGAGGTCGTGCTGGACGGCGCCGCCATCCGCCCGATGGCCACCTGGGGCACCACCCCCGACGCGGGCGCCCCCGTCGGCGCGCCCGTGCCGCAGCCGCGCTCGGCCTCGGACCAGAAGGCCATCGACTACATGGGCTTCACCGCCGGAGAGGCGACCACCGGCCACAAGGTCGACGTCGTCTTCATCGGCAGTTGCACCAACGGCCGCCTGCCCGACCTGCGCGCCGCCGCCGATATCCTGCGCGGCCGCAAGATCCAGCCGGGCGTGCGGATGCTGGTCGTCCCCGGCTCGGAGTCCGTCCGCCGCGACGCCGAGGCGGAAGGCCTGGACCGGGTCTTCACCGAGGCGGGCGCCGAATGGCGCATCCCCGGCTGCTCCATGTGCATCGCCATGAACGGAGATTTCGTCGCGCCCGGCCAACTGGCCGTCTCGACCTCCAACCGCAATTTCGAGGGCCGTCAGGGCAAGGGCGCCCGCACCATCCTGGCTAGCCCCGCCACCGCCGCCGCCAGCGCCGTGGCCGGAGTGCTGACCGACCCGCGCGTCTATCTGGAGGCCCCCATCCATGCCTGAGGCTTTCAAAGTTCTGACGTCGAAAACCCTGATCCTGAGTCAAGCCAATATCGACACCGACCAGATCATCCCCGCGCGCTTCCTGACGACCACGACGCGCGAAGGCCTGGGCGCCCAGGCCTTCTATGACTGGCGCTATGAGGCCGACGGGTCGCCCAAGCCGGAATCGGTGCTGAACCGCATCGACCCGACCGAGCACCGCATTTTGCTGGCGGGGCCGAACTTCGCCTGCGGCTCTTCTCGCGAGCACGCGCCCTGGGCCCTGCTCGACTACGGCTTCCGGGCGGTGATTTCGACCGAGATCGCCGACATCTTCACCTCCAACGCCCTGAAGAACGGCTTTCTGCCCATCGTCGTCGATCAGGCCGTCTGGGACGATCTGGCCGCCCACCCGGAGCAGCCGGTGACGATTGATCTGGACGCCAATGAGATCCGGCGCGGCAACGCCCCGGCCGTGCCGTTCAGGGTCGAGTCGTTCGCCCGCCAGTGCCTGCTGGACGGCGTCGACGCCCTCGGCTGGCTTCAGTCGAAACTGCCTTACGTCGCCTCTTACGAACGCCTGCGCCAAGACACCTATCGGCCGGAGACCGCCTGATGACCGCCCATGAAACGCCCGCCGCCCGCACCTTCAACATCGTCGTCCTGCCCGGCGACGGCGTCGGCCCCGAGGTGGCCCTGGCCGCCCAGCGCGTGCTGACCTGCATCGGCGACATCTACGGCCATCGGTTCGACTTCACCGAACATCTGATCGGCGGCGCCGCCATCGACGCGGTCGGCGAGTCCCTGCCGGAAGAGACGAAGGCCGCCTGCATCGCCTCGGACGCCGTGCTGCTGGGCGCCGTCGGCGGGCCCAAGTGGGACGGCGCCCCGGTGCGCCCCGAACAAGGTCTGCTGGCCATCCGCAAGGCGATGGGCCTGTACGCCAACCTGCGCCCGCTGCAGGTCTCGCCGGTGCTGGCCCACCGCTCGCCGCTGAAGGAGGAGATCGTCGAGGGCGTCGATCTGATCGTCTTCCGCGAACTGACCAGCGGCGTCTATTTCGGCGAGCGCACCCGGACTGAAACCTCGGCCTCGGACCTGTGCGTCTATACGGTCGAGGAGATCGAGCGCGTCGCCCGCGCCGCCTTCCAGGCTGCCGAACAGCGCCGCGGCAAAGTCACCTCGGTCGACAAGGCCAACGTCATGGAGACCAGCCGCCTGTGGCGCGAGGTCGTCACCCGCATCCATGCCGAGGAATATCCGCAGATCACCCTGGAGCACGCCCTGGTCGACTCCATGGCCATGCACCTGATCCGCAAGCCGCGCGAGTATGACGTCATCCTGACCGAGAACATGTTCGGCGACATCCTGTCGGACGAGATTTCGGTGCTGGGCGGCTCGATCGGCCTGCTGCCCTCGGCGTCGCTGGGCGCCAATGGACCCGGCCTGTTCGAACCGATCCATGGCTCGGCGCCGGACATCGCCGGACAGGACCTGGCCAATCCCGTCGGCATGGTGCTGTCGGCCGCCATGATGCTGCGCCACAGCTTCCAGCTGGAGGATGAGGCCGATTCCATCGAGGCGGCGGTCGCGGCCGTCCTGGCCTCGGGCGCCGTCACCGCCGATCTGGGCGGGGCGCTGGGCACGGTCTCGGCCACCCGCGCCATCGTCGACGCCATCCGGGCCATCCACTGGGCGGCGGCGCGTCATGTGCCGATGCACTGGGCCTGACGGTCTAGAACGTTTGAACCACGAGAGGCGGGCGTCAGCCCGCCTCTTTTCACGTCAGCCGTCGACCAGGCCCTGCAGGGCGTCGGCCATGCGCCCGGCCAGGGAGGCCTTCTGCGCCTCGTCCAGGTTGGAGAAACCGTCCGACAGCTCCCGGCTGATGGCCATGCCCATGATCAGCCCGGCCGCCAGACGCGCCCGGACCGGGGCGTCCTCACCGCCGATCCACTGGGTCAGGGGCTCGAAGAAGCGGCTGTTGGTGGTGTGCTGGACCACGTCCATCGCCTTGGACGAACCGATGGAGCGCAGCAGGATCAGCAAGCCTCGCATGCGGCCGCTGCCGTCGTCCGGCGCGCAGGCGGCGGCCTCGCCATAAACGATTTCGCGCGCCAACCTCTGGCCGAAGTCGTCGCGCGGCCCATCCATCAGATCGCGCCCGTTCTTGCAGCTGTCCAAGACGGCCACGAACAGATCTTCCTTGGAGCCGAAGTATCGGCTGATCAGCGCCGCATCGACGCCGACGTCGCGCGCCACGTCGCGCATGCCGACGTCATCATAGCTTTCAGCGCAAAAGCGTTCGCGCGCCGCTTCCAGGATGGCCTGGCGGGTGGCGTTGGCGTTACGCGGCCGGGGAACGTCGCAAAGGACCAATTGGTCGCACTCCAATAAACCTTACGGACTATATGGCCTTGTCATCAGGCGTTGACAAGCGAAGCAATCGGCGTCTTTAAGTCAGCCGGTGTTGACTGGACGCCTCCTCCCCAATGAGCGCACAGTCCTGTGGATAAAAAACGACTCCCAAGGAGAATGCGCCGATGCGCACGGTGAAGATCGCGGCCGCGTCCGTCATGATGGCGGCCGCCCTCTATGGCTGTTCCAAGGGCCAGGAGGCGCCCGCCCAGGGCGCGCCCCCCGTCACGGTGGCCACGCCCCTGTCGCAACAGGTGGTTGACTGGGACGAGTTCACCGGGCGCTTCGAAGCGACCCGCTCCGTCGATGTGCGCGCCCGCGTGGGCGGCTACATCCAGTCCGTCCACTTCAAGGACGGCGACTTCGTGCGCCAAGGCCAACTGCTGTTCACCCTGGATCCGCGCCCGGCCCAGGCCGCCCTGGCTTCGGCCCGCGCCCAGCTGGCTCAGGGCCAGGCCCAGTTAACGCTGGCCCGCACGGAACTGGCCCGCGCCGAAGGCCTGCTGGCCTCTCAGGCCGTGTCCCAGGCCGAGGTCGACGCCAAGCGCGGCGCTGTCCAGACCGCCGAGGCCGCCATGGCCGCCGCCAACGCCGCCATCCGCGCGCGTCAGCTGGACGTCGAGTTCACCCGCGTCACCGCTCCCATCTCGGGCCGCGTGTCCGACCGCCGGGTCGACCCCGGCAACCTGATCGGCGGCGGCTCTTCGGCCGGCGACGTGCTGACCACCATCGTCTCGTCGTCGCCGATCTACTTCGTCTTCGACGGCTCCGAAGCCCTGGCGCTGAAGTATCAGCGCGACGCCCGCAACGGGTCGGCCCCGATCCGCATCCGCCTGCAGGACGAGACCGCCTATGACCGCACCGGAACGCTGGACTTCACCGACAACGCCATCGACGCGTCGTCGGGCACCATCCGCCTGCGCGCCGTGGTCCAGAACGCCGACGGCTTCCTGAAGCCGGGCATGTTCGGCCACGCCCAACTGGCCGGCTCGGGCGGTTACGCCGCCATGCTGGTGCCTGACGCCGCTGTCGTCACCGATGGTCCGCGCAAGGTGGTCTATGTCGTCGCCAAGGACGGCACGGTCGGCGCCAAGCCGGTCCAGCTGGGACCGATCGCCAACGGCCTGCGTGTCGTGCGCACGGGTCTGACGCCCGACGACCGCGTCATCATCAACGGCCTTCAGCGCGCCCGTCCGGGCCAGAAGGTCACCGCCCAGAACGGGACCATCAAGGCCGAGGAAGCCAAGGCCGACGCCCCCGTGACCTCAGCCCCCGTCGCCTCGTCCGCCACCTTCGTCGCCAGCGCCGGCTGAGGAGGAGGCTCACGGGCCGGAACCTGATTCATGAACATCTCCCGCTTCTTCATCGACCGACCGATCTTCGCGATCGTGATTTCGGTCTTCATCACCCTGGTCGGCGCCTTCGCCATGCCGATGCTGCCGTTGGCGCAGTATCCGGACATCGCGCCCCCGACGATCAGCGTCAGCGCCTCCTACGCGGGCGCATCGGCTGAGACCCTGTCCGAAACGGTCGCCGCGCCGCTCGAGCAAGAGATCAACGGCGTCGAGAACATGCTCTACATGACCTCGTCGTCCACCTCGGACGGCCGGGTCAGCGTGACCGTGACCTTCCAGCCGGGCACCGACCTCGACACCGCCCAGGTGCTGGTTCAGAACCGGGTCGCCCTGGCCGAGCCGCGCCTGCCGGCGCAGGTCCGTCAGGTCGGCGTCATCGTCAACAAGGAGTCGACCGGCTTCCTGATGCTGGCCTCGCTGACCTCCGACGATCCGGGCATCGACAGCGACTATCTGGGCAATATGGCCCAGTCGACCATCCGCGACCGCCTGCTGCGCATCGACGGCGTCGGCGGCGTCCAGGTCTTCGGCGGCGGCAACTACGCCATGCGCATCTGGATCGATCCGGCCAAGGCAGCCGCGCGCGACCTGACCGCGCCCGAGATCATCGCCGCCCTGCAGGCCCAGAACGTCCAGGCCGCGGGCGGGTCGATCGGCCAGCCCCCCTTCCCGACCAACGCCGCCGCCTTCGAGCTGCCGGTTCAGGTCGAGGGCCGTCTGGCGGCCCCCGAAGAGTTCGGCAAGGTGGTGCTCAAGACCGACGCCAAAGGCCGCGTGACCCGCGTCAGCGATATCGCCCGCGTCGAACTCGGCTCGGAAATCTACGGCGTCGAAGGCTATTTCAACGGCCAGCGCGGCGTCGGCGTCGCCATCATCCAGCAGCCCGGCTCCAACGCCCTGTCGACGGCCAACAAGGTCATCGCCGAGCTGGACGCCATCAAGGCCGACTTCCCGCCGGGCGTGAAATACGCCATCCCCTACAACCCCACGGAATACGTCGCCGCCTCGGTCTCGGCCGTGGAACACGTGCTGATCGAAGCCGTCTTCCTGGTGATGATCGTCATCCTGGTCTTCCTGCAGACCTGGCGCGCGGCCATCATCCCGATCCTGGCCATCCCGGTCGCCCTGGTCGGCACCTTCGCGGTGCAGCTGGCGCTGGGCTATTCGATCAACTCCCTGTCGCTGTTCGCCCTGGTTCTGGCCGTCGGCATCGTCGTCGACGACGCCATCATCGTGGTCGAGAACGTCGAGCGCTACATCCGCGAGGGCCTGACCCCCAAGGAAGCCGCCTATCGGTCGATGCAGGAAGTGTCGGGCGCCCTGGTCGCCATCTCCCTGGTGCTGACCTCGGTGTTCGTGCCGACCGCCTTCGTGCCCGGCATCCCCGGCATCTTCTTCCGCCAGTTCGCCGTCACCATCGCCTCGGCGACGCTGATCTCCCTGCTGGTGTCGCTGACGCTGTCGCCCGCCCTGTCGGCCCTGCTGCTCAAGCCGCACAAGGACCACGACGAGAGCCGCAAGCCGGGCCTGATCGGCACGATCGCCTATTACCTCGGCTGGGCCGGGGCCAAGTTCAACGAAGGCTTCGACTGGGTGTCGGACCGCTACGGCCGCCTGACGGCCCGGCTGATCCGCATGGTCACGGTCATGCTGGTCATCTACGCTGCCCTGTTGGCCCTGACCGGCTGGCGCATGGCCGACACCCCCACCGGCTTCATCCCGGCGCAGGATCAGGGCATCCTGATCGGCGTCGTGCAGTTGCCGCCGGGCGCCTCGCTGGAACGCACCAAGGCGGCCATGAACAAGGCGGTCGACATCGTCCGCAAATCCGACGGCGTTCAGGAAGTCACCGCCTTCGCCGGTCTGGACGGCTCCAGCTTCTCCATGTCGTCCAACGCCGCGACCATGTTCATCAAGCTGAACGACTACGACCAGCGCACCACCCCCGCCCTGGAGGCCTCGGCCCTGGCCGGCGCGCTCAGCGGCGCGACCGGCGTCATCGAGGAAGCCAGCATCTTCATGCTGTCGCCCCCGCCCGTTCAGGGTCTGGGCACCGGCTCGGGCTTCAAGATGATGATCCAGGACCGCTCGGGTTCGGGCTTCAAGGCTCTGGAGGGCGCGACCTTCGCCATGATGGGCGCCGCCGCCCAGATGCCGGATGAGGTCCAGCAGGTGTTCAGCCTCTACAACACCGGCTCTCCGCGCATCGCCGCCAGCGTCGATCGCGACAAGGCCCTTCTGATGGGGGTTCAGCCGTCGACCGTGTTCAGCACCCTGGGCACCTACCTCGGCTCGACCTACGTCAACGACTTCAACTTCCTGGGCCGCACCTTCCGCGTCACCGCCCAGGCCGAGCCCGCCTATCGCGACGAGCTGGCCGACATCGCCAACCTGAAGGTCCGTTCGGCCTCTGGCGGCATGGTGCCGATCGGTTCGGTGGCCACCCTGGCCGATGATTCCGGCCCCTCGCGCGTGGTCCGCTACAACCTGTTCCCGGCTTCGGAACTGCAGGGTGAAGCGGCGCCGGGCGTGTCTACCGGCGACGCCATCGCCGCGATGGAGGAACTGGCGGCCAAGACCCTGCCCGAGGGCTTCGGCTACGAATGGACCGAACTGGCCCTGCAGGAGAAGGCGGCGGCCGGCGGCTCGACCATCATCTTCCTGATGGCGGTGGTGTTCGTCTTCCTGGTGCTGGCCGCCAACTATGAGGCCTTCACCCTGCCGCTGGCGGTCATCCTGATCGTGCCCATGTGTATCCTGGCGGCCATCCTGGGGGTGAACCTGCATGGTCTGGACAACAACATCCTGACCCAGGTCGGTCTGGTGGTCCTGATCGCCCTGGCCGCCAAGAACGCCATCCTGATCGTGGAGTTCGCCAAACAGGCCGAGGACAACGAAGGCCTCGACCGCTGGCAGGCCGCTGTTCAGGCCGCCCGTCAGCGCCTGCGTCCGATCCTGATGACCTCGTTCGCCTTCATCTTCGGCGTGCTGCCTCTGGCCATCGCCTCGGGCCCCGGCTCGGAGATGCAGAACGCGCTGGGCATCGCGGTCGTCTATGGAATGCTGGGGGTGACCTTCTTCGGTCTGATCTTCACCCCGGTCTTCTACGTCATCTGTCGCTGGATGGCGGGCAAGCTGCCCAAGGCGCCGGGCAAGCAGCGCGAGCTGCCCACCAGCTTCGGCTCCACGCCCCACGACCCCTTTGACCCCGACGGCCCGGAACCGGCTCCCGCCGCTCCGCGCCAGGGAGATGCGTAAAATGAACGGCAAACTCCGCACTCTGCTGACCGCCGCGGGGTCGGCCGCCCTGCTCGCCGCCTGCGCGGTGGGACCCAAGGCGCCGCTCCCGACGATCCCGGCCGAAGGCCAGGGCGCCTTCATCGGCTCGCAATCCGCCTCGGTCTCGACCGAGGCGGCCCGCGACGACTGGTGGCGGCTGTATCAGGACCCGACGCTGGACGGTCTGATCCAGCAGGCCCTGACCGAGAACAACGAGCTGGAGGCGGCCGCGGCCAATCTGCGCGCCGTCCGCGCCTCGCTGTCCGAAGCCCGCTCGGGCCGGTTCCCGACCACGACCACCTCGGCCGCGTACAACCGCAGCCGCGCCTCGACCGACACCGTGCCGACCGCCAACGGCGCCAAGCTGCCGGAAGTCGACACCTATGACGTCGGTCTGGACGTGGCCTATGAGATCGACCTGTTCGGCCGAGTGGAGTCCTCCATCCGCGCCGCGCGGGGGGATGTGGCCGCCGCCGCCGCCGCGCTGGAGGTCGTGCGGGTGACCGTCGCCGCCGAAACGGCCCGGGCCTACGCCGACACCTGCTCGGCCAACGCCCAGATCGCCGTCGCCGAGCGGACCATCGACCTGCAGGCCCAGACCGTCGATCTGACTCAACGTCTGCTGGACGGGGGCGCCGGCAACGGCCTGGACGTGGCCCGCGCCCGCGCCGCCCTGGAGCAGACCCGCGCCAGCCTGCCGCCCCTGCGGGCGGCGCGCGACGGCGCCCTGTTCCGTCTGGCGACGCTGACCGGCCGCACCCCGGCCGAGGCCAGCGAGGCGGCCCGCGCCTGCCAGTCGCCGCCGCAACTGTCGCAGCCGATCCCGGTCGGCGACGGCGCCGCCCTTCTGGCGCGTCGTCCCGACGTGCGTCAGGCGGAAGCCCGCCTGTCGGCCGCCGCCGCCAGCGTCAATGTCGCCACCGCCGGCCTTTATCCCAGCATCCGTCTGGGCGGGTCGCTGGGCTCGACGGCGCTCGACGCCTCGGATCTGGGCGAGGACGCCAACTTCCGCTTCAGCGTCGGCCCGCTGATCTCCTGGTCCTTCCCCAACGTCTGGGCCGCCCGGGCGCGGATCAAACAGGCGGGCGCCCAGTCGGACGCGGCCCTGGCGACCTTCGACCAGACCGTGCTGACGGCGCTGCAGGAGACCGAGACGGCGCTCAGCGCCTACGCCAACGAACTGGACCGCCGCACGGCTCTGCGCACCGCCCGGGATCAGGCGGCCACGGCGGCGCGCCTGTCGCGCCTGCGTTTCGACGCCGGCGCCGACAGCTTCCTGACGGTGCTCGACGCCGAGCGGACCCTGGCCAGCGCCGACGCCGCCCTGGCCGCCTCGGAAGCCCAAGTCACCACCTACCAGATCGGTCTGTTCAAGGCCCTGGCGGGCGGGTGGGATCAGGCGCCCGATCCCGAAGCCTGACCTTCAGCCTCAAGCTGAAACTGAGACGCCCGGCTGGTTCGCCCGCCGGGCGTTTTCTTTGCCGCTTCTTCCGTCACCCGCAACAACCATTAAATATTATTCATTATCGTCGCGATTTTTAACGGCTCGGTCGAATAATCCTCGCCACAATCTTGGCTCCGTCGAGGATCTTGCGGTAGGGAGACCGGGTGACCTCCTCCGCGCCTCTCCTTGAAGCCTCTCAGGGCGCCGCCTCCCCTGCCGCCGCCCTGGCCCAGGCGCGCCGGGTGGTGGTCAAGATCGGCTCATCCCTGCTGTTCGACGCCGATCGACGCGCCGTCGCCGCCGACTGGCTGGCCAGCCTCGCCGCCGATATCGCCGAACTGCGCCGCCAGGGCCGCGACGTCATCGTCGTTTCCTCCGGCGCCGTGGCTCTGGGGCGCGGTCGGCTCAACCTCTCGCCCAGCCGTCTGCAGGACAAGCAGGCCGCCGCCGCGGTGGGTCAGTCCCTGCTGATGCACGCCTGGGAAGACGCGCTGGCGCCCCACGGCCTGATGGCGGGGCAGGTCCTGCTGACCCGCGACGACACCGAACGGCGCCGCCGCTGGCTGAACGGCCGCGCGACGCTCGAGGCCCTGCTGGCCCACGGCGTCGTCCCTGTGGTCAATGAGAACGACACCGTCGCCACCGAAGAAATCCGCTACGGCGACAACGACCGCCTCGCGGCCCGCGCGGCTCAACTCGGGCGGGCCGATCTGCTGGTCCTGCTGTCCGACGTGGACGGCCTCTACACCGCCGATCCGCGCCGCGATCCGGACGCCCGTCACCTTCCGCTGATCGAGCGCCTGACGCCCGACGTTCTGGCCATGGCCTCGGGCGCCAACGTTCAGGCCGGGGTCGGCACAGGCGGCATGGCGACCAAACTGGCGGCGGCCCAGATCGCCGCGTCGGCCGGATGCGCCACCGTCATCGCCTCGGGGCTGACCGACCACCCGTTGAGGGCGGTGCTGGACGGCGCCCGCGCCAGTCTGATCCTGGCGCCCGCCACCCCTCTGGCCGCGTGGAAACAGTGGATCGCCGGCAGCGTGGCGCCCGGCGGCGCCCTGACGCTGGACGCGGGCGCCGTCGCCGCCCTGCGTGCAGGGAAGAGCCTGCTGCCCTCCGGCGTCGTCGCCGTCAGCGGCGACTTCGGCAAGGGCGACAGCGTGCGCCTGACCGGGCCGGACGGCGCGCGACTGGGCGTCGGTCTGGCGTCCTATGCGGCCGATGAGATCGCCCTGATCCGCGGCCGCCACTCCGACGCGATCGAAAGCCTGCTGGGCTACCGCGGCCCCTCGGTCGTCATCCACCGCGACGATCTGATTCTGGAGGACCGATGAGCGACCTCGCCGCCGCCATGCTGGACATGATGATCGACATGGGTCGCCGCGCCCGCGCCGCCGCCGAGTCCTTCCGCGCCACGACGCCGGACGCCCGCACCGAGGCCCTGACCCGCCTCGCCAGGGGCCTGCGCGCGGCTGAAGCCGGCATCCTGACCGCCAACGCCCGCGATGTGGCCCGCGCCCGCGACGCCGGCCTGTCCGAGGCCCTGATCGACCGCCTGGCCCTGACCCCCGCTCGCGTCGAGGGCATGGCGGTCGCCGTCGAGACCATCGCCGCCCAGCCCGATCCCGTCGGCGGTGAAATGGCGCGCTGGACCCCGGCCAACGGTCTGGACATCGCTCGCGTGCGCACCCCCATCGGCGTGCTGGCCGTCATCTATGAGAGCCGCCCGAACGTCACCGCCGACGCCGCCGCCCTGTGCCTGCGCTCGGGCAACGCCGCCATCCTGCGCTGCGGCTCGGACTGCCTGGAGTCGTCGCGCGCCATCGCCGCCGTGGTGCGCAGCGCCGTGGCCGAGGCGGGCCTGCCCGTCGACGCGATCCAGCTGGTGCCCGTGCCCGACCGCGCGGCCGTGGGCGCCATTCTGGCGGGTCTCGACGACGCCATCGACCTGATCATTCCGCGCGGCGGCAAGAGCCTGGTCGCCCGCGTTCAGGCCGAGGCCAAGGCGCCGGTGCTCGGCCACCTTGAAGGCCTGTGCCACACCTATCTGGACGGCGCCGCCGATCTGGACGTCGCCCGCCGCGTGACCCTGAACGCCAAGATGCGCCGCGTCTCGGTGTGCGGCGCGACCGAGACCCTGCTGGTTGACCGCGCGGCGGCCGAGCGCCTGCTGCCCGCGGTGGCCGCCGACCTGACCGCCGAAGGATGCGAACTGCGCGGCGACGCCGAAGCGCGCGCCCTCGTCCCGGGCATGACCGAGGCGACCGAGGCGGACTGGACGACAGAATACCTGGCGCCGATCCTGTCGGTGCGCGTGGTGGGCGGCGTCGACGGCGCGCTCGACCACATCCGCCGATACGGCTCGGGCCACACCGAGGCCATCGTCACCACCGACGAAAAAGCCGCCGGACGCTTCGCCGAGGGCGTCGACAGCGCCATCGTCCTGATCAACGCCTCAACCCAGTTCGCCGACGGCGGCGAGTTCGGTTTCGGCGGCGAGATCGGCATCTCGACGTCAAAGCTGCACGCCCGCGGCCCCGTCGGGGCGGAGCAGCTGACCACCTACAAATATGTGGTGCGCGGCGAAGGGCAGACGCGGCCCTGAAACAAACGCCACGCCTCTCCCTCCCCGTCCCGGGGAGAGTGGCTGAGCCCGTCAGGGCGAGGCCGGGTGGGGGCGGCAAGGCTATTCAGGCGCTGACACATCAAGCGCCGCGCCCTTATCACCATGCCCTCCCCACCCGGTCGCTTCGCGACCACCCTCCCCGGGACGGGGAGGGAGAGGCGAGCGCCTATTTCCGCTCCGGGAGCGCATAAGCGATGACATAGTCCCCGCGCGGCGTCTCCATGAAGTGGTGCCCGCCGGCCATGATCACCAAATACTGCCGCCCGTTCTGCTCATAGATCATCGGATTGGCCTGACCGCCTGCCGGAAGAACGTCCGACCACACCGTCTTGCCCGTCTCGATGTCGATGGCGCGGATCAGGTCGTCCGTCGCGGCGGCGATGAAGATCAGCCCGCCCGCCGTCACCGCCGAGCCGCCGTTGTTCGGCGTGCCGATCTCCAGCGGCAGCATGGAGGGAATGCCGAACGGTCCGTTCTTGCGCGCCGTGCCGAACGGACGATCCCACAGGGTGCGGCCACTCTTGAGGTCGATGGCGCGCATCCCGCCATAGGGGGGCTGTTTGCACAGCAGGCCGGTGAACTTGACCCGCCAGCCCGCATTGACGTCGATGGCGTAGGGCACGCCCATCTGCGGATCGCCCGCCCCCTCGGCCTTGGACTTCGACAGATTGCCGCCGCGGTTGGCCGCCTCCTTCTCGCGCTCGATGTAGCGAGGGTCGTCGCGCGGGAACCAGCCCAGACGGTCGGCCTCGGCGCGGGGCACCAGGCGGTTGTGATTGGGCATGTCGTTGTAGTTGGCGACGATCACGCCGCGCGCCGGATCGACCGCCACCCCGCCCCAGTCCGAGCCGCCGTTGTAGCCCGGGTACTGGATCCAGTAGCGATCCGCCGTCGGCGGGGTGAAGTAGCCGTCATAGGCCGCCTGACGGAACTGGATGCGGCAGACCATCTGGTCGATCGGCGACATGCCCCACATGTCACGCTCGGTCAGGTCGGCCTTTCTCAGCGTGTGGAACAGGGAGAAGGGCTGGGTCGGGCTGCGCTGCGACGGCTCGACGCCGCCCTGCGGCACGCGGCGCTCCTCCACCTTGTGCAGCGGCTGGCCGGTGCGGCGGTCCAGAATATAGAGGTCGCCCTGTTTGGACGGCAGGATCACCGCCGGAACCAGGGTCCCGTTGACCGGCATGTCGACCAGGGTCGCCTGCGAGCCCAGGTCGTAATCCCAGACGTCCTTGCGCACCGTCTGGAAATGCCAGCGCGGCTTGCCCGTGGTCACGTCCAGCGCGACCAGCGAGGTCGAATATTCATTCTCCGCCGGACGGCGCAGGCCGGAATAGTAGTCGGCCGAGGAGTTGCCCATCGGCAGGAAAACCAGGCCGAGCGCCTCATCGGCTGTCGCCGTGGTCCACATATTGGGCGTGCCGGGCGTATAGGTCTCGCCCTCGGGCGGCAGGGTCGTGATGTCCGGACGCATCATGTCCCAGGCGAAGCGCAGCTCGCCCGTCATGGCGTCGAAGCCCTGGATCACGCCCGAGGCGTTCCAGCGCTTCTGGCCGTCCAGCACCTGATGGCCGGTCACCACCACCCCGCGCACGATCACCGGGGCCGAGGTGATCGACACCATGCCCGGATAGGGGTCGCCCATGCCGTGCTTGATGCTGACCTCGCCGTTGGTTCCGAACCCGGCGCAGGGCGCGCCCGTGCGGGCGTCCACGGCCACCAGCCGTCCGTCCAGCGTGCCCTCGATGATGCGCGTGGCGCAGGGTTGGGCTGCATCCACATTCGGCGCGGCGTAATAGGTCACGCCCCGGCAGGCGGCGGTGTAGGGGATCTGATCGTCCGCGACCTTGGGATCATAGGTCCACTTCTGCTTGCCCGTCGCCGCATCGACCGCGAACAGCCGGTTGCGACCCGAGCATAGATACAGGGTGTCGCCGATCTTCAGCGGGGTCGTCTCGGCGCCCCAGCGCTCATCCGGCAGGTCGCCTGTGCGGAAGGTCCAGGCCCGCTGCAGCCCCTTCACATTGTCCTTGGTGATCTGGTTCAGCGGCGAATAGCGCTGGGCGCTGTCCGAGCCGCCCCAGGCGGGCCAGTCGGCGCCGACCTTCAGCACCGCCGGGTCGCCCGCGCCGCCGTTCGCGGCGCCGGGAACGGGGCTCAACACCCGCGCCTTGTTGGCCTGAGCCACCACCACGCCGGAAATCAGGCCGAGGACGACAATGGCCGCCAGCCCGCTCAGCGCCAGCCGACCGCCGCCCCCGTCGCGCTTCAACACCGGCAGGCTGAAGACCACGGCGATCAACAGCACCAACGGCGCCACCACGCGCGGCACCAGGGCCCAGCCGTTTAGCCCGACCTCCCACAGCGCCCAGACAACGGTGCCGATGAAGATGGCGACATAGAGCCAGGCGCCCAGGGGCCTGAGCAGGGCCAGAAGTCCCCCCGACACGATCATCAACAGGCCGACGATCAGATAATAGGCCGATCCGCCCAGCATGATCAGCTGGCCCCCGCCGATGGTCAGCGTCAGTCCGATCAGGGCGATGACAATGCCCAGAAGCCTTACCAGGACGCTGCCGAATCCGCGTCCGCGCTCGATGGATGGCATCTCGCCCCTCCTGTTCCCGCAGCTTGGCCTTGAAAGGACGCAACACGCGAACAGCCGCGACGTTCCGTCGCGCCCCATGAAGGCGGCGCGTCTGGGCGACGCGCATGAAAAAGGGCCGCTCGCCCCATGACGAACGGCCCTTACAGATTTCCGCCCTCTGACCTTACTGGCGCGCCATCTGGCTCGACAGGATCAGATCCAGCTGTTGGCGCACATGGGGGGTCAGTTCCTCGACGCCCCAGCCGTCATAGGCGGCGTAACGGAAGTTGGAGATGAAGGTGTCCCAGATCATGCGCGGCAACAGGGTCTGGTCGATGTCCTGGCGCAGTTCGCCTTCGCCGACCGCCGCCTGCAGCAGATCCTGGATCCACAGCACGAGCGGTCCGACGAAAGCGCGCGAACGTTGATCGGCGTCTTCCGGCTGGAACCAGGAGCGCGCGATCATCGCCTGCATCAGCGGCAGATGTCCCAGCGAGCGATGATAACCGGCCGTCAGGGCGGCGGTCAGCCGATCGGTGACGCGGCCTTCAACGCCCGCAGCCCCGGTCCGCATGTCGTTCAGCAGGCCTTCCATTTCCTCGGAAAAGACCGTCTCGAACAGTTCCGCCTTGTCCTGGAAGTTGGCGAAAACCGCGCCGGTCGACATTCCGGCGCCCTTGGCGATGTCCCGAATCGTCGCGGCGTCATAGCCGCGCTCTGCGAACAGGGCCCGCGCCGCATCCAGCACCTTGAGGCGTGTGCGAACCTTCGCCGCCTGACGGCGATTCATCCGCGGAGGAGCGACATTTTCGACGGTTTCGGCAAGAGAGGGGGAGGGCACGCGCATAAACAGGTGGCTCTGGGCTTAAATGGGCGGCGCGCTCGCCAATCCGGACCGCGTCGTTCGACCCGGCCCGAACCTGAAGACGACGGGCGCCCCTGAAACTAAGGGCGAACTTTCATCACCGAACAATGACCAAAATGGGTCACATCTCGAAAAAACCTCTGCCGGACCCTTGCAGCGCAATCAAGAAGACTACGCAATTATACGAATACCCGCCGCACCATGTTACAATGACCGGCGCCTGCTCGGCGAAACTTTACTCTTACAGACCTCTATTGCAGCTTCGGCGCGTATCCGGCGGCCTCTAAGGCCCCCGCCTCCGCCCAGCCCTCGCCCTCTGGATGAATTTTTTTTAAGACAGGGGCCTGCGCTTCCGGCCTAGGGTTCGTACCTGACGCCGCGAGGCTGAAAACGAGGAAACCTTGATGAAGAAACTGCTTGTAGGCGTCGCCGCTGTCGCCCTTCTGGCGCCGGGCGCCGCCCTGGCGGGCGATGGTCACGACCATGCCTGCATCGACGACGTCTGCACCGTCTTCGAACTGTTCCAGACCCCGGCCGCCGAAGGCGGCGCTTCGGGCTGGCAGGGAACCGAGGCGCCGAAATACGGGACCTGGGGCTTCGACCTCAACGGTCGCGACACCTCGGTGAAGCCGGGCGACAGCTTCTTCCGCTACGCCAACGGCGCCGCCTTCGACAAGCTGACCATCCCGTCGGACCGCACCTCCTACGGCTCCTTCCCCCTGCTGCGCGAACTGTCCGACAACCGGATGAAGGAACTGATTCACGATTTGGCGGGCCGCACGGATCTGGCGGCCGGATCCGACGAGCAGAAGATCGCTGACGCCTACCGCTCCTATATGGACGAGGCGCGCATCGAGGCGCTGGACGCCCAACCGCTGCAGCCCTTCCTGGCCGCCATCCGCGCCGCCGACACCCACGAGAAGATCGCCGCCTATATGGGCCAGACTCAGGGCCGCGTCGGATCGTCCTTCTTCGGCACCGGCATCACCATCGACCAGAAGAACCCAAACCGCTACGTCGTGGCCACCGGCCAGTCGGGCCTGGGGATGCCCAACCGCGACTACTATCTGGATGCTCGCTTCGCCGACAAGAAAGAGAAGTACCAGGCCTATATCGAGCGGATGCTGACCAACATCGGCTGGAACGACCCCGCCGGTTCGGCCGCCGCCATCATCGCCCTGGAAGACCAGGTTGCTCAGGCGCACTGGACGCCGGTGGAAAGCCGCGACCGCGACAAGACCTATAATGAGTACTCGATCCAGAGCCTGGCCGCCGACGCGCCGGGCTTCGACTGGAACGGCTATTTCAACGCCGCCGGCCTGGGCTCGATCGATCGCCTGATCGTGCGCCAGAACACGGCCATGCCCAAGATCGCCGCCGTCTTCGCACAGACGCCGGTCGCCACCCTGCAGGCCTGGCAGGCGTTCCACACCACCGACGATGCGGCGGGCGCCCTGTCCAAGCGCTTCTCCGACGCCCAGTGGGAGTTCCGTTCGCGCGACCTGTCGGGCCAGCCCGAACAGCGCAGCCGTGAAAAGCGCGCCATCAGCTTCGCCGAAGGCGCCCTGGGCGAAGCAGCGGGCCGTCTGTACGTCGCCGAATACTTCCCGGCCGAGTCGAAGGCCAAGATGGAAGAACTCGTCGCCAATCTGCGGACCGCCCTGTCGCACCGCATCGACAACCTGACGTGGATGGGCGCCGAGACCAAGGCGGCGGCTCAGGAGAAGCTGCAGAAATTCACCGTCAAGATCGGCTATCCGAACAAGTGGCGAGACTATTCGGGCCTGGAGATCAAGGCCGACGACCTGTTCGGCAACAGCCAGCGCATGAGCCAGTTCCAGTGGAACTATCGCCTGTCGCGCCTGGAACAGCCGGTCGACAAGGACGAGTGGGGCATGACCCCGCAGACGGTGAACGCCTATTACAACTCGGCCAATAACGAGATCGTCTTCCCGGCCGCCATCCTGCAGCCGCCCTTCTTCGATCCGGACGCGGACCCGGCCGTCAACTACGGCGGCATCGGCGGCGTCATCGGCCACGAGATCGGTCACGGCTTTGACGATCAGGGCTCCAAGTCCGACGGCGACGGCGTGCTGCGCAACTGGTGGACCGAAGAGGACAAGGCCAACTTCAAGGCGCTGACCGCGCGCCTGGGCGCCCAGTATGACGAGTTCGAGCCCCTGCCCGGCTTCCACGTCAACGGCGGGCTGACGATGGGCGAGAACATCGGCGACGCCGCCGGCACGGCGGTGGGCCTGGAGGCCTACCACCTGTCGCTGAAGGGCCAGCCAGCGCCGGTGATCGACGGCGTGACGGGCGACCAGCGCTTCTTCTACGGCTGGGCTCAGGTCTGGCAATCGAAGTACCGCGAGGACGCGCTGAAGAACCAGATCGCCACCGATCCGCACAGCCCGGCCGAGTTCCGCGTCATCGGCCCGGTGCGCAATATCGACGCCTGGTACGAAGCTTTCGGCGTCAAGCCCGGCGACAAATACTACCTGGCCCCGGAAGATCGCGTCCGCATCTGGTAAGGACGCCGCCTGCTGAATGAAGAGGGCCGGAGCCGCAACGCTCCGGCCCTTTTTTCATGGCCGCCGGGCCGAAGCGCGCACGTTCTCAAACACCCTTCGAGAGTTGTTGAGCTTCAAGCATGAAAAAGCCCGCTGCGGGGGATACATCGCAGCGGGCCTTCACGCTCTCTCAGGAGCGGACGTTTCCTCCCCGAAACGCCTTCAAGATGTCGCTGCGGCTCGCCGCTGCGCCTCTTGAGTGAGACCAAATGACGCCATTGGCCGGGGTGCGTCAACCAAGCGAGGGCCGAAAGCCTGCGCTTTTATGACTAAACGTTGATAAGTCACGACGTCGTCATGGATATTATCGAAGGTCATTCGATAATAGAGCGCACCACAGCCACCAGCTGATCGCGCGCCACGGTCTGCTGGCCGGGACGTTCGGCCTTCCAGGCGTCGTTGTCCGCGATGGCGGCGGCGCGGGCGCGTCCGGCGTCCAGATCCTTGATCGTCACCTGACCGGCGGCGATCTCGTCCCCGCCCAGGATGACGGCCGCCGGGGCCCCGCGACGGTCGGCGTATTTCATCTGCGCCTTCATGCCCGCCCTGCCCAGATAGAGCTCGGCGGCGATGCCCGCCGCGCGCAGTTCGGACACGGCGTCGAGATAGTGCTGCATGTCGTCCTCGGAGAAGACGATGGCCACCACCGGCCCGCGCGTCGCGTCCTCGGCGCCGCGTCCGGCCGCCCGCAGGGCCGAGGCCAGACGCGACACGCCGAAGGAGAAGCCCGTCGCCGGCGTCGACTGACCGGTGAACCTCGACACCAGGTCGTCATAGCGCCCGCCGCCGCCGATCGAGCCGAAGCGCACGGCCCTGCCCTTCTCGTCCTTGGTGTCGAGCAGCAGTTCGGCCTCGAACACCGCGCCGGTGTAGTAT
Organism: Brevundimonas sp. M1A4_2e; assembly: GCF_053345555.1. Lineage (NCBI taxonomy): Bacteria > Pseudomonadati > Pseudomonadota > Alphaproteobacteria > Caulobacterales > Caulobacteraceae > Brevundimonas > Brevundimonas sp. M1A4_2e. Next base: position 451,336 of record NZ_JBKFAI010000003.1, on the reverse strand, counting down.
TCCAGCCCGCGCACGATGGTCGGGTCGAACCGCACGTCGTCTTGCGCCACGCCCATGGCCGTCAGGGCGCGGTCGATGGCGGCCAGTTCCTTCAGCGCCTCTTCGCCAGCGGCGTCCAAGGCGGCGCCGGACACGGCGTCCAGCACGCCCGCGCGGCTGAGCCCCGGCGTCTCGGCCGAGGCCAGGAAGGCTTCGATCGCGCCGATAACCGAGGCGGGCAGGTTCGCCCCCTTGGTATAGTCGCCCGACTCGTCCAGACGCCCCTCGCCCAGCAACAGGCGCACGCCCTCGACGCCCAGGCGGTCGTATTTGTCCACGGCGCGCAGGGCCGTCAGCCGCTGCACCGGATCGGCGATTCCGCCCGCATCGAACAGGCCGTCGAACAGCTTGCGGTTGGAGACGCGGATCACCGCCTGCCCAGCCGCCAGGCCCGCCGCGCGCAGGCCTTCGCAGCCCATGGCGATGATTTCGGCGTCGGCCTCCGGCCGGTCCGAGCCGACGGTGTCGGCGTCGCACTGCCAGAACTCGCGGAAGCGGCCGGGCCCCGGCTTCTCATTGCGCCACACCGGCCCATAGGCGTAGCGGCGGAACGGCTTGGGCAGGGTCTCCCAGTTCTGCGCGGCGAAGCGGGCCAGCGGCGCCGTGTGGTCGTAGCGCAGGGCCATCCACTGATCGTCGTCGTCCTGGAGGGCGAAGACGCCCTCGTTCGGACGGTCGGCGTCGGGCAGGAACTTGCCCAGGGCGTCAGCGTATTCGAACGCCGGGGTCTCCAGCGCCTCGAAGCCCCAGCGCTCATAGACCTCGGACACGCGCGCGACGATGCGGCGCTCGGCGGTCAGGTCGCGGCCGCGACGGTCGGCGAACCCACGCGGGGCGCGAGCTTCGGGGCGGTTAGAGGCTTCGTCGGTCATGAGGCGGCGATTAAGCCATCAGATACGCCGCCGCAACTAACAGTCCGCCCCGAGCCGCCCCATCCGCCCTCAGGCCGAGAGGCGCAGCGGCAGATCGCGCCCATAACTCAAACGCCGCCACAGCCATTCGAACGGCCCCATGGTGAACTTCGACAGCCACAAGGGCGACCAGATCAGCTGCAGCGCCCAGACGCCGACGACGATGGCCCACTGCATCGGATAGTCGACCTGGCCGAAGAGGCGCGGCCCCCAGGGCATGTAGAAAATCGTCGCCATGATCAGCGTCTGGGTCAGATAGTTGGTGAAGGCCATCCGCCCCACCGGGGCCAGAGCCTTGCGCAGCCAGCCCACCCCGCGCGTCGTCGCCAGGATCAGCGCCGAAGCATAGCCCAGGGTGATGATCAGCGGATACGAACCGACCGCCATCGCCCAGCCGCCGGTCGCCTCGACCTCAGCCCCCGCCTGAATCTCCATCCACTCCAGCCCGGCCAGCAGAGCCAGGACGACAGCCCCGCCGGCCATCAGCGAAACATAGACGCGCATGGACATCCGGCCGTGGAAGAAGCCCGCCTTGAACAGGCCCAGCCCCAGCATCATCAGCGGCACAGTCGAAAACACATACATGAGCAGGTTCATCCCCTGGGCGATGGCCCAGGTCTTCAGGTTCTCCAGCGCGGCGCCGGCCCAGCCGCTTTGATAGGCCGCGATGGAGGCGGCGACCGTCCCGTCCGAAGCCTCGCTGCTCATCGCCTCGGGGAAGTTCGCCATAAGCAACATCAGACCGGCCTGAAGGGTCCCCAGGACCACCGTGACCCCCGCCCCGATCCAGATCAGCCGTCCGGCGGGCATCGACCGCATGGTCATCACGAACAGGCCGGACCAGGCGTACAGAAGCAGGATGTCGCCGTACCAGAAGGCCGCGCCGTGGATCAGGCCGAACAGGGCCAGAAACAGCAGGCGGCGACGCAGAACGCGCTCCTTCGCCTCATCGCCCCGCTCGCCGCCGACCAGGAAGATCGAGACGCCGAACAGCATGGAGAACAGGGTGACGAACTTCTGCTGGAAGAAGACGGCGATGATCCATTGCGCCACGCCCGAAGCGTTCGCCTCGGCCGGAAAGGGCGACGGGCCGCTGCTCATCTCGATCGCCAACATCGGCAGGGCGAAGGCCGCCGCGTTGACCGCCAGAATCCCCAGAACCGCCGCCCCGCGCAGCACGTCCAGCGTAACGATTCGGTGGACCGCCGCCACCGGCGTCGGCGGCGCCGCCGCGACCTGATCCCTCATGCTCGCCCCTGTCCTTTGCGTGAAGACTGGAGGCTTAGGCGGGACCAACGCGACAGTTCACGTTAAATCCCCGTAACGTCCCGCTCTTGCAGCACGCCCATGCGGTTCTTGACCACGGGCGCCGGGACAAAGCCCAGCCAGGCGACGCACAGGCCGCCCCACAGCGCATAGCTGACGCCCACCATGACGGCCAAAGGCAGTCCCGCCACACCATAGATCAACAGCGCCGTCTCGATCGCACCCAGGCCTTGAACCAAGCTCTGCGACGCGGCGCCCGCCAGGGTCGCCATGATCACAGCCATGGTCGCCTGCATCGCCGCCGCCAGCAGGCCGCCGAACACGGTGAAGCGGCCGATCACCCCCAGCCGCGTCGAGGGGCGGCCCGTCCTGGCGTGGCTGTTCAGCAGCAGCCACAGCCCGACCGGCGCCGCGATCAGTCCCACCGCCAGCAACACCAGCCGCCAGTCCGTGTCCACGCCCGACCACCAGTTCTCGGGCGGCCAGATGAACAGGGTCAGGATCACCGGGGGCCAGGCCGCGGCCGCCAAGGCGGCCGGGATCAGGGCGCCCGCGCCGCGCCGCGGCGCCACGCGCTTCAGACCCGGCAGGGAGGGAAAAGCGCCGGCCATCAGCGGGTCGGGACCGGCGTCTCGCCGGAATAGTCGTAGAAGCCGCGCCCGCTCTTCTTGCCCAGCCAGCCGGCCTCGACATATTTCACCAGCAGCGGACAGGGGCGGTATTTGCTGTCGGCCAGGCCTTCATACAGCACGTTCATGATCGCCAGGGCCACGTCTAGCCCCATGAAGTCCGCCAGCTCCAACGGCCCCATCGGGTGGTTGGCGCCCAGTTTCAGCGCCTTGTCGATCGAGGCGACATCGCCCACGCCCTCGTACAGCACATAGACCGCCTCGTTCATCATCGGCACCAGGATGCGGTTGACGATGAAGGCCGGGAAGTCCTCGGACTCGGTCGTGATCTTGCCCAGGCTCTCGGCGAAGCCTACCGCCGTCTCGAAGGTCGAGGCCGAGGTGGCGATGCCGCGCACCAGTTCGACCAGTTTCATCGTCGGCGCCGGCTTCATGAAGTGCAGGCCGATGAAACGCTCGGGCCGATCCGTCACCGAGGCCAGGCGGGTGATGGAGATCGAGGAGGTGTTGGACGCCAGCAGCGTATCCGGCCCCAGCAGGGGCGTCAGCTCGGTGAAGACGCCCTTCTTGACCGCCTCTTCCTCGGACGCGGCCTCGATGACCAGATCCGCCCTGGCCGCCTCGGCCAGGGTCGCCACGGCGGTGATGCGCTGAAGCGCCGCCTGGGCCTCCGTCTCGGTCGACAGGCCGCGCGAGGCGCGACGCGCCAGGCTTGCCGCGATCTCGCCCAGCGCCAGGGTCACCCGATCCGACGCAATGTCGTACAGCTTCACCTCATAGCCGCCGGCGGCCACCACCTGAGCGATGCCCGAACCCATTTGCCCGGCGCCGATGACGGCGACTGTCCTGATGGTAGTCATGAATTACGCACTGTATACGGTCCGCCAGTAACCTGTCGTCGGCACCTTAGGAGCCCGCTCGCGCCGCGCAAGGGCGGAAATGAGCGCCGGATGCTGAATCCCCCCGGCCGTCACTCCGGTTCAACGGCGCCCTAGCCCCAACCTCGACCTTAGCCCAGCGACATGATCAGCATGGGCGCGACCGTCCGGTTGAACAGCACGCTCAGGAACTGCAGCGCCAGCAGGGCGATGATAGGCGTGATATCGATGCCGCCCAGCGGCGGCACCACCCGCTGGATCGGCCCCAGGATCGGGCGGGTCACCGTGTCCAGCACATAGGCGATCTGACCCACGAAACGGTTGCGCGGATTGACCACGTCGAAGGCGAACAGCCAGCTCAGGATCGCCGAGGCGATGATGCACCAGATCATCAAGGTGACGACGGCGTTCACCAGCCAGACAAGGGCGAAACCCATGAGAAACTCCTGCTACGTTCCCGCCGCTTCTAGCGGCCCGGCCGCCGATCGCCAAGGATTCGTGCGCGGCCCGTTGACACGCCCCCTTTGTCCCTTCTATTTCCCGCCCCTGCCTGTCGGTCGGGGCCGTAGCTCAGTTGGTAGAGCGCGTCGTTCGCAATGACGAGGTCAGGGGTTCGACTCCCCTCGGCTCCACCAGGGCTCCGTCCTGCCAAGTGGCGGGAAGCCCAGGCAGATACAGCCAACAGCCTAAGCGGTGTGCCGGCCCGCCTTAGCAGCAGTGGTTCGCTAAGCAGGCGGCGGCGGCAACCTAGGAGAAAACGAAGCGTTCCCTGTGCCCACAGGATACGCCATGACCTTCACCCAGCTCGACCCGCCGCTGCCGATCCATGTTCAGGACAAGGGGGCCGGCTATGCCTTCGCCGTCATCGATTATGGCCAGGAGCACAATCTGATTTGGGTCACCGCCATCAATGACAGCGGCGAGATATGGTGCGCGCCCAACCCCAAGGTGCGGATGATGGCCAACTGGACCATGGGACGCCGTAAGCCCGAAACCGCCGCCTTGGACAAATGCGCACCGGGCGGCCAGGGTTAGTTTTCGCGATAGAAGTTGCAGTACCAGTCGACAAAGCGTGCGACGCCTTCTTCCACCGGCGTTGACGGCGCGTAGTCGAGGGCGGCCAGGGTGTCGGTCACGTCCGCCTCGGTGTCGGCCACGTCGCCGTCCTGCATGGGCATCAGGTTCAGCTTGGCCTTGCGGCCCAGCTTGGTCTCCAGGACCTCGATATAGCGCATCAGCGGCACCGGGCGGCCCGCGCCCAGGTTCAGGATGCGCCAGGGAGCGACGCCGCTGGTGGCCGGATTGGGCGCAGTCGCGTCCCATGTCGGGTCGATGGCGGCGGGACAGTCGAGCGCGGCGATCACGCCGGTGACGATGTCGTCGACATAGGTGAAGTCGCGGCTCATCCGCCCCTCGCCGTACACGTCGATCGGCTCGTCTTTCAGGATCGCTCGGGTGAATTTGAACAGGGCCATGTCCGGCCGGCCCCACGGTCCGTAAACGGTGAAGAAGCGCAAGCCCGTCGCCGGAAAGCCGAACAGGTGGGCGTAGGAATGGGCCATCGCTTCATTCGCCAGCTTGGTCGCCGCATAGACGGTCAGCGGATGATCCGCGGGCTGGCGCACTGAGAAGGGCAGAGCGCGATTGGCGCCGAACACCGAACTGGTCGAAGCAAAGACCAGATGGGCCGCCCCGACCGCGCGGCAGCCCTCAAGGATGCTGAGGAAGCCCACGACGTTGGAATCGACGTAGGTCTCGGGCGCTTCCAGGCTGTAGCGGACGCCCGCCTGGGCGGCGAGATGCACCACCCGGCGCGGCTGGTGCTCGGCGAACAGGGCGGCGACGCCGTCGCGATCGGCCAGGTCCAGCGTATGGTGGCGATAGGCGGGATGGGCCTGAAGCTGGGCCAGGCGCGCCTGCTTCAGCGCCGGATCATAATAGGCGTTGAGGTTGTCCAGGCCGATCACGGTCTCGCCCCGCTCCAGCAGGCGCCGGGCGGTGTGGAAGCCGATGAAGCCGGCGGAGCCGGTGACGAGGACGGGATCGCTCATGATCGGCTGCGATAAACGGTCGCGCGGTCGGACGCCAGCGTCCGCACGCTAGGGCAGCGCCTCGGCCACAGCGGGCGCCGGCGCCAGAAGTCGCGCCGAAACATTCAGTCCGACACCTGCGATCAGGCAGGCCGCCGCCGCCAACAGCACCAGGCGCGCCGCCTTCGCGCCCGGCGCCAGGGGCCGGGCGAACAGCAGGACCAGCAGGGCGACCACGGCCAAGGCCCCCGGCAGGTCCATCCCGACGCCCAGGAAGACGAAGTGGCCGATCGCCAGCAGCCAGGCGCCGCCCAGCACGGTCGCCACGGAGACGGGTAGAAGGCCGAGCGGCCGCGTCAGGTCAGGGTCGATCAAGGCCGCCAGAGCCGCCGCCGTCGCGGCCAGCAACACCGGCCAGACGAATAGCAGGGCCGCTTCAGGCGCTGCGCCCTGCAAGGCGCAACCAAAGGCGAAGATCAGGGCGATGAGGCCCAACCAACCGCCCCAGGCCGAACACTCGGCGCGCCCTGACCACAGCGACAGGATGATAGCGGCCACGCCCAGCCCCAGCATCACCGGACTGAACCCGCCGACCAGCAGGACGACGGCGGTCAGGACGGCGAACGCCGCGCCGATCACGCGCGGCCGCGCCCGCCGCGCGCCGGTCAGCAGGACCAAGGCCAGGGCGAGCGCCGCCAGCGCCGCCCCCGCCTCCATCCACGGCAGGCGGCGCAGCAGGGTGTAATAGACGTCGGGCGAGGCGGGGCGGCTCGACATCGGTCCGGCCAGCAGGCGCGTCGCCTGCAGCAGGATGACGCCGCCGGTCAGGAACCACAGCCCGTCCAGCGCGCCCAGACCGACCTGCTTCGCCGTCAGCCCTGCCCCTCGCCGCGCCCGCCAGGCGGCGAAACCGCCCAAGGCCGCCGCCAAAGCCAGCAAGACCCAGCCCGTCGCCTGCTTATGCGCGATCACCCAGCGGCCGAAGATGTCGGCATAGACCAGGTTCTCGCCCCGGCCCGGCAAGCTGGGCGCACGCAGCAAGGCGTCGGCCGCCTCCAGCGCCTGAGAGCCCAGGTGCTGCACCGCGCCCTGATCCAGATTGGCGGGCGTGGCGTTTGCGGCGTGATACTGATCCGGGCGGCCGATGAAGGCCAGGTTCAGGCCGCCGATCCCCCGGTCCTTGGGCACGGTGAAGTCGGTGCCGTTGGGCATCCGCTCATACATGAAGGCGGCGATGGAGGTGGCGGTGGTCCCGCCGTCGGCCTTGGCCGCCGCGCGGCGGAACAGCTGGACCGTCGGCCCGGCCTCGCGCCCGGTCTCGAACATGGCGGCGCGGCCGCCGCCGCCGCGCGCCTCAAGGTTGACCACCGCCCCGATGCGGTCGCGCAAGGGATGGCCGCCGAAGAAGACCCGCGCTCCGTCCAGACCCAGTTCCTCCGCATCGGTCAACAGGACGACCAGGTCGCGCTCGGCCGGGCCGCGCGCCTGGAGCGCCCGCACCGCCTCCAGAATGGCGGCCACCCCGGCGGAATCGTCGGCCGCGCCGGGCGAGCCGACCACGGTGTCGTAATGAGCCATCAGCATGACGGCGGGCTGACTGCGGTCTTTTCCGGGCAGGACGCCGACCAGATTGATCGCCTGATTGTTCGCCGCGCCTGGGTCGCCGCCCGCACGCGCCAGCCGCTTGACCGAGGCGGGCGACAACGGCCCCGCCTGCTCGCTGACCTCCAGTCCCAGCTGCGTCAGCCGTGCGCTCAGATAGGCGCGGACCCGCGCGTGCTCGGGCGACCCGACCGGGTGCGGGGCGCGGGCGATCTGCTCGACGTCGATCATCGCCCGCGCGGCCGAGAAGGCGACGGCGGGCGCGTCCGCCGGTCGGGGCGTCGGCGCCTGGGTGGTCCACACCGCCAGCAAGAAGGCGAGCGTCAGCGATCCGAACAGCAGGGCCAGCCGCATGAGAGATCCTCCCCGATCCGAGCGGCAGTAGGACCAAGCGAACGTCGGATGGCAAGAGGGCGGCGACAGGTCGCCCCGTCGCCGCCCCCCGATGCGATCCGCCTTGGCGGCTTAGAAGCGCTTGGACAGCTCCACGCCGTACATGCGCGGCTCGTTGACGAAGGCCGTCAGGTTGTTGAAGTCGATGGCGCCGATGACATTGGCCTCGTCCGTGATGTTGCGGACATAGGCGGCGGCTTCCAGGCCGCGGTTCAGGTCGCGCCAGCCCGCGCGCAGGCCGCCTTCGAAGTTGGTGTCCTGACGGAACTCGACCGCCTCATAAAGGAAGAGGTTGAAGTCCTTCTGCATCACCCAGTCGGTCGAGGCGAACAGCTCCTGATCGTCGCCGATCGGGCGGACGTAGGACAGGGTCAGGTTGGCCGAATATTCCGGCGCCTGCGGGAAGGGGTTGCCGTCGATGCTGGCGCGGTCGCTGGCGCCCACCTTCACGATGGGATCGGTGATGGTGCACAGGTGGTTGCCGCAGATGGCGACCAGCAGGTCCTTGTCCTTGATCTCGGTGTGGTTCCAGGCCACGCCGCCGGCCAGGGTGAAGCCCGCGCCTAGGTAGATGTCGCCGTCGATCTCCAGGCCGTAGCCCTGGCCCTTGTCGGCGTTGATCAGGCGGTTGGAATTGTCGATGCCGCCGATGGCGGTGAACTGCATGTCCTTGACGTCATACAGATAGGCCGTGGCGTTCAGGCGGGCGCGGCCGTCCCACAGGCGGGCCTTGAAGCCGGTCTCATAGGACATGACCGTTTCCGAATCCGCCGTGGTCAGAACCGGCAGGTTGCGGCCTTGGATCGACGGGCCGCGATAGCCGCTGGCCACCCGGGCGAACAGGTTCAGACTGTCGTTGACCTCATACAGGGCGCTGACGTCCCAGCTGACCTGCTCGTCGCCGACCGAGACCTGGCCTTGCGCATTGGCGGGCGTGCCGACCACGATGCGGCCGTGATAGTCGCGGCTGTCGTCGGTATAACGCAGGCCGCCGGTCAGCTTCAGGGCCTCGGTGACCTGATAGTTGGCCTGACCGAAGACCGACCAGGAGTCCGACTTCTGCACGATGTCGGTGACCTTGGTCGGCATGATGCCGCCGACGCCGTCGAACGTGCCCGAGACCAGGTTGATGCGCTCGTCCCAATAGAAGGCGCCGACCTGCCAGCCCAGACGGCCCGCCCCGTTCGAGGACAGGCGCAGCTCATAGGTGTTCTGCAGCAGGTCGCTGGACAGGGTGCCCGACTCGACCGGGAACGGGGTCTTGTAACCCGCGCCCGCCGGTGCGCCGGCCGAGACGCCGCCGTCGATATCGCCGTCGCCCTGGGACCAGCCCTGGAAGGAGCCGACCACGCCGGTCAGGGTCGCCGGGCCGAAATCATAGGCGACCTGCAACGCCTGGGAGGTGGTCTGCTGCTTCTGGAAGTTGTTGCGGCCGCCGTCATACCAGACCGTCTCGCGGTCGAAGTTGTCGTTCAGCTTGTTCGAGCCCTTGGTCAGGACGTTGGCGCGGTTCATCGTGCCGGTGCCCACATAGTCGCGCGCCTGCAGCGTCAGCAGGGTCGACAGGCGGTCGGTCGGGGCCCAGGCGACGTGGATGCGGCCCGCCACATCATCGAAATTGCCCAGATCCTTGCCGTCCTTCTTGGCGAAGGGGGCGTCATAGGCGTTGTTGATATAGTCGTCGCGGTGGTTCCAAAGGGCGGCGACGCGGACCGACAGCGTATCCGACGCCGGCAGGGTCACAGCCGCCTCGGCCCGGGTCGAACCATAGTTGCCGTAGGTGATCGAGCCGAAGCCGGTGAAGTCATCGCCCGGCTTAACAGTGTCGATCTTGATCACGCCCGCCGGGGTGTTGCGGCCGAACAGGGTGCCCTGCGGCCCGCGCAGCACTTCCAGCTGCTTCACGTCGAACAGGGGGAAGCCCTTCAGATAGACGCTTTCCAGAACCAGTTCGTCCATCACCATCGACACCGGCTGAGACGCCGTGAAGTCGAAGTCCACATTGCCCAGACCCCGGATGTAGAAGCGCGGGGCGTAGCGGCCGTTGGAGCTTTCGACCTGCAGGCTGGGCACCCGGCCCGACAGCTGCAGGATGTCGCCGCCGCCGGCGTTCACGGCGTTCAGCGTCTCGGTGTTCATGGCGGTGACGGCGAAGGGCACGTCGCGGATGCTTTCGCTACGGCGCTGGGCGGTGACGACGATGTCGCCGACCGCGGCGGCCTGCTCGGCCTGAGCGTCGGACGATTGGGCCAAAGCCGGCGTGGAAAGCAGCAGAGCCAAGCCGCTGGCGGAGGCGGCGAGAACCGAGAGACGCGTCATCGAGATATCCCCTTCTTGATGATCTTGGGCGGGTTAATTCGCCGCAGCCCCTAGGCCCGAAGCCGAGCTGTTTCCAGCCCAGAAGCCCCGCCCCGCATGAACCTTTCGCGACAGGGACACAGGCCAAGGGAAACCGGCGTTCAATTCCTTCCCGACCCGGTTGCGACATTGAGCCCCGCGGCAGGACATGCAAAGCAGATCGGCTGCGCCCGACCCTTGCTGAACGCCGCAGGAAAAGCAGATCGGCTGCGCCCGACCCTTGCTGAACGCCGCAGGAGACGCTCATGCCCCCCGTCGCCCCCTCCCGCCGACGTTTCCTCGCAAGCGTCGCCGCCCTGCCCCTGATCGGCGCAACGCCCGCGTTCGCTGGCGATCAGTCCGCCCCGGATGTCGGCCGCGCGCGCGCCCGGGTTGTGGCCCGAGTGTTGGCCATGTCCGACCTGCATTCGGCCTATGAGCGCAGCGCCCAGGTTCTGGCCGCCCTGCGCGCCGAAGTCCGCCGCCAGTCGGTTCCGCACCTGATCGCCCTGGACGGCGACATCTTCGAGCACGGCAACGTCGTCTCGGTGCGGTCCCAAGGCGCGATCGACTGGGCGTTTCTGGCCGCCTTGCCATCCATCGCGCCCACGGTGGTCAATCTGGGCAACCACGACAATGATCTGACGCCGGACTTGCACGCCGTGGTCGCCCGGATGCAGGGCCTGGGGATCAGCGTCATCAGCAACATCATCGACGCGCGCACCGGTCAGCCCTACGCCCGGGCGGCGACCGAGATCGCCTTGGGCCAGCGGCGCCTGCGCATCATCGGCTTCGGCACGAATTCGCTGAACACCTATCCCAAGGACAGCCGCGACTGGCTGTCGATCCCCGATCCGACCGACTGGGCGCGCGCCCACCTGCCGCCGCTTCTGGACGGCGCCGACCTGACGCTGGTGATGAGCCACGCCGGGGTGGCGGGCGACCGGGGGATGCTGTCCGCCCTGCCCGACGGCGCCCTGATGATCGGCGGACACAACCACCTGCTGTTTCAGGAGCCGCTGGGCCGCGGCCTCTACGCCCACACCGGATCGTGGAACAACGCCTATACGGCGGCCGATTATCTCAGCGATGGAAGCGTGCGGGCCCAGTCGCGCAGCGTCGCCCTGGACGGTCCCGCCGACCCGGCTCTGGCCGCCCTGATCCGCGCGACGCTGGCGCAGCATCTGAGCGCGCAGGAACGCGCCGTCCTGGGGAGCAGTCCCGCCGCCCTGTCGCTGGGCGACACCGGCCGCGCCGTGGCCGCCGCCTTCGCCCGCTTCGCCGGAGCCCAGGCGGGCTTTATCGGCCATACGACTCTAGGAACGGGCCTGCCCGCCGGGCCGATCAGCCGCTACGCCTTCGACGCCGTGGTGCGGTTCGACGGCAAGCTGATGGCCGCCGAGGTTCCGGCCGCGCGTCTCAGCGAACTGACCGCCCTGGCCAATCAGGACCGCGTCATGCCGTTCGCGCGACGCACCGGCGACTTTGTCTATGGCGCGGTCCAGGGCGACGAGAAGCGCGATACGATCCGCATCGTCACCACCGACTGGTGCGCCCTGAACCAGCAGGAGTATTTCGGCGTGGCCGATCTGGATTTCACCGAGGTCCCCGGCCCCGGCGTCAAGGCCGTCGCGGCGCAGGGCCTGCTGCAGGCCTGAGCATCATTCCTGAACGTCAGGCCGCCCGGCGATAGGCCGAGGGCGACTTCACATAGAGGCCGCGCCGCCCCGCCACGGGCCTGAAGGCGACGCTATCGCCGTCGGGGCGCTCGTCCGCGCCCAGGAAGAGGCAACCGTCATCGACCAGCCCACGCTCCAGCCCGTCCAGCAGACGCGGCCGGCGCTCCGGCGTCATGTCGCCGAGCACGTGGCGGCAGAAGATGATGTCGAACCGCCCTTCGTCAGCCGGCGCGTCCAGCAGATTGGCGCGCTTGAAGGTGACGGCTGCGCGCAGTTCCGGCCGCGCCCGCCAGTGATCGTCCACCTGTTCGAACCAGCGCAGCATGGTCCGCGCCGACAACCCCCGCTGGATCTCGAAGGAGCTGTAGAGGCCCGACAGGGCCTTCTCGATCGCCTGACGCGACAGGTCGGTGGCCAGCACCTCGACCCGCGCCCCGGCCTCAAGGGCGGCGATGGCCAGCGAATAGGCTTCCTGACCCGATCCGGCGCCCGCCGACCAGATCCGCACCGGCCCGCCGCGCGCCGCCGTCAGGGCGGGCAGCAACTCGCGCTCCAGCACCTCGAACGCCGCCCGGTCGCGCCGGAACCAGGTCTCGGCGTTCAGCAGGGCTTCGATCACCCCCCAGCCGAGCGACGCCACCGGGCGGCTCCACAGGCTGGCCAGCATGGCCTCGACGTTGTGATAGCCTTCACGACGCGCGACCGGTCCCAACCGATGCTCGGCCAGCTGCATCCGCTCTCGCGACAGGCGGTATCCCGCGCGCGAGGCCAGCAGAGCTTGAAGGCGGTCGAAATCCTCCGGCGTCATGACGGCGTCTGAATCGCTCCCACTTCGGCGAGCTTGGACTGCAGGATGTCGCCGTCGAACGGCTTCATAACATATTCGTCCGCCCCGGCGGACAAAGCTTCGGCGATGCGGTCGGCGCGCGTCTCGACCGAACAGAACAGCACCTTGGGCTCCCGCCCGTCCGGCAGGGCGCGCAGACGGCCCAGAAAGGTCATCCCGTCCATGATCGGCATCTGCCAGTCCAGCAGCACCACGTCCGGCATGGCGCCGACGCAGGCCTCCAGCGCCTCGGCGCCGTCAGCCGCCTCCTGCACCTCGAAAGCGAGGTCTTCGAGGATGCGACGGGCCACCTTGCGGATGATCCGGCTGTCATCGACGATCAGACAGGTCTTGGCGTCCACGGGACTCATTCTCGCAAAAAGCGAATAACGACGATATTCACGCCAGAATGGTCTGACGCCGGTTAACGGAAGGTTGGCTTAGTCCGCCAGAGGCAGGCGGGCGATCAGGGCGACGCGGCCGTCCTCGACCGTCGTCTCCAGCCGCCCCCCGGCGTCGCAGGCCGTCAGCCACAGCCAGTAGGGCTGAATCCACTGCCCGGCGAGACCCTCCGTCAGACGCTCGCCCTTCAGCCCGGTCAGGGCCTCGGCCTTGAGCCGCGCCCGTGCGCCCTCGGCCGAACCGATCAGGATCAGCTGTCCGCCTTCGCGACGAACGGCGACCGTGGCCGCTCCGCCCATCGGCAGGGCGCCGACCGTCAGATAGGCCAAGTTCAATAGGGCGCGCGCCTGAAGCTTGGTGAAGACCTCCTCGCCGACGCGCCAGTCCAGCGTCGCCCGCCCGCCGTCGGTCAGGCCCGTCAGCAGACTGTGCAGCTCCGCGCCCGAAAACTGTTCGCTGGAGGTCGCCGCCCCAAAGGCCACGCGGGCGAAATGGACCAGCGCCACCATCTTGGCCGCGCTCTGGCGGATAAGCCCCAGGGCGTCGTCGCGCATGTCCTGGGCGCTGGGGTCGTCCAGAAGGTCCAGACCCGACATCACCGCGCCCGCCGGGCTGATGAAGTCATGGCACAGCTTGGCCGCGATGAAGGCGGCCAGCTCCGCCCCATCGACAGGCAGGCTGGCGACGGGCAGGTCGGCGAGGGAGGGCGATGAAGTCAGGTCGGACACGGCGTTCGGCGGCAAGGTTTGCAAATGGTTAAGGCCAAGGTGGCCTGATTTGCCGGTTCTTGAAACCGGCCGCATGGGTTATCGGGTGCGGCATGACTGTCCCCGCCTCCCCCTCCGCCTTCGCCGAACTTGAAGACGATCTCGTCTCGGGACGGCTGACCGACGCCCTGGCCGACATCGCCGAAGAGGCGGCCCAGCTGATCCTGCCCTACTGGCGCGCCGGGACGACGGCCGAGATCAAGGCCGACGACAGCCCCGTCACCGCTGCCGACCGCGCCGCCGAGGCGCTGATCCTGGAACGTCTGACCGCCCGTTGGCCCCAGGTTCAGGCCGTCGCCGAAGAGGCCGCCGCCGCCGACGGCCTGCCCCCCTCGGTCGGCCAGTGGTTCTGGCTGATCGACCCGCTGGACGGCACCAAAGGCTTCATCCAGGGACGTGAAAGCTACACCGTCAACATCGCTCTGGTGCGCGGCGACGCCGTGGTCGCCGGCGTGGTGACGGCGCCGGCTCTTGCCCTGACCTGGCGCTCCGTGGCGCCGGGCGAAGGCGCCCAACGCCGCGCCTTTGGCGAGGCCTGGAAACCGGCGCGCGTGCGCGAGCGCCCTCAGGACGCCACCGCCCTGGTCAGCCACAGCATCAGCGACGAAGACGCCGAACGCCTGGCCGGCCGCAACGGCTGCCGGCTGTGGCAGGGCATGGATTCCTCGTTGAAGTTCTGCATGATCGCCGAGGGCCGTTACGACGCCTATCCTCGCACCGGCCCGACCTGCGAATGGGATACGGCTGCGGGCCAGGCGGTGTTGGAAGCCGCCGGCGGCCGCGTCGTGGCCGAGGACGGCCGCCCCCTGGCCTACGGCAAGCCGGGCTTTCTGAACGGCCCCTTCTCGGCCATCGGCGCCTGAAGGCGCGGCGTCAGACCAGAGCGTCGACGCGGGCCATCTCGATCTGGGCCGACAGACCGGCCGGCAGGTCGCGCTCCGGCGTCGCCGCCAGCGTTTCCAGTTCCGCCCGGTCGCGCGGTCGGATCAGGACGCTCGACACGCCCGGGTCGGTCAGGGCGTAGGCCAGGCAGATGGCCTCGGCGGTCCAGCCGCGCGTCTGGTGCAGGAAGGCGAAGGAGCCGCGCTGCGTCTCCTCGACCGGCGCCCGCCCGCCCAGGCCGAACAGGCCGCGCTTCTTGGGGGCCCCAGCCTCGGCCGCCTTTCGTTCGGTCGACAGGCTGTCGGGGAAATAGCCGTAGACGAACAGGCTCATCTGCCGCTCCAGCGCGGCCCGCATCCGGGCGCGCACCCGCCATTCGATATTGGCGTGGAAAGGGGTGAACAGGGCGTCGAAGGCGCCGGTCGAGACATAGAGGTCGCTCACCGCCTCATCGCTCGACACGCCCAGCATCCGCACATGGCCCGCCTTACGGATCGCCTTCAGCGCGGTGAGGGCGGCTTGCGGCAGCTCATTCTCGCCGGGGCGGTCGAGCACGGCCAGATCGAACCAGCCCAGCCCAGAGGCGTGCAGTCCCTGCTCGATCTCGCGCCCCAGGCTGATGGGCGAGAAATCACGCCCGACGCCCAGGCTCACGCTGGCGATGACCAGACGGCGCTCGACATGGCCCAGCGCCTCGCCCGCCGCTCGCAGCAGCGCCGGATCGGCGCTGTCGAAATGGTAGGCGTTGATGCCCGCCTCCAGCGCCGCGAAGATCATCTGGCGCACATGCGCCCCGCCGCGCGCCGCCGCATCCGCCCCCAGGCACAGGGTCAGACTGGAGACAGCCGCCCCCGAGACGCCGAAGGGGCGATAGCGCATGGGTCAGCCCGCCTCGGTCGGGGTCGAGGTCTCCAGCGCCAAAGCGTGCAGTTCGCCGCCCATCTTGCCCTTCAACGCCGCATAGACGAGCTGGTGCTGGCGCACCCGGTTCAGACCGCGAAACGCCTCGGACACGATGCGGGCGCGATAGTGGTCGCCGTCGCCGGCCAGATCCTCGATGGCGATGTCCGCGTCGGGGAAGGCCTCGGTCAAATGGGCGCGAAGATCGTCGGCGGACATGGGCATGGGAAAAGCACTCCGGAAGGCGACGGGGCGGCGAACCGGCCCGAGAATGTAAAGCTTACCCGGCCCCGCCGGTCCTGTCAGCCGCCCCTCCGACCGCCTCGGTCGGCCCGCCTTTGACCCGCTCGAACAGGGTGACGACCGAGCCCTTGTAGTCGGCATGGCCATAGGGGCGGTAGCCGACCCGTTCCGCCAGACGGATGGAGGCGGCGTTGTCGGGGGAGATCATGCAGACGGTGCGCGGCTCAGCCCTGTGCTCGTCCGTCCAGGCCAGCGCCGCCTGCAAGGCCTCGCGCGCCATGCTGCGCCCCTGAAAGGCCGGCGCCACGCCCCAGCCGAGCTCCGGCGCATCGAACGGCGGCGTCATGTCGCGACGATAGTCCAGCACGCCGACGCTGCCGACATAGGCGCCCGTCGCCGTCTCGCGGATCGACCAGTTGCCATAGCCCTTGACCTGCCAGTGGCCGACATCGCGCAGCAGGCGGAACCAGACCTCCTCCTCCGACAGGCCGCGCCCCATGATATGGCGGGTGAAATCGGCGTCGGCCCACAGGGCGGTCAGATCGTCCATGTCGCCCACGGCGACCGGCGTCAGCGTCAAACGCTCAGTCGAAAGCACAGTCACATCAGTCCCAGTTGCTTGAAGCTGGCCACGCCTTCGCGGCCGACGATCAGATGGTCATGCACGGTGACGCTGAGGGCGCGCGCCGCTTCGATCACCTGTTTGGTCATGTCGATGTCCGCCCGGCTGGGCGTCGGATCGCCCGAGGGGTGGTTGTGCACGATGATCATGGCGCTGGCCGACAGCTCCAGCGCGCGGCGCACCACCTCGCGCGGATAGACGGGGGCGTGGTCGACCGTGCCCCGGTTCTGGATTTCGTCGAGGATCAGCTGGTTCTTCTTGTCGAGGTAAAGGACGCGGAACTGCTCGCGCGGTTCATGCTGCAGCGACAGGCGCACATAGGCCAGCAGCGCCGTCCACGACGAGATGACGGTGCGCCGGTTCGCCTCCTCCTTGGCCACCCGGCGCGAGACTTCATGCAGGGCGGCCAGGTCCAGCGCCGTCTCGGCGCCCACCCCCTTGGCCCGACCGCGCGAATCCTCGGCCTTGACCGTCATCAGATCCTCGACCGAGGCCGCCAGCACCGCCGCCAGCGATCCGAACCGGGTCAGCAGGGCCTTGGCCACCGGCTTGACGTCGCCCTGCGGCTGGCTGCGGAACAGGAACAGCTCCAGCAGCTCATAGTCGGGCAGATGATGCAGGCCCGCCGTGTGCGCGCGCTCGCGCAGCCGCTCGCGATGACCGGCGTGGTGCGGCTTGGCCTTTGGTTGTTGTTTCGGCGGTTGATCGAGCATCAGCCTCCCCCGAGGGGGAGACTAGCTCAGAATTTCGGGCGGAACAGGCCCTTGGGCGAGGCGGTGAAGATTTCCAGCCCGTCCTCGGTCACGCCGATCGAGTGTTCGCACTGCGACGACAGCGATTTGTCGCGGGTCACGGCGGTCCAGCCGTCCGACAGCACCTTCACCGCCGGCTTGCCCAGATTCACCATCGGCTCGACGGTGAAGAACATGCCCGGCTTCAGCACCGCGCCCTCGCCGCGACGGCCGTAGTGCAGGACGTTGGGGCTGTCGTGGAAGACCCGGCCGATGCCGTGGCCGCAGAAGTCGCGCACCACGCTCATGCGCTGGGCCTCGACGAATTTCTGGATGGCGAACCCGATGTCGCCGAAGGTGTTGCCCGGCTTGATCTGGGCCAGGCCGAGATCCAGCGAGTCATAGGTGACGTCGATCAGCCGCTTGGCGCGGGCGTTGATCTCGCCGACCGCATACATGCGGCTCGAATCGCCATGCCAACCGTCGACGATGACGGTGTGGTCGATGTTGACGATGTCGCCTTCCTTCAGGACCTTGTCGCCGGGAATGCCGTGGCAGACGACGTGGTTGATCGAGGTGCAGACCGTCTTGGTGTAGCCCTTGTAGCCGAGGCAGGCGGGCGTGCCGCCGTTGTCAAGGGTGAACTCGCGCACCAGATCGTCCAGCTCGCCCGTGGTCACGCCCGGCTTCACATGCTCGCCGATCATGTCCAGCGCCTCGGCGACCAGGCGGCCGGCCTTGCGCATGCCCTCGAACCCTTCCGCGTCATAGATGCGGATTTCGTGGCTGCGGACGAAGACGTCGGTTTCCAGGTCGGGGGTCTCGTACATGCTTGGCTTTCGGGGAGGCGCGCTCCGCAATCAGGCGGACCGGGCGAAGAAACGGCTTTCAGGACTTCAGATGGTCAGACTAGCACAAAACCTCAAGCCCGTCAGGATTCGCCGCTGACGCAGGGGCCTTCGTTTCCTATCTAGGGGCCATGTCCAATCTCTCGCCCTCTCCAACCGCCGCCGTCCTGATCATCGGCGATGAAATCCTGTCAGGCCGCACCCGTGACAGCAATATGAACACCCTGGCCCGCTTCCTGGCCCCGCTGGGCGTCGATCTGATGGAGGCCCGGGTGGTCGGCGACCGTCAGGACCAGATCGTCGCGGCCCTGAACGCCCTGCGCGCCGCGCACGACTATGTCTTCACCACCGGCGGCATCGGCCCGACCCACGACGACATCACCGCCGACGCCGTCGGCGCGGCCTTCGGCGTGCCGGTCAGCGAACACCCCGAGGCGCTCGCCATCCTCGAGCGCCGCTATGCGCCCGGCGAGTTCAACGCCGCCCGCCGCCGCATGGCCCGCGTGCCCGAAGGCGGCGTCCTGATCGCCAATCCGGTCAGCGGCGCGCCCGGCTTTCAGGTCGACAACGTCTTCGTCATGGCGGGCGTGCCCAAGATCATGGAGGCCATGCTCGACGACGTGGCGCCGCGCCTGAAGACCGGCTCTCCGGTGCATAGCCGCAGCCTTCGCGTCACCGGCGCGGGCGAAGGCGCGGTGGCCGACATCCTGCGCGCCGCCGCTGAGGCGCGGCCTCACCTGTCCTTCGGCTCCTACCCCTTCGGCTTCAGCGGGGACCATAAGCCCAGCGAGATCGGCACCCAACTGGTCATCCGCGGGAGGAACCAGCCCGAAGTTGACGCGGCGGAACACGATTTATCCGCCGACCTGCGTTCGGCAGGCATCGAAATTGCCCCTACGTAACCTCACTAAGGTGTGAAATTGCGCACCTTTTGCGCCACGCTTTTGCCGGGAAGCCGTCCGACACCAGCCTTGGACGCAACGCTTTCATGACACGGACGCTGTGATGGCGGCGTGGCGGCTCTCCCCGAACAAAGGCCGTCCGCTTTTCAATGGCCGGCCCTCGACATAGGTGAAGCGTAAATGACCCCCAGGAACATGGCCCGCCTCGGCGGCCTGGCTCTGACCACCGTCCTGATGACGGGCGTGGCGGCCCCGGCCCTCGCCGGCTCCTTCTATCTGCAGGAACAGTCCGTGCGCGGCGCCGGCCGCGCCTTCTCCGGCGAGGCCGCCGATCGCGGCGTCGGCTCGCTGTGGTGGAACCCCGCCTCGATCGCGCGCAGCGGTCGCGAACTTTCCGTCGGCCTGCACGCCATCAAGATCGACTCCGAGGTGCGCAACACCGGTTCCTACGTCACCTATCCGGGCGGCGTGGACGTGCCGGTGGTCAACCCGCGCAACACCGAGGTCGACCCGATCGAAAGCGGCCTGGTCCCGAACTTCGCTTTCGCCACCCCGATCGGCGACCGCCTCGCCCTGGGCGTCTCGGTGGCGGCCCCGTACAACTTCACCACCAAGTACGAGCAGGGCTCCTTCGCGCGCTATGACGCCCTGACCTCGGAGCTGCGTTCGGGCGACGCCAGCCTGACCCTGGCCTATCAGGTCAACGACTGGCTGGACGTCGGCGCCGGGTTGAACGCCCAGTACGTCAAGGCCAAGCTGACCTCCGCCATGCCGTCGGTCTCGCCCCTGCTGCCGGACGGCTCCTCCTCGCTGGAAGGCGACGGCTGGGACTTCGGCTGGAATGTCGGCGCCCAGGTCCACAAGGGCCCGTGGGACTTCGGCCTGTCCTACCGCTCCAAGATCGAGCACGAACTGGACGGGGATATCGCCATCGCCCTGACCGGCCCCCTGGCGCCCAACAGCGTCACCACCAGCGGCACGGCCAGCTTCAACACCCCGTGGTTCGCCTCGGCCTCGGTCCGTTACGCCGTCAGCGACAAGCTGACGCTGAACGCTCAGGTCAACCGCATCGGCTGGTCCGAGTTCCAGGCCATCACCGTCGAATATCCGAACGGCGGCGACGTCATCCATCAGAACTACAAGGACGTCACCACCGGCGCCATCGGCCTGGACTACGCCCTCAGCGACAGGACCACCCTGCGCGCCGGCGTCGGCTATGACCCGACCCCGACCCGCGACAGCCTGCGCACGGCCCGCATTCCGGACGCCGACCGCTGGCTGTTCTCGGTCGGCGGCTCGACCGAGGTGACGCCGGGCGTGACCTTCGATGCAGGCCTGACCTACATCGCCTTCAGCGACTCGACGATCCGCGACGACCGCGCCTTCTACGCCGGCACCCCGGCGGCCGTGACCTCGCACCTGCGCGGCGAGGCCGAAGGCTCGGCCCTGGTGGCCTCGATCGGCGCCCGCTGGGCCTTCTGATCTTCGCCTGAGCGCGTTTCACGGCGCCGCCGCCCCCTCCCCCCGCTGCAGGGGGGAGGGGTTTTTTGTGTCTGGCCTTCAGTCCTCGATCACATCGTTCGAGCCGACGCCGCCCAGCCGCCAGTAGCCGGCGACCTTCATCCATTTCGGGTTGAACGGCCGGGCGGCCAGCAGCGCCGCGCGCATCGAGCGGGCGACCGAGGATTCGCAGGCGACCCAGACATAGGCATCGGCCGGGTCGATCCGTTTCGCCGCCGCGACCGCCGCCGCCGTCAGCGCTTCGGCGCGGCCGCGCGGGCCGCCCTTGCGGTGCACCCAGACGATCTCGACGTCCGCCGGACTGGGCAAGCCCAGTTCGCCGGCGACATCGTCGACCTCGATGCAGGCGATCGCGCGCGCGCTTTTCGGCAGTTCCTCCAGACGGCGGGCGATGGCGGGGATCGCCGTCTCGTCGCCGACCAGCAGGTGCTCGGCGAAGCTGGTCGGGACCAGGAAGGATCCGCGCGGCCCGCCCAGGCCCAGCTCGTCGCCAGGCTGCGCGTCCTCGGCCCAGGCGGTGGCCGGACCGCCGTGGCCGACAGCGAAGTCGATAGTCAGCCGACGATTGGCGGCGTCGAACGCGCGCGGGGTGTAGTCGCGCGCCACGGGGCGGGGGTCCGGGAACACCGGCCCGTCTGGCCCCGACGTCGGCAGCGCCAACGGCTCGCCGCGCGGCACGGGGAAGATCTTCACGTGGTCGTCGAAACCGGGGCTGAAGAAGCCCTCCAGCTCGTCGCCGGTCAGCACGACGCGCTTCAGGACCGGGGTCAACTGCTCGACGGCTTGGACACGGGCGCGGCGGAATTTCAGCTCATGCCGCACGCGGCGCGGTTGTCTCAACAGGGCGTTGCTCATGCCTGTCTCACCTTTTCGGCTGCGGCTTCGATCATGTCGGCAAGAGCCTCGACCTGGGCTTCGCTGAGCGGCGGCTCCTGGGTCAGGCGATCATGCATCGCGGCGCGGAAGGCCTCGATAGCCTGGGCGATGCGCGCCGGCCGGTCGGCGCGGCCGCCCAAGGCCTTCATCTTGCGCTCGGCGTGGGCCAGGGCCTCGGCGTTTTCAACCAGCAGGCGACGGCCTTCGTCGGTGACGGCGTAGCGCTTCTTGCCGCCGTCGGCGACGGCGTTCACGGCGCCCATGTCTTCCAGCAGCGCGAGGCTGGGATAGATGACGCCGGGGCTGGGCGCATAGGCCCCGCCCACTCGCGCCTCGATGGCCTTGATCAGTTCATAACCGTGGCTGGGCTTGTCCGCGATCAGCGACAGCAGCACCCAGCGCAGGGCGCCGTGTTCGAACATGCGGCCGCCGCCGCGACGGCCGTGACCTTCGCCGCGCATTCGGCCCTCGCCCGTCCGCCTGGCTTCCGGGCGCATCGTCCGGCCGTAGCCGCCGCAACCCAGGCCGCGCTCAGGTCCGTGCTGGCCCATGCCGTGGCCGCGCCTTCCGATCCTCTTGGATCCTCTCATCTCTTCTTTTCTCTCATTTAGATATATCGGACTGGCAAACAGATATATCTAAATGAGCCAAGCGCAAGACCCCTTCCCTGAAAAGAACGGCGCCCTAGATTGCAGGGATGGACACCATCGCCGCCCGCTGGGCTCGGTTGCAGCCGCATGTGCAGATCGTCGGGCCTGACGACGACCGCCCGCGCCCGATGGTCCTGCTGTTCCACGGTTGCGGCGGTCTGCGCAGCCATCTCCCGCGCTATGCCGAGGCGGCGAAAGCGGCCGGCTGGCGCGCCGCCATCATCGATTCCTATGGTCCGCGCGGCTGGGGCCGGGCGTTGACGCTGACCATGGTGTGCACCGGCGTGCTGTTCCGGGGCTATGAGCGGGCCGGCGATGTCCTGGCCGCCATCCACGGCCTGTCGCAGCGGCCGGACGTGGACGCTTCCCAACTGGCCCTGGCGGGCTGGAGCCACGGCGGATGGGCCATCATGGAGATGATGAGCGAGACGCCCGCGCCGCGCCGCATGGGCGTCGCCGATCCGGGCGCCGTCGACCTGTCAGGCGTCAAGGCCGTGTTTCTGGCCTACGCCTATATCGGCCCTTGGGCCTTCAACCGGATGAAGCCGTGGCGCCGTCACCCGCGCGTCCTGGCCCTGACGGCGGGGCGCGATCACCTGACAACGGTGCGCAACGCGGAACGGGTCAATGCCATGATCCGCGCGGGCGGGGCGCAGGTCGAAAGCTGGGTCGCCGACGGCACCCACGCCTTTGACGAACCGACCAACAACGGGCCGATGCGCCACCACCCCGACCTGACCGAGGAGGCCCTGCGCCGGTTCGGAGCCTTCCTGCAGCAGACCGCAGCCTAGGTCAGCGCGGCTCGATCCTGACCTCGGCGCGGATCGAGTTGGCGATGTAGCAGCTGTCGTGGGCGCGATGGTGCAGCTCGGCGAGGGCTTCCGCGTCCGGCGACGTGTCGCCTGACCAGATGACGGAGGGGCGCAGCGTCACCTCTGTGATCGACACCCTGCCGCGCTCGTCCTGGCCCAACGTCCCCTCGGCGTCGTCGCGATAGCTGTCGACGATGAAGCCATCCTTGCGGGCGTAGGCCAAGAAGAACAGCATGTGGCAACTGGACAGGGCGGCGACCAGGGCTTCCTCTGGATCGACCGCCGTCTCGTCCGACAGGGGCGGCGGCAACAGGGCCGACGGCGCGGACGAACCGCGCACCACGGCCCCGCCGTCGAAGCGCCATTCATGGCCGCGACCGTATTTGTTGTCGCTGAACGGCTGCTCGCCTCGGCGCCATTCGACCGTCGCCCGATGCACGCTCATGTCCGCTCCTCCTGAGCCTCGCCCAGCAAGGTATAGGTCATGCGCGCCCGGGCCTGAAATCCCAGTCCGCGATAGAAGGCGATCGTCGCCTCATGCTCCGCGAAGGCGTGCAGGAAGGCCGCCTCGCCCGAGGCCAGGATCTCGCCGACCACCGCGCGGGACAGAGCCGCCGCATAGCCTTGGCCGCGATGATCCGGGTGGGTGCAGACGCCGCTCAGTTCGGTGAAACCGTCCACCCGCAGCCGCCGCCCCGCCATGGCGACCAGCTGGCCCTCGCGCTTGACGCCGATGAACGGGCCCAGCTTGCGCGTCTGCGAGCGGAAGGGACCGGGCCGCGTCAGGGTCGCCAGCGCCAGCATCGCCGGCGCGTCAGCCTCGTCCAGCACCTCGATGACGTCGTCCAGCCGCGGGCCTTCCAAGCCGAGGGGCGTCAGGGCCGTCGCCGTCATCTGCACCAGGCCGACCCGCGCGGCGATCACGGCGCCGTCGGGCAGGACGTCGACCATCGGCCCGTCCTCGCGCTCGACCAGCCCCCCGCCGGGATGGCGGCGGTCCAGCTCGGTCAGCGCCCGGCGGCTGTCCGGCGTCGCGTCGGCCACCGCCAGGAACACCCCGATCTCAGGGTCGATGCGCACGGCGGCCGCTCCGGAATTCGGCGTGACGAAAGGCGACAGACGCGTGGTCAGGGCGTTGAACACCGCCCGATCGAGAGTATGGCTCATGCCTCGACGCTCTAGGCGCGAAGACGCGGCGACGGAAGCGAGACTCGCATCGCCGCGTCCGAAACCCGCCGCTCAGCCCAGAAGCATCAGCCCAGAAGCATCAGCCCTGCCAGAAGCCGACGATCTTCTTGACCTCGGCGATGGTCGGCTCGGCAATCTCGCGCGCCTTTTCGGCGCCGGCGGCCAGGGCCCGGTCGATCTCGGCCGGGTCGTTCATCAGACGGCGCATTTCGGCGGTGACGTCGGCCATCGACGACACGGCCAGTTCCGCCAGTTTCGGCTTGAAGGCGCCGAAACCCTGGCCCGCGAACTCGGCCAGCACCGCCTCGCGCGTGGTGTCGGCCAGGGCGGCGTAGATGGCGACCAGGTTCTTGGCCTCAGGCCGCCCCTCCAGACCCTCGAGCGTTTCCGGCAGCGGCTCCATGTCGGTCTTGGCCTTGCGGATCTTGTTGGCGATGGCGTCGGCGTCATCGGTCAGGTTGATGCGCGACAGGTCCGACGGATCGGACTTGGACATCTTGGCCGCGCCGTCGCGCAGGGACATCACCCGCGTCGCCGGCCCCTGGATCAGCGGCTCGGGCAGGGGGAAGTAGCCGGGCGCGCCAAAGTCGTTGTTGAACTTCTGGGCGATGTCGCGGGTCAGCTCCAGATGCTGCTTCTGGTCCTCGCCCACCGGCACCTCGGTCGCCTTGTAGAGCAGGATGTCCGCTGCCTGCAGCACCGGGTAGGTGTACAGGCCGACGCTGGAGCGTTCCTTGTGCTTGCCCGACTTCTCCTTGAACTGGGTCATCCGGTCCAGCCAGCCGAGGCGGCCGACGCAGTTGAAGATCCAGGCCAGCTCGGCGTGGGCCGGCACAGCCGACTGCGGGAAGATGACGGCCTTGGCCGGGTCCAGGCCCGAGGCCAAATAGGCCGCCGCGATCTCGCGCGTCTGGGCGGCCAGCTTCTCGGGCTCCTGCCAGACGGTGATGGCGTGCATGTCGGCGACGAAGACGAACAGGGGCGCGCCCGTCTCCTGCAGCTCGGTGAAGCGCTTCAGCGCGCCCAGATAGTTGCCCAGGTGCAGGGCGCCGGAGGCCTGGATGCCGGACAGGATGCGGCGCGGGCCGGTGTATTGGGCCGGGGTCTGGTCAGTCATGATAGCGGATCTCGGAAATCGAAAGGCGGATGTCGGCGCACGGTTTCGCGTGCGAAAGGCGGGCGTGCGGACGCCCGGGGCGGCGGATCAGCCGCGCCATCGTCCGTGAGCGAGAAATCGTCCCGAAAGCGCCATGCCCTCGCGCTTATCGGTTCGGGCTGCGAAGGGCAAGCTCACCGCGACCGCCGCACCAGGCCCTTGACCTCGGCCATCGTCACCGCGCGCGTCAGGAACGCCAGCGCGACATAGGCCAGGCCGCCCGCCGCCACGACCAGCAGCAGGGTGATCTCCTTGGCGCCGTGGCTCGAACCCGCCATCGCCAGCAGGTCGGCGACCGGCGCCTGCAGCATGGGCCGCGCCCACGACGCCGCGCCGACCACCGCCGCCAGCCCCGCGCTGGCCAGGGCGATGCGGCC
Organism: Brevundimonas sp. M1A4_2e; assembly: GCF_053345555.1. Lineage (NCBI taxonomy): Bacteria > Pseudomonadati > Pseudomonadota > Alphaproteobacteria > Caulobacterales > Caulobacteraceae > Brevundimonas > Brevundimonas sp. M1A4_2e. The sequence goes on along the minus strand of NZ_JBKFAI010000003.1, from coordinate 425,869 downwards.
CAGACGCGAGACGGCGCGCGGGCTGGGCCGGTAGTGCTCGCGCCGCCACAGCGTGGCGCCCAGCAGCAGCACATTGGTCCAGGCCGAGGCGCTGACCGCCGCGGCGATGCCGGACACCCCCATGCCCAGGTTGAACAGGCCGATGGCCAGCACGGCGTTCACCGCCACCGAGATCAGGGCGAAGACCATGGGCCGACGCGTATCGCCCCGCGCAAAGAAGGCCGGGGCCAGGATGCGGATCAGCACGAAGGCGGGCACGCCCCAGCCGAAATGCAGCAGAGCGTGAGCCGTGTTGACGGCGTCGACCTGCAGGAAGGCGCCGCGCGTGAACAGGGCGTCGATCAGGAAGTAGGGCATGGCCATCAGGGCCGCCGCCGCCGGCAGAGTCAGGGCCATGGACAGGATCAACGCCTCGTCCATCGACGCCTGCTGCTGAGCGTGGTCCTTGGACGCCACCGCCGACGACAGCTTGGGCAGCAGGGCGATGCCGATCGCCACCCCGACCAGACCCAGCGGCAGCTGGTACAGCCGGTCCGCCGTCGCCAGCCAAGTGCGCCCGCCGTCGACGAAGCTGGACAGGTTGCCGGAGATGAAGACGTTGATCTGAGTGGCGCTGTTGCCGATGGCGGCGGGAACGGCGGTGATGATGATGGCCTTCACCGCCGGCGTCATTTTCGGCAGGCTGAGGCGGATATTCGCCCCCGCCTTGCGCGCCGCCCACCAGCACAGACCCGCCTGGGCCACGCCCGCGACCAGCACGGCCCAGGAGGCGGCGTAGGCGGCCTCGATCTGATCGCCCTTCACCGGGATGACGGCGGCCAGCATGATCAGGTTCAGCAGGATCGGATAGGCGCCCGAAACGATGAACCGCCCCCTCGCGTTCAGCACCCCGCTGAGCAGGGCGGCGATGGCCATGCAGGGCAGGTAGGGCATGGTGATCTGGGTCAGGATCACCGCCAGCTTGAAGCGGGCCGGATCATCCAGGAAACCGATGTTGATGACCATCATCAGCCACGGCATCGCCAGCTGGGCGACCAGGGTCAGGGCCACGGTGACGGCGGCCACGGCGGCCAGGGCGTCGGTCGCCACCTTGTCGGCCGCCGCCTCCCCCTCGCTCTTCAGCGTCTTGGCGTAGGCGGGCACGAAGGCGGCGGCGAAGGCCCCTTCGGCGAAGATGCGCCGGAACAGATTGGGGAAGTTCAGCGCCGTGTAATAGGCGTCGGCCGCCGGGCCCGCCGAGGCGCCCAGCGCCGCCGTAATGACCAGATCGCGCGCGAACCCGGCCAGACGGCTGAGCAGGGTCATGGCGCTGAAGATGGCCGAGGAGCGCGCCACCCCGCCCGCCTTGGGCTTGGCCGTCGCAGCGGAGGCGGGCGGCTGGACCACCGGCTCGACCGTGGCGTTTGCAGCCGAGATCGGCGCGGCCGGTTCGATGGGGTCGGTCTTGTCGTTCACGGCTGTTCCTGCGCTCGGTCCCGAAACGCCTTAGCGCGCCTGCGAGCCGCTGGATACGGGCGAACGGCCCAGCGCGCCCTCCAGATCCGACACATCGCGCACGCTGGCGCGCACAGGGGTGATGCTGCGCCCGGCGGGGCCTTGCGGCGCGCGATCCAGCACCTCCAGCAGGTCCGCCTTCAAGGCCTCCAGCTTCGCCTTGTCCTTGGGTTTTCGGCCGTCGGCGTCGGTGATGTAGAAGCCGTCCACCGCCCGCTCGCCGAAGCTGGCGACGTGGGCCGAGCGGGTCGAATAGCCGTGCCCCGAGATCGTCCGCGCCAGATCGGCCAGCAGGCCGGGCCGGTCGGCGCCGGACACCTCGACCACCACGGCGCTGGTCCCGGTGTCGGCGTCGATACGCACCACCGGCCGCACATCGAAGACGGCGCGGCGGGCGCTGACGCGCGGCGGCTGCATGGCCGAGGTCCGTGCGCCCTTCAACACCGCCCGCTCCATCGCCTTGACCAGAATGGCCAGCCGTCGCGGCTCGCGCCCGCCATAGGGTTCGCCCGCCCCGTCCTGAATCTCGAACACGTCCAGCGCCATCCCGTCCTCGGCCGTGGCCAGCCGCGCGCCCACCACGTCGGCGCCGGCCATCGACAGCGTGGCCGCCAGATCGGCGAACAGTCCGGGCCGGTCGCGCGCCGCCACAGCCACGCGGGCGGTGGATTCCAGCGGCCCTTCGGCGGGCAGGGCCTCGACCGCCGCCCCCTCGCGCCGCGCCCGTTCGACCAGGGCGGGGTGGTCGGCCAGAGGGTCCTCGCGCGTCACGGCGTCGCCCCGGAACAGGGCCTCGGTCGCCTCGAACAGGGCGCGCATCAACTGCCCCTTCCAGCCGTTCCACACCCCCGGCCCGACGGCGCGGATGTCGGCCACGGTCAGCACCATCAACATGCGCAGGCGCTCTGGATCTCCCACCGCCTCAGCGAAGGCGCGCACGGTCGAGGGATCGGACACGTCGCGCTTCTGGGCGTAGTCGCTCATCAGCAGATGATGGCGCACCAGCCAGACGACCAGCTCGATCCGGCGCGGATCGACGCCCAGCCGCTCGCAGGCCCGGCGCGCGGCGATGGCCCCGTCCTCCAACTGGCCTCGGTCGCCGCCCTTGCCCACGTCGTGCAGCAGCATGGCCAGCATCAGCGCCTCGATATCGGCGATGTGCGGGACGATGGCGGTCGAGGCCGGGTGGTCCGCCTTCAGCTTGCCGCGCGCGATGTCGTTGATGACGCCCACCGCCTGCAGGGTGTGCTCGTCCACCGTATAAGCGTGGTACATGTTGAACTGGGTCTGGCCGACGATCCGCCCCCATTCGGGCAGGAAGCGGCCCAACAGCCCCGTCTCGTTCATGATCGACAGGACACGGTAGGGCCGCTGGCCGTGGGCCAGCACCGTCAGAAACGCCTCGGCCGCGCGCGGGTCGCGGCGCAGGGCGGGCGTCACCAGCGTCAGCGAGCGGATCACGGCGGCGAAGGCGTCGGGGTGCAGGTCCAGGTCCAGCCGGTCCGCCTCGACGAACAGCATCAGCAGCCGCGCCGGATCGCGGGCGAAGACATTGGCCCCCGTCACGGTCAGCCGCCCCTCCTCCACCGCCAGGCCGTCGAAGGCGAGCCTGACCCGGCGGCGGCGGATCAGCCGCGACAGGCCGCGCGCCAACCCTTCCGCCTTCTTCTGCTGGCGCGCCTCCAGCTGGGCCGAGACGGCGCGGGTCAGGGCGCCGACCTCGCGCGCGACCTGGAAATAGCGGCGCATGAAGCGCTCGACCGCCAGTTCGTCGCCGCGCCCGCGCCAGCCCATGCGCCGGGCGATCTCGGGCTGGACGTCGAAGGTCAGCTTTTCCTCAGGCCTCCCGGCGACCAGATGCAGCAGGATGCGCACCCGCCACAGGAAGCCGATCGCCTCGCGGAAGCTGCGCAGCTCGCGCGCGGTCAGCAGGCCCTCCAGCGCCGCCTGCCCTCGCTCGCTGTCCGGCGCCAGCGAGCGGGCGATCCAGAACAGGGTGTTGAGGTCGCGCAGCCCCCCCTTGCCGTCCTTGATATTGGGCTCGACGCGGTAGCGGACGGCGCCGGTTTTCTGCAGGCGCACGTCGCGCTCGGACATCTTGGCGGCGATGAAGGGCCGCGGGTCGGCGCGGGCGACTTCGCTGCGGAACCGTCTCAGCAGGCTTTCGCCCAGGCCTGCATCCCCCGCCAGCACCCGCGCCTCCAGCAAGGTGGTGCGCACCGTCATGTCGTCGCGCGCCAGAGCCAGAGTCTCGCCGATGGAGCGGAAGGCCGAGCCGACCTTCAACCCCAGATCCCACAGGACATAGTGGACGAACTCGACCACCGCCTGGGCGCGCGGACTAATCGCCTGCCCCGGCCGGAGAAACAGCAGATCGAGGTCCGAAAGCGGAGCCAGCACCCCGCGTCCGTAGCCGCCGACCGCCAGCAGGGTCAGCCGCTCGTCCGGGGCCGGATGGACCTGTTCCGTCGCGAACCGCCACAGGGTGGTCAGCAGGGCGTCGGCGGCCTCGGCGTAGAGGCGCGCCGCCTCGGCGCCGTCGGTCGCGCTTTCGGCGCGGCGGGCGGCGCGGGCGCGGTCGGCCTCGAAGCTTTCACGCAAAAGCGCGGTGACGGCGGCGCGCGGGTCCGGCGCCGAGGCGGCGTCGAGAACGGCGGGGGGGAGCGGAGGCGGGGCGGTCACGGCGGGAAGCATAGCACGCCCTCTTATTCCCGCTCATCCCGGCGGACGCCGGGATCCAGTCCTTTGGCTTTAGGCGCGCGCTTAGACATGGGCCGCTCCAGCCTTACCGATGGAGGACGAAGCTCTCACTGGATCCCGGCGTCCGCCGGGATGAGCGGGGTTCTAGCCCTTCGCCATCCCCTTCAGCCGATACAGCGCCTCCAGCGCCTCGCGGGGGGTCAGGTCGTCAGGGTCGATGGCGGCGACGGCCTCGTCCAGCTGGGACCTCATCGGCGGCGGGGGCGGTTCAGCGGCGGCGGCGAACAGCGGCAGGTCGTCCAGGCGGGCGGTCGCCGCTTTTTCATTCTCCAGCCGCTCCAGCACCTCGCGAGCGCGGCCGACCACCGCCGTCGGCACACCCGCCAGACGCGCCACCTGCACGCCATAGGAGCGGTCCGCCGCGCCGGGCGCCGCCTCGTGCAGGAAGACCAGCTCGCCGTTCCACTCGCGCGCCTTCATCGACAGGTTGCAGACGTGGTCCAGCCGCTGCTCCAGCTGCGCCAGCTTGTGATAGTGGGTGGCGAACAGGGTCCGCGCGCGATTGGTTTCGTGCAGGGCCTCGGCCGTGGCCCAGGCGATGGCCAGGCCGTCATAGGTGGCGGTGCCGCGCCCGATCTCGTCCAGCACGACGAAGCTGCGCTCGGACGCCTGGGTCAGGATGGCGGCCGTCTCGACCATCTCCATCATGAAGGTGGAGCGGCCGCGCGCCAGATCGTCGCCCGCGCCGACTCTGGAGAACAGCCGGTCGACCACGCCCAGCTTCATCGACCGCGCCGGCACGAAGGCCCCCGCCTGGGCCAGCACCACCAACAAGGCGTTCTGGCGCAGGAAGGTCGACTTGCCTGCCATGTTCGGCCCGGTGACGATGGACAGGCGCGAGGCCCCGACGCCGTCGCCCGCCAGCGCGCAGTTGTTGGGGGTATAGGGCAGGCCTTGCGCCTTCACCGCCGCCTCGACCACCGGGTGGCGGCCCGCCTCGACGGCGAAGCACAGGCTGTCATCGACGCTGGGGCGCACGGCCCCGACCTCTTCGGCCCATTCGGCCAGGGCGGCGTGGGCGTCCAGTTCGGCCAGAGCCTCGGCTGCGCCCTGCAGCGGCCCGGCCAGACGCGCCACCTCGCGGCGCCAGCCCTCGAAGGTCTCGGCCTCGATGGCCAGGGCGCGGTGCCCGGCCTGGCTGATCTTAGCGTCCAGCTCGGACAGCTCGACCGTGGTGAAGCGCACCTGATTGGCCAGGGTCTGGCGATGGATGAAGGGGCTGTCCGGTCCCGCGCGCAACAGGCCTTCGGCCGCCTTGGCGCTGGTCTCGAGGAAATAGCCGAGGACGGCGTTGTGGCGCACCTTGAAGGCGACGCCGCTGTCGGCGACCGCCTTGGCTTCCAGCTCGGCGATGATCTTGCGGCTGTCGTCGCGCAGGGTGCGGGCGGCGTCCAGTTCGGGCCGATGGCTGGGGTTCACATAGCCGCCGTCGCGCGCCAGATGCGGCGGCTCGTCGATCAGGCCGTCGGCCAGTTCGGCCAGCAGGTGCGACAGCTCGCCCTCAAGCGCCAGTTGGTCGAGGCAGGCCGTCACCCGCGCGGGCGGCCCGGTCAGCGGGTCGTTGGCGCAGGCGGCGAACAGGGCGCTCAGGCCCTGCGCCGTCGTCAACCCCGAGCGGATCGCCGCCAGATCGCGCGGCCCGCCGCGGCCCAGAGCCAGACGCGAGGTCGCCCGCGCCACATCGGCCGAGGCGCGCAAGGCGTCGCGCAGGTCGCGTCGCAGATCGCGCCGCTCCAGCAACCACTCGACCGCATCCAGCCCGGCGTTGATCGCCGCCGGATCGCGCAAGGGCCGCGAGATGCGTTCGGCCAGCGCCCGCGCCCCGCCCGAGGTCACGGTGCGGTCGATGGCGTGCAGCAGACTGCCGTCGCGCTCGCCCCTCTGGGTGCGGTCGATCTCTAAGCTGAGGCGCGTCGCCGGATCGATAGCGAGAAAGCCGCTCTCGCCCGAGCGGCGCGGCGGGGTCAGGGCGGGAATCCTGCCCGCCTGCGTCGTCTCAAGATAGGCGGCGATCAGGCCCAGCGCGGAAACTTCCGCCTCTTCAAAGGCGCCGAAGCCGTCCAGCGCCGAGACGCCGTAGAGGCGCTGCACTCGGTCGCGCGCCCCGACCGGCTCGGCCAGGGCCTGGGGCATAGCCTGAACCACCCCGCCCGAGCCGTCCAGCGCCCCCTTCATCGTCTCGTCCGAGAACAGGCGATCGGGGACCAGCACCTCCGACGGCCGGAACGCCGCCAACGCCGCGCCCAGATCGTTGAGGTCGCAGGCGACCGAATCCACCACGCCCGCCGACAGTTCGACCACCGCCACGGCGGCCCTGCCCTTGCGGATCGCCACGGCCGCCAGCCGGTTGGCGCCGCGCGCGTCCAGCAGCGTGTCCTCGGTCAGGGTGCCGGGCGTCACCACCCGCACGATGTCGCGGTGGACCACAGCCTTGGAGCCGCGCTTCTTGGCCTCGGCCGGGTCTTCCAGCTGTTCGCAGACGGCGACCTTGAAGCCCTGGCGGATCAGCCGCGCCAGATAGCCGTCCATGGCGTGGACGGGCACCCCGGCCATGGGGATGTCCTCGCCCTGGTGCTTGCCGCGTTTGGTCAGGGCGATGCCCAGCGCCGCCGCCGCCTTCTGCGCGTCCTCGAAGAACAGTTCGTAGAAGTCGCCCATGCGGAAGAACAGCATGGCTTCGGGCTGTGTAGCCTTGACCGACAGGTATTGGGCCATGACCGGCGTGGTGCCAGCGTCGGGCTTGAGGTCGGCTTTGGGCGGGTGGAAAAGCGGCGCGTTCATCTGACCCGCAGGGTGGCGGATCGGGACGGCCGCCTCAAGCGCGGGCGGCGCCCCTCATGCACAGGCGAAGGACCGCCTGTGGACAGCTTTGTGGATCAGGCCGCGCTGACGAGGCGCAGGCGCGGGCGCGAGGCCAGGGCGGCGGGGGTCTCGTCCAGCGCCAGGGCGTCCCAGTCGATGTCGGGGCGCGGGGCGTGGGAGGCGGCGATGATGGCGCGCAGTTCGGCCGATGAGGCCACGCTGGCGATGACCGAGGCCACCCCCGGCAGGGTCAGGGCGTAGGCCAGGGCCGCCTGCATCGGATCGACCCGCGCCTCGGCCAGACGGCGGCGCGTGCGGGACAGGGCCATGCCGTGGGCGGCCAGTTCGGGCGGCAGGCTCTCGCGGTTGGCGAACAGCAGGCCCTGCGCAAAGACCGAGGCCAGATGCACTTCAATCCCTTGGCTGGCCAGATCGGCGATGGCGCCGGAACGCGCCGCGCGCTGATCCAGGATGTTGCAGGTCAGTTGCACCACGTCGGGCTGGAAGCGGCGCGCCAGCAAGGCCGGGCCGTCCTCGACCGTGGCGATGAAGCCGACCTTGCGGAAGACGCCGCGATCCTTCAGCGCCTGAAGGCGGTCCCACAGGGCGCGCCCCTCGGCGCCCGCCAGATCGGCGGCGTTCTGCACCAGAACGGCGTCGCCGCGCGGCAAGCCCATACGCTCCAGCGAGCGGCGGGCGCGCGCCTCGACCCGGTCCAGACCGTCGGCCAGGGGCACGGTGCGGACGGTGACGCGGAAGGGCGAGGGGAAGGGCCAGGCCTGGCCCAGCATGCGCTCGACATCGCCTTCGGGCCGGGTGGCCACCCGGCCGATCCCGGCGTCGCCTGCGGTCTGCAGCAGATGGCGCGTCGCCTCCTCCCGCTGGCCGGGCGGCAACGGGCGAGACCGATCAGGCTCGACCACCAGGGCGATGGCGAGTTTGTCGGCCGGAGAGGGCGGAACGGCGAATCTCACGACCCCGATCATCCGTCTCAAAGCTTAAGGGAGATTGACCGAAATCAAGGTCGTTGGTGAACGAAGACGCTTAATCCGCATCCGGCTGGTTTTCCGGCAGGGCGGCGATGAAGGCGGGGTGGACCTCGGCCCGCGCCTCGATCTCCAGCAAGCGGGGGAAGGCCGCCAGATCGACGTGGAACCGCCGCGCCGAATAAAGCTGCGGGATCAGATAGCAGTCCGCCAAAGTCGGCGCCCCGCCGAAGCACCAGCCGTCGCCGTGGCGCACGACCAGGGTCTCGAGCGCCGTGAAGCCGTCGATGATCCACTGACCGGCCCAGGCGTCCACGCCCGCCTGATCGGCGCCCATTCCATCGGAGGTCAGGCCTCGCACCGCCTTCAGAACCCGCAGATTGTTGAGCGGATGGATGTCGCAGCCGATCAACGCCGCCATCGCCCGCACCTGCGCCCGGCCCGCCGCGTCCGACGGCAGCAGGGGCGGCTCAGGATGGGTTTCCTCCAGCCACTCCAGAATGGCCGGGCTCTGGGTCAGCACCAGCCCGTCGTCGGTTTCCAGCGCCGGGACCAGCCCCTGCGGATTGAGCCTGAGGTAGGCCTCGGACTTCTGCGCGCCCGTGCGCAGGTCCAGCGGCGCCTGTCGATACTCCAGCTTTTTCAGATTGAGGGCGATGCGGGTGCGGTAGCTGGTGCCCGAGCGCCAGTAGCCATGCAGGATCATGATTGCACCGTGAAGCTGAGCGGGGGCAGGCCCGCGATGACCGCCTCGACCCGATCGCCGGGGGTCAGGGGACCGACCCCTTCGGGCGTTCCGGTGAAGATCAGGTCGCCGGGTTTCAGCGTCCACAGTTCGGCCGCCTTGGACAGGACGCCGTCGACGTCCCAGATCATGTCCGACAGCCGACTGGACTGACGCACCGCGCCGTTGACCTTCAGCTCAATGACCGCATCCGGCGCGGGCGGCGTCAGACTTAGGGCGCCGCAGGGCGCCGACTGGTCGAAGGCCTTGCCCGCCTCCCACGGCCGCCCCTTGGCTTTCGCTTCCGCCTGAAGATCGCGCCGGGTCAGATCGACGCCGACGGCCCAGCCGATCGGCCGGGCGTCTTCGCCGAGCGCCACGACCAGTTCGACTTCGTAATGCAGGTTCTGCGTCGCCGGCGGATAGGCCGGGTCCGCCCCGTCCGCGACCAGGGCGTCGCTCGGCTTGGCGAAGAAGAAGGGGGCGGGCTTGTCCGGGTCGGCCCCCATCTCGCGGGCATGGGCGGCGTAGTTTTGGCCGACGCACAGGATGCGCCGCACGGGCAGGCGGCGCGCCTCGCCGTCGATCGGCAAGGAAGGCGTCGGAGCGGGAGGGAACAACCATTGGGTCATGGCGCTGTTCTAGAAGCGTGGCGCGCGGCGCGCCAGATGGGAAGCCGCGCTGCAGGAACCTTGATCGTCGGTGTGGCGTTCCGGGCAGGGCTTCTCTATTTAATCGTCAAGCTTACACAAGGAGCGGAGCGCGCATCATGGCCACGTCCAAGGCTCGTGAAGACATCAAGAACGACCTCAAGACCCTTAAGGAGGACCTCAAGGCCGGCGCCCGTGAGGAAACCCAGCGTCTGAAGGAAAAGGCCTCCGAGGCCGAGGCCCGCCTGCGCGAGCAGGGCGAGGAACTGCGCGAAAAGGCGCGCGGCTACTACGACGACGCCAAGGTGCGCGGTCGTGAATATTACGACGACGCCGCCGAGAAGTTCGACGAGGCCCAACGCTATGTCGTCGAACGGGTGCAGGAGCGTCCGATTCAGTCGACGGCCATCGCGCTGGGCGTCGGCGTCGTGCTGGGCTTGCTGCTGGCCGGGCGTCGGCGCTGATGATCGGCCGGGGGCTCATCAACCGCGCGGTGGCGACGTTCGTCGCCGCCGGCGCGGCCTTCGTGTCCATGGTCGCCGTGGGGGCCACGGTCTACTACCTGCTGTTGCTGGTCGTGATCCCTGTGATCGCCGCCGCCCTGACGGCGTTGCTGTTCGCCCTCATCGCGGCGATCGTCGCCCTGGTGTTCGTGCGCCGCGCCCGCGGCGACGACGATGATGAGGAAGACGCAGAGCCTGAGGGCTTGGGCGCTCGCGCCCTGCATCTGTTCCAGCAGCGTCCGGTTCTGGGCGCCGTCGCCGCCCTGGCCGGCGGCTTCATCTTCCTGCGAAATCCCGCGCTGGCGACAATGGTGGCGGCCGCCTTTACCGAAAAAAGCAGGGTTCGCCGTCGGCGCTAACGGAACAGCCAAGCCTCCGCCGCGTTGTTTCAAGCAAGCGGCGCTGACGACGGGAGTGGTCGAAAGCTCGCTCCCGTCAACATCTTAAGGAGGGTTCGCCTATGCTTCGCTGGGCTATTATTTTCTTCATCATCGCCTTGGTCGCAGCCGTTCTCGGCTTCGGCGGCATCTCGGGCATGTCGTTCGAAATCGCCAAATTCATCGCCATTATTGCGGTGATCCTGTTCGTCGTCTCCCTGGTGGTGGGCGGCATCAGGGGCCGCGGCGGACCGCGCATCTAGCGCCCGCTGCTGCTAAAGAAAATCAGGGCCGCGACCTTGGCGTCGCGGCCCTTTTTCGTGGCTGGACAAGCTTCAGAACTAGAACTTCAGGGGCGACGACGCGGCAGGCGCCAGGTCTGATGATCGGCGAACCGCCGCCCGTCCCAGGCCACGGCCGACACCGTCACGGCCTCCTCATCCCATTCGATTCGGTTGAAGCTGGGCGGCGCGCCGCGCTCCCGATGCGACAGGGTCCCGCAGCCGACGGCGTAGGAGCAGTTGTCGCCCACGTCGACCGGCAGGGCGAACGGCACATGGACGTGGCCGGTCACGATCAGGTCGACGCCTGCGTCGGCGAAGATGCGGGCCGCCCGCTCGCCGCGCTTGACCTCGCCGGTCATCGGCGCGCCGATCATTTCAATGAGCGGGTGGTGACAGGCCAGCACCCGCAGGGCGCCTGGCGACGCCTGGCGCAGGGCGTCCGCCGCTCGGCGCGTCTGGTCCAGGTCGATCACCCCCTTGGACCAGTTAAGACGGGCCTGCCAGCCGCGCGCCGTGGTGACCCCGCGGACCATCAGGCGGTCGGAACGGAACTCATGATCGTGCGCAGGGTGGCCCGTCGCCTGTTCAAACGCCCGCCAGGGCCAGAACAGCCGCGCCATCACGTCCCAATAGGGCACGTCGTGATTGCCGACGGTGACGAAGACCGGCTTGGGCAGCGCCCGGATCCATTCCCCGGCCGCCGCGAACTCGGCCGGATAGCCCTTTTGCGTGATGTCGCCGGTGATCAGGGTCAGATTCGGCGCGACAGCGTGGGCGTAATCGGCGGCGGCGGCCACCGCATGTTCATGCTCGCAACCGAAATGAATGTCGGAAAACTGGAGGACGACCCCCACTAGACGCTATCCTCGGCGGCCGCAGGCTTGGGCGCCAGCGCCATGAAGGCGCGCGGCAGGAAGCGCACCGCCGCCTCGCGACCCAACAGCATGGGTTCGCCGTCGATCACCGCCGGGACGCGCGAACGGGCCTCGACCACGATGCGGCGCGCCGGGCGCGTGGTGACGTTGGGATCATGACGCCAGTCGTCGAACAGCGCATGGGCGGCCAGGCGGAAGGCCTGGGCCGCGTCCCCCGTATTCATGGCCGCAGCCTCCAGCCCGTCGTTCTTCTGCATCGCCTTGGAGATCAGCGGACTGATCAGCACCAGCGCCTCGGCCTTTTGTTTCTGGCCGCCGTCCAGGGCATAGCGCACCCGGCCGGAAAAAGCCTTCTTCAGCGCCCGCCGACCATAGGTCCACGCCATCTTCAGCTTGCCCTCGCGAATGGCCTCGCGCGCCGGGGCCCACAGGGCGGGCGAGCCCAGGATGGCCGCGCAATAGAAGGCCTCGCCCTCGACCTCTCCGCCCGCCACAGCCAAAGGCGCCCCTTCCTCCAGCGCCAGGCGCAGCGCCTTCTTCCAGTCGCCGGTGCCGTACAGAGCCTTGGGCAGCATGTTCATCGTCCCGCCCGGCAGGGGCGCGATCAGGGGGCCGTCGGCGCTGGCTCGGGCGGCGACAGACCGCGCCGTCCCGTCGCCCGCCAGGATGAACAGCACGTCCGGCTTGGCCGCCAGCGCTTCGGCGATCTGCTCGGCGATGCGCGCGCCCTCCAGCACCACCACCTCGGCCTCGAGGGGGTATTCGGCCAGGATGGCGCCGGCTTCTTCGGCCGCCTGACCTCCAACACCGCCCGACAGCGGATTGACCAGGATGACGACCCGCTCCAGCCGGGCATCCCCCGTCAGCGGCCGCCGCCCCTGCGCCGCATCGCCGGGCGGCGGCGCTCCGGTTTCAACCGCGTTCGGCGCAGGCGAGGCGTCGTTCTGAGCGTCAGTGTTCATGGGCGGCGAACGCCTGCGCACAAGGGCGGTTCCCCTTCGGCGACCCCACGCCGCGATTCAAAGTAAAGCTTACGCCGTTCGGCCTCGGAACCGCCTTGTTCGCCCTGCGTTATCGAAGCTTCAGGGGTGCCCCCTAAGGGATGAAGGACAGAACCATGAACAAGGCGATCATCGCCATCGCCGGCGCCGGACTTCTGGTGACCGCGTGCGCCAGCGATCCGTACTACGGCGGCGGCGCCGGCTCGAGCCAGGCCGTTCGTCAGGGCGCCGTCGGCGCCGGTCTGGGCGCCGTGGCCGGCGCCATCATCGGCAACAACGTCGGCGGCGGCAACGCAGCGACGGGCGCAGCCATCGGCGCCCTGGCCGGCGGCGCAGCAGGCGCCATCCGCGGCTCCAGCCAGGACCGCAACAACCAGCAGCGCTACCGCGACAATCAGGGCCGCTACTACTACTGCTACGACAACCGCCAGAGCGAGTGCTACTGGGAGAACGGCCAGCGCCGTTACTGAGCCCGGCGTATAGCCTCTGGCGCCCGAAGCGTTTTCGGGACAATCTTGAAAGGGCGATCCGCACGGCGCGGGTCGCCCTTTTTTGCTGAAGGCAGCGCACGCCGCATGGCGCGCGCGAGGGGGCTGAGATGAAGCGTGTTTCCGCAGTCGTTATGATGGCCCTGGGCCTGACCGCCGCCGGTTGCGCCGCCACCAGCGGTTATAAGCAGCGCAGCGATCTGGTCAGCGACCCGTCGGCCTGCGCCGACAGACGGTTCGAAGTCTATTTCGTCCCCGATCAAGCCACCCTGACCGACGCCGCCCGCATGGCCATCGGCATGACGGCGACCCAGCTTCAGGGCTGCCAGATCAAGCACGTCAAGGTGACCGGCCTGGCCGACGCCCGCAGCGGCACGGCGGCCGCCAATCAGAGCATTTCCGAACGGCGCGCCCGCGCCGTCGCCGAGGCCCTGGCCGGCGCCGGCCTGCCCGCCCCCGCCTTCGACATCGAGGCCGCCGGGGCCGACGGCGCGGTCGTGGGCGGGGTCAACGACCCCTTGCGCCGCCGCACCGAGGTGCTGATCGAGGTCGTCGCCCCGCGCTGAGGCCTTGGGCCGTCCGCTGCGGCCCGCCGTCGCGGGCCGTGGCTAGGCGGGGCTAGAGGGTCTAAGCTCGCGCCTTTCCTTTGATCCTGTTTCCGGCTTCCGCCCTTGCGCATCCTGTTTCTGCTCCTGACCTGGCTCGCCCTTGGCCTGACCTCGGCCCTTCCGGCGGCGGCGAGCGTCCCGGCGTCCGAGGTCGCCCTGCGCGACGCCCTGGCGGCCGGGGCCGCGCCGGTCGCCAAGGCCTCCGCTGCGCCGGGCCCCCAGCGCACCGAACGGATCGAGGCGGAACTGGTCCCCATGAGCGCCTGGGCCGTCCCCGGCTCGACCGCCGTCGTCGCCATCCGCCAGCAGATCAAGCCCGGCTGGCACACCTATTGGCGCAATCAGGGCGATTCCGGCGGCCCGACGACCCTGAGTTGGTCTCTGCCTGCGGGCGTCGCGCCAGGCGACATCCTGTGGCCCCTGCCCGAGCGTCAGCGGCTGCAGAGCCTGATGAACTACGGCTATTCCGGCGCCGTCTTCCTGCCCGTCCCGATCGAGATTCCGGCCGACGCCGCGCCGGGCCGCAGCCTTCCCTTGCGCGTCACCGCCCACTTCTACGTCTGCAGCGACGAGATGTGCGTGCCCGAAGACCTTGATTTGGCGCTGGACCTGCCGGTGCGCGAGGGCGCGGCGCCGCTGGACCCGCGCTTCGGTCAGGCGATCCAGGACGTGGTCGCCGCCGCTCCGCGTCCCGCCGGGATCGAAGCGCGCGTCGCCCTGGCCGACGGCCATCTGGTGCTGACGGCCAGCGGCGGCCCGTTGGCGGGCGCCGCGCCCAAGTGGGCCTATTTCCATCCGTTCGAGGGCGGGGTGATCGACCACGCCGCCGCCCAGTCGGGCGAGCGCGGGCCGCAGGGCCTGACCGTGACCGTCGCCGCCGGGCGCGGCCTGACGTCCAATGGGCTGAAGGGACCGATCAGCGGCGTCCTGTCCACCGATCTGGGCGCCTGGGAGATCACGGCCGAGCCGGGTGCCGCCCTCACCGGCGTCACAGGCGACGGCGCGATCGGCGACGGCGAGGGCGCGCAGACAGCCGCCGCCCCCGCCCTGCCCGACTTCGCCAAGGCGGCCCTGTTCGCCCTGCTGGGCGGGCTGATCCTGAATCTGATGCCCTGCGTCTTCCCCATACTGGCGATGAAGGCGGCCTCGCTCAGCCGCGCCGCCCATGACCCAGCCGAGGCGCGCCGCGACGGCCTGGCCTTCCTGGCCGGCGTGCTGGCGACCTTCCTGGTGCTGGCGAGCGCCCTGCTGGCCCTGCGCGCGGGCGGCCAGGCGCTGGGCTGGGGCTTCCAACTGCAGTCGCCGGGCGTGGTGGCCGCGCTGGCCCTGCTGATGCTGGCGGTGGCGCTGAACCTGTCGGGCGTCTTCCACATCGGCGCCGGACTGCAGGGCGCCGGGCACGGCCCGCTGTCGCGCCTGCCCGGCGTCGCGGGCGCCTTCTTCACCGGCGTGTTGGCCGTGGTCGTGGCCGCCCCCTGCACCGCCCCCTTCATGGCCTTCGCCCTGGGCGCCGCCTTGTTCATGCCCTGGCCGATGGCGCTGGCGATCTTCCTGATGCTGGGGCTGGGACTGGCCCTGCCCTATGTGCTGATTAGCCTCAATCCGCGCCTGCTGGCCCGCCTGCCCAAGCCGGGGCCGTGGATGGAGACTCTGCGCAACCTGCTGGCCTTCCCCATGTACGGCGCCGCCCTGTGGCTGGCCTGGGTCTACGGCCGCCAGACCGCCGACG
This sequence comes from Brevundimonas sp. M1A4_2e, assembly GCF_053345555.1. Taxonomy (NCBI): domain Bacteria; kingdom Pseudomonadati; phylum Pseudomonadota; class Alphaproteobacteria; order Caulobacterales; family Caulobacteraceae; genus Brevundimonas; species Brevundimonas sp. M1A4_2e. The sequence goes on along the minus strand of NZ_JBKFAI010000003.1, from coordinate 410,588 downwards.
CGCTCGCGCTGTTGTTTGGCGCCGGCCTGATGCTGGCGCTGGCGCTGTGGCTCTATGGCCGGACGCAAGCCGCGCCGGGCAAGGACCGGGCGCCCGCTATCGGCGCTCTGCTGGCCGCGATCGCGGCGCTGGGCCTGGGCGTGCTGGCGGGCAAGGCCCCCGCCGCTTCCTCTGAGAGCGCCGCCGCCTCGCGCCTGTCGTCTCAGCCCTGGTCCGAGCAGGCGGTTCAGGGCGCCCTCGCCGAAGGGCGTCCGGTTCTGGTCAACTTCACCGCCGACTGGTGCGTGACCTGCAAGGTCAACGAAAGCACGGCCCTGTCCTCGGCCCGCACGGCGCAGGCGCTGGAACAGGCCCACGCCGTCTATCTGGTCGGCGACTGGACGCGGCGCGACGACGCCATCACCGCCGAACTGCAGCGCCACGGCCGTTCGGGCGTGCCGCTGTATCTGGTCTATGCGCCGGGCCGGGCCCAGCCGCGCATCCTGCCGCAACTTCTGACCGAAGGCGTCGTCATCGACGCGCTGAAGGACGCCATCGACTGATTTCATCTCTGGGGAGACCGCCATGTTCCGCCTGCTGACCGCCGCTTCCGCCTCGCTTCTGCTGCTCGCCGCCTGCCAGCAGCCGCCTGCCGCATCGCCCGAACGCACTGAGAACGCCGCCGCCGCGCCGGAAGCCACCGAGGCGCCGGGCCCCGGCGAAATGGCCCCCGCCTTCACCCTGGTCGACGCGCAGGGGCAGCAGCGGTCCCTGGCCGACTTCCGCGGCAAGACGGTAGTTCTGGAGTGGACCAACGAAGGCTGTCCCTTCGTGAAGAAGCATTACACCGGCGCCATGCAGGCCCTGCAGCGCGAGGCGACGGCCGACGGGGTGGTCTGGCTGACCATCATCTCCTCGGCGCCGGGCACGCAGGGCTTCGTCGAGGGCGAGGAGGCGCAAGCCTGGAAGGCCAAGCACAAGGCCGCCTTCACCCATCTGCTGCTCGATCCGACCGGCGAGGTCGGCAAGCGCTATGACGCCAAGACCACGCCCGACATGCGCATCATCGACCCGGACGGGCGGCTGATCTACGTCGGCGGCATCGACGACCGGCCGACCAACAAGGTCGAGGACCTGAACGGCGCCAACAACTTCGTCCGCGCCGCCCTGGCCGACGCCAAGGCCGGACGCCCGGTCCAGACCGCTTATGCCGCGCCCTACGGCTGCGCCATCAAATACCCGGAGACAGTCGAGGGGTGATCGCCCCTCTCCAACTTGGCCTCAAGCAGCGCGACGCGCGGTAGGCCCAAAAACCGGCCTCAAGCAGCGCGACGCGCGGTAGGCCCAAAAACCGGCCTCAAGCAGCGCGAAGCGCGGTAGGCCCAAACATCAAGCCACAGCCAGAGGCTACGCCTGGGGCTGTGGCGGCGAAGTGATGACCTCGACATTGTCGTTCAGCAGGTAGGACAGCTCGTCCAGCGCCAGCTTGCGGGCCGAAGCGTCGGCGGCGCTCTCCAGCGCGGCGACCTTCAGCGGAATGTCTTCTGAGATGCCGCGCAGGATGCACTTCAGGTCGTTGTCCGTGCCGCGTTCCTTGAGGATCAGGTGACCCTGCATGTCGCGCTGGGCCAGGTCCGCCGCCTGCCCCTTGAACGCCGCCCAGGCCGCGCCGGTGAAGAAGCCCGAGCGGTCCGCCTCGCCCGAGGCCATCCAGCCGTCGACGATCGACTTCAGCGCGCCCGAACGGGCGACCAGATCGGCGAACAGAGGCTCCTGCGCCACCGACACCGGAGCCGCGGGGGCGGCGGGCGGCAGGGCGGCGGCTTCGGCGACGGCGGGATCGGCCAGCATCAGGGCGACGGCGAGGGCTATTCCGCAGGACATGGCGTGCCTTTCACAAAGGACCGGGGACAATCGGCTTCCGGCTGGAAATCCAGCTTGACCCCATCTCGGATTGAACTCTTCTCGGCCTGAGCCGTAAAGCAGAGCCTGCAAACCCTGGGCCAGAGCGCGGATCGCTTCCGAACACGGCCCCCTATGGGAGACCAAGATGCCGCATGTCGCCTGGACTGAACTGGAGGCCGCCGCCCGTCAGGACGCGCAGTGCCGCATCCAGGACCAGTTCGCCGCCGACCCCGACCGGCTATCGCGGATGACGCTGGACGCGGCAGGCCTGCACCTGGACCTTTCCAAGCAGAGCTGGTCCCGGACCGGGTTCGAAGCCGCCCTGGCGCTGGCGCGGGCCTGCGACGTCGAGGGGCGCCGCGCCGCCCTGTTCGCGGGCGAGGCCGTGAACCTGACCGAAGGGCGGGCGGTGTTGCATCCGGCCCTGCGGGCGCCGGACGGCGCGTCATTCCATGCGCTGGGCGAGCCGGTGTCGGCCGAGGTCGAGGCGGTGCGCGCCGAAATGAAGACCTACGCCCAAGCTTTGCGGTGCGGAAATGAGACAGGCGCCACGGGACGCCGGTTCGAGACGGTGCTTCATATCGGCATCGGCGGCTCGGACCTGGGGCCGCGCCTGATCTGGGACGCCCTGCGTCCGCTGGACCCGGACATCGACCTGCGCTTCGTCGCCAACATCGACCCGCGCGACATGGCCGAGGCCCTGGTCGGGCTGGACCCGGAAACCACCCTAGTCGTCGTCGTCTCCAAGACCTTCACCACCCAAGAAACCTTGACCAACGCCGAGGCCGCCAAGGCGTGGCTGGCGGCCTCCCTGCCGGCCGAGGGGCTGGCCAAACACTTCATCGGCGTCACCGCCGCGCCGGAAAAGGCGCAGGCCTTCGGCTGCGGCCGCACCTTCGCGTTCCGGGACTGGGTCGGCGGTCGCTATTCCCTGTGGTCGGCGGTCAGCCTGTCGTGCGTCATCGCCCTGGGGTGGGAGGTGTTTCAGGCGTTTCTGGACGGCGCCGCCGAGATGGACCGCCACTTCCTCGAGGCCCCGCTAGAGAAGAATGCGCCGGTGCTGCTGGCGCTGGCCGAGATCTACAATGTCGACGGCCTGCATCGCGGGGCCCGCAGCGTCGCGCCCTACGCCCACGCCCTGCGCCGCCTGCCCGCCTTCCTGCAGCAGTTGGAGATGGAGTCGAACGGAAAACAGGTGCGCCGCGACGGATCGGCCGCCGGGCGCCAGACCTGTCCCGTCGTTTTCGGCGAACCCGGCTCCAACGGCCAGCACGCCTTCTTCCAGCAGCTGCATCAGGGACCGCAGGTCGTTCCTATCGACTTCATCGTCGTCCGTCGCACCTGCGAGAAAGCATCGGCGACCGCCCTGTGGGCCAACGCCCTGGCCCAGGCCCAGGCCCTGATGCTGGGCAAGAGCGAGGCTGAGGCGCATGCTGAACTGATCGCCTCGGGCGCCTCGGAAGCAGAGGCCTACCGCCTGGCGCCGCACAAGACCTTCCCCGGAAACCGCCCGTCGACGACCGTTGTGATGGAGCGGCTAACGCCGCAGGCCCTGGGCGCCCTGATCGCCCTTTATGAACACAAGACCTTCGTCGAGGGCGTGATCTGGGACATCAACAGCTTCGATCAGTGGGGCGTGGAACTGGGCAAGGTTCTGGCCAAGGCCCTGTTGAAAGACGTCGCCAGCGGCGCGCCGTCGGCTGATCTGGACCCGTCGACGGCCGCCCTGCTGGGCCGGCTGGCGCCCGCGCGCTGATCGCGCACAGGGCCAAGGACGGCGTCTCTCAACGCAAAAAGGCCCGGTCGCGAGACCGGGCCTTTCCTTAGCGCGCCGTCCGCTTACCAACGGCGGTCGTAGCGGTAGTCGCGATCGCGGCGGTTCTGGTAGCTGCGCCACTCGCCGTGGTTCCTCCAGTAGCGGCCATCGCGGTAATAGCGACCGTTATTGCGTTCATAGCGATCGTTATAATAGCCGTCGCGGCTATTGATGCCGTGCTCACGCTCCCAATGGCCCTGGTTCCGGTAGCAGCGGCCGCCGCGGTAATATTCACAGCCGTCGCCGCGGTTCGAGGCCGCGCCCAGGGCCGCGCCGGCTAGCGCGCCCCCCGCGACATAGCGTCCATCGCCCTGGCCGATCAGCGCGCCGGCGACGCCGCCGACCACGGCGCCCAGAACGGCGTCACGGCCGGTGTTGTCGCGATCGCGGTCACGATAATTCTGCGCGGCGGCCGGGGTCGTGGCCAGCATCGTCACAACCAGAGCAGGGGCGATAGCGCCGGCGCCGATCTTGAACAGGGTCTTCATGGCGGGCTCCTTTCGAAAGCCGGTTGATCCGTTGTGTCCTTTTTAGCGAAGCCTGTCTGAACGACCCCAGGGGCCTCCGTTCATTTTCGCTTCATCCAGGCGCCTAATTTGGCGCCGCCTCGCCCTTGACGCCTGCGGCTCCCCTGCCTAACTCCCGGGTCGTTAGCACTCGGGGAGGGCGACTGCCAAAAGTCGCGGGCTCCGAGGGCTGAAACCAACATCCTAACGGGAGTTACTCAGATGGCGTTTCGTCCGCTCGGCGACCGCGTGCTGGTCAAGCGCGTTGAAGAAGAATCCAAGACCAAGGGCGGGATCATCATCCCCGACACCGCCAAGGAAAAGCCCCAGGAAGGCGAAGTCGTCGCCGTGGGCCCGGGCGTCCGTGACGAAGACGGCAAGTTCGTCGCCCTGGAGCTGAAGGCCGGCGACCGCGTCCTGTTCGGCAAGTGGTCGGGCAGCGAAGTGAAGATCGACGGCGAAGACCTGATCATCATGAAGGAAACCGACGTCCTGGGCGTGCTGTCGTAAGACGCGTCCTGGTTTCCGGTTTCTCGCGTAAAAACATCTAGATAGGAGCAGCCCGCATGGCCGCTAAAATCGTAAAGTTCAACACCGACGCCCGCGACAAGATGCTCAAGGGCGTCAACATCCTGGCTGACGCCGTCAAGGTGACCCTGGGGCCGAAGGGCCGCCACGTCGTGATCCAGAAGTCGTTCGGCGCCCCGCGCTCGACCAAGGACGGCGTCTCGGTGGCCAAGGAAATCGAGCTGGAAGACGCCTTCGAGAACATGGGCGCCCAGATGATCCGCGAAGTCGCCTCCAAGGCGAACGACAAGGCGGGCGACGGCACCACCACCGCCACGGTCCTGGCCCAGGCCATCGTCCAGGAAGGCCTGAAGGCCGTGGCCGCCGGCATGAACCCGATGGATCTGAAGCGCGGCATCGACAAGGCTGTCGAAGCGGTGCTGGAAGAGGTCAAGTCGAACTCCAAGCCGGTCTCCAACAACTCGGAAATCGCCCAGGTCGGCACCATCTCGGCCAACGGCGACGCTGAAATCGGCGACCTGATCGCCCAGGCCATGGCCAAGGTCGGCAACGAAGGCGTCATCACCGTCGAAGAAGCCAAGACCGCCGAAACCACCGTCGACATCGTCGAGGGCATGCAGTTCGACCGCGGCTACCTGTCGCCCTACTTCATCACCAACCCGGACAAGATGGAGGCCGTCCTCGAGGAGCCGCTCATCCTGCTCCACGAGAAGAAGCTGACCTCGCTGCAGCCGATGCTGCCGGTGCTGGAAGCCGTGGTTCAGTCGGGCCGCCCCCTGCTGATCATCGCCGAGGACATCGAAGGCGAAGCCCTGGCGACCCTGGTCGTCAACAAGCTGCGCGGCGGCCTGCGCGTCGCCGCCGTCAAGGCTCCGGGCTTCGGCGACCGCCGCAAGGCCATGCTGGAAGACATCGCCATCCTGACGGGCGGCCAGGTCATCTCGGAAGACCTCGGCATCAAGCTTGAGACGGTCACGCTCGACATGCTCGGCAAGGCCAAGAAGGTCCAGATCACCAAGGACGACACCACCATCGTCGAAGGCGCTGGCGAGAAGGACGGCATCGAAGCCCGCGTCGGCCAGATCAAGCGTCAGATCGAGGACACCACCTCGGACTACGACCGTGAGAAGCTGCAAGAGCGCCTGGCCAAGCTGGCCGGCGGCGTCGCCGTCCTGCGCGTCGGCGGCTCGACCGAGGTCGAGGTCAAGGAGAAGAAGGACCGCGTCGACGACGCCCTGAACGCAACCCGAGCCGCTGCCGACGAAGGCATCGTCCCGGGCGGCGGCGTGGCCCTGCTGAAGGCCTCCAAGGTGCTGGCCGCGCTGAAGGTCGACAACGCCGACCAGACGGCCGGCGTCAACATCGTCCGTCGCGCCCTGCAGGCTCCGATCCGTCAGATCTCGGAAAACTCGGGCGTCGAAGGCTCGATCGTGGTCGGCAAGGTGCTGGAGTCGGACAAGGCCAACTTCGGCTTCAACGCCCAGACCGAAGAGTACGGCGACCTGGTGGAGATGGGCGTCATCGACCCGGCCAAGGTCGTCCGCTCGGCCCTGGCCTCGGCCGGCTCAGTCGCGGGCATCATGATCACGACCGAAGCCGCCATCGCCGACGCGCCCAAGAAGGCCTCGGCCGGCGCCCCCGACATGGGCGGCATGGGCGGCATGGGCGGCATGGACTTCTAAGGAAGTCCATCGTGACGCCCATCACTTAAAGTGGCTGGACCGACTGACGTCGGTCCAGCGGGCGGCATGGACTTCTAAAGAAGTCCGGCTTCTTAAAGCTCAGACGACGGAAGGGCGGGATCGAAAGGTCCCGCCCTTTCTCTTTGGGCTGCGCCTTCCCGATCGCGCGGACCCGGCGCGACAAGGCGTCGCGCCCTTCCGTCAGCGGAGCGGTTGCTCCCACGTGACGGTCCCGCCCATAAAGGCGCCTTCATCGTCACAGAGGGGGCCCTGATCGATGCGCCGCACCACCCGTATTCCGTCCTTCGCCGCAGCCGCGCTGATCGCCGCCGCCGGTCTGAGCGTCGCCGTCCCGGCCGAGGCGCAATCGCGCCGCGCCGCGCCCGTCGCAGAGCGTTCCGATTGGCCCGCCCGCGCCGCCCCGGCTCAGGCGCGCGCCGTGACCTTCGCCGCCGCTGCTGCGCCGTCTGGCTCCCTGGTCCTGCCTCTGGCGTCGGAGGCTGAGCTCAACGCGCGCGGCGCGTCCCTGGACGCCGCCACGCGTCAGGCGATCGCCTCGGCCATCAGCGCCGCCCGCTTCGACTATAAGCCCCGCCAGACCCTGAACCTGCACGGCGTCGGCGGCTGGGATCGCATCCTGATCGTGGGTCTCGGCGAAACGCCGAAAGCCGCCGACATCCAGACCGCCGGGATCGTCGCCGGCCGCGCCCTGAACAGCCAGCCCGGCGCCCTGACGGCCCTGGCGACCGGCCTGTCGGCGGATATGGCGTCGGAGCTGGCGACGGGGCTGGGCATCGGCCACTACCGCTCGGACCTCTATGTCACCACCGGCCGCGACCGTCCGGTGCCCGGCGCCCTGACCGTGGTGGCCGACGACGTTGGCAATGCTCAGGCGCACTATCGTCGCGGCGCGGCTCTGGTCGAGGCCATGGCCTGGACCCGCGACGTGTCCAATGAACCGGCCAACGTCATCTATCCAGAGACCTTCGTCGAGCGCGCCCGCGCCGCCTTCGCCGGCGTGCCGGGGGTCGAGATCACCGTGCTGGACGTGCCGGCGATGCAGCGGCTGGGCATGGGCGCCATCCTCGGCTCGGGTCAGGGATCGGCCCGTCCGCCGCGTATGCTGGCCGTGCATTATCGCGGTCAGGGCGCGCCGTCGGCAGGGCCGGTGGCCCTGTTGGGCAAGGGCATCACCTTCGATTCCGGCGGCATCTCGCTGAAGCCCGGTTCGGGCATGGGCAATATGAAGATGGACATGTCCGGCGCCGCCAGCGTCGTCGGCGCCGTCCTGGCCCTGGCCAAGGGTGGAGCGCCGGTGGACGTGGTCGCCGTCGCCGCCCTGTCGGAAAACATGCCGGGCGGCAACGCCATCCGCCCCGCCGACGTCCTGACCGCCATGAACGGCAAGACCATCGAGATCGTCTCGACCGACGCCGAGGGCCGTCTGGTGCTGGCCGACGCCGTGGTCTGGGCCGACACGACGATGAACCCGGCCGCCATCGTCGATGTGGCCACCCTGACCGGCTCGGTCGGCGGCGCACTGGGCGGCGACTATGCGGGCCTGTTCAGCCGTCACGACGCCCTGGCCGATCAGCTGAAGACGGCGGGCGAGGCGACGGGCGAAACCCTGTGGCAGTTGCCGCTGCACCCCTCCTATGTGCGGGCCACATCTTCGACCATCGCCGATATCAAGAACTCGGGCGACGGCGGCGCGGGCGCGGGCACCGGCGCCCACTTCATCGGCTATTTCGCGCGGCCCGAGACGCCCTGGGCGCACCTGGACATCGCCAACATGGCCTTCGGCGGCGCCAATGACGTCAAGCCGGCCGGTTCGGCGGGCTACAGCGTCCGTCTGCTGGAGCGCTTCGTGCGCGACTTCCAGCCGGTGGCCAAGGAGAAGGGCACGGGCGGCTACTAAAGCCGCCCCCAGCCTCAGCCCTCCTTGATGGCGACGATCTCGACCGACTGGCCCGCGACCGTCGCCTCATCCCCCTCGCGCCGGCCCATCAGGGCCTGGGCCAGGGGCGAGACGTGGCTGACGCTGCTCTGGGCGGGATCGGCCTCGTCCTCGCCGACGATGCGCCAGGTCTGGGTGCGGCCATCCTCGCGCACGATCGTCACCGTATCGCCGAAGCGGACCTGGCCGTCCGGCGGCGCCTCGACCAGCTGGGCCGTGCTGCGCCGCGCCGACCAGTAGCGCAGGTCGCGCGTCGCCCTCGCCATGGCGGTGCGGTCGGCCTCGATGGAGCCCGCCGCCTGAGCCGCCGTATAGGCCGCCCGCGCGGCCGCCAGTTCGGCCTCGATCTGGGCCAGCCCTTGCGGGGTGACGAGGTTGGGATGCGGCGAAATCGGCCGGTCCGGCAGGTCCGCCGCCGTGGCTTCCAGATCTTCTTCTCGGGTAAAGGCGACGCTCATGACCATCAACATAGGCCCCGGCGCCCATTCCCGCTAGGAAGGCGGCGATGACGCCCTCCCCTTCCACAGTCGCCGTGATCGGCGCCGGTCCCGCCGGGCTGATGGCCGCCGAACGCCTGGCGCAGGCGGGCCTGCGCGTGGTCGTGCACGAGCGCATGCCCTCGGTCGCCCGCAAGCTGCTGATGGCCGGGCGCGGCGGGTTGAACCTGACCCATTCGGAACCGCTCGCGCCGTTCCTGAACCGCTACGATGCCGCCGCGCAGGCCCGCATCAAGGGCTGGCTGGACGCCTTTTCGCCCGCCGACCTGATCGAATGGGTCGAGGGGCTGGGCCAGCCCACCTTCACCGGTTCGTCCGGTCGGGTGTTCCCGAAAGCGATGAAGGCCTCTCCCCTGCTGCGCGCCTGGCTGGGGCGGCTGGAAGGGCTGGGCGTCGAGGTCCGTACCCGCTCGCACTGGACCGGCTGGCAGGGCGAGGCCCTGATGTTCGACACGCCCGAGGGCGAGCGGATCGAGCGCCCCGACGCCGTGATTCTGGCCATGGGCGGCGCCAGCTGGGCGAAGCTGGGCTCGGACGCAGCGTGGGTTCCGACGCTGGAGCAGGCGGGCGCCGAAGTGGCCGCCTTCCGGCCCGCCAATGTCGGCTTTGACGTCGCGTGGTCGCCGATCTTCGGCGACCGCTTCGCCGGAACGCCGCTGAAAGGGATAGCGCTGACGCACCAAGGCCGCACCGTGCGCGGCGAGGCCATGATCGCCGCCTATGGGATCGAAGGCGGCGGCGTCTACGCCCTGTCGGCTGCATTGCGCGCGGCGGTGGAGCGCGACGGATCGACCGCGCTGACGCTCGATCTTCGGCCCGACCTAAGCGTCGAAGCGCTGACCCAGCGCCTGTCGAAACCGCGCGGCAAGGACAGTCTGTCGAACTGGCTGCGCAAGGCCGCGCGGCTGGACGCGGCCGCTGTCGCCCTGTTGCGCGAAGGCGGCCCCCTGCCCGCCGACCCCGCCGAACTGGCCGCCCGGATCAAGGGCCTCGCCCTGGCCCTGACCGGGGTTCAGGGCCTGAGCCGCGCCATCTCCTCGGCCGGGGGCGTGACGCTGGACTCGGTGGACGAGCGGCTGATGCTGAAAGCGCGGCCCGGCGTCTTTGCCGCGGGCGAAATGCTGGACTGGGAGGCGCCGACCGGCGGCTATCTGCTGCAGGCCTCCTTCGCCTCAGGCGTCGTCGCGGCCGACGCCGTGCGCGCCTGGCTGGACGGACGCTGAAGCCTTTCGGGGTCGACAGCGGCGCCCTCAGGGGGCAGCGTGGCGCGACCCTCCCAGATGTCGAGCCCGCCCATGACCCTCGCCCGTTCCGCCGCCGTCGGCCTGATCGCCGCCCTGATGTGTTCGACTTCTGCGCTGGCTCAAGCCGGCGCCCAGCCCGGCCGCGTCGACCCGGCCCGGCTGAACGAAGCGACCCGCATGCTGGCTTCCGACGCGTTCGAGGGCCGCGCCCCGGTCACGCCTGGCGAGGACCGCACCATCGAATGGCTGAGCCAGCAGTTCCAGGCGCTCGGTCTCGAGCCCGGCGGCCCGAACGGCTCGTGGGTTCAGGTCGCCCAGGTCAGCCGCACCAGCCAGGACGGCCCCGCCGCCATCAGCGTGTCCGCCAAGGGCCGCACGACCGAGCTTCAGCGCGCCAAGGACGTGATCGTCTCGTCCGACCGGCCGGTGGAGCGCATCAGCCTGACCGATGCGCCGCTGGTCTTCGTCGGCTATGGCGTAGATGCGCCCGAGCGCGGCTGGGACGACTACAAGGGCGTCGATCTGACCGGCAAGATCATGCTGGTCCTGGTCAACGACCCGGACTTCGGCGCGCTCGAAGGCCATCCGGTCGCGGGCAAGTTCGACGGTCAGGCCATGACCTTCTATGGCCGCTGGACCTATAAGTTCCAGGTCGCGGCGGCGCATGGGGCGGCGGGCGTCCTGGTCATCCACGACACGCCGGGCGCGGGCTATCCCTGGTCGACGCTGGAGAATTCCTCGACCGCGCCCAAGTTCGACATCGTCCGCGCCGCCCCGGACAAGGAGCGCGTGGCGGCTCAAGGGTGGATTCAGGGCGCCGTCGCCGAACAGCTGTTCAAGGACGCCGGGCTGGACTTCGCCGCCCTGAAGGATCAGGCGCGCACGCCGGACTTCCGCCCCGTGGCGCTGGACGGGGTGACCATGTCCATCGACTTCGGCCAGAAGGCCGATCGGGTCGAGACGCGCAACGTCATCGGCCGTCTGCCCGGAACGAAATACCCCGACGAGACGGTCATGTTCGGCGCCCACTGGGACGCCTATGGCCGCGCGACGCCCAAGAACGGCGACGACATCTATAACGGCGCCGTGGACAATGCGACGGGCGTGGCCGGGATCATGGAGATCGCCCGCCTGTTCGCCGAGGGGCCGCGCCCCGAGCGCTCGACCGTCTTCATCAGCTGGGCGGCGGAAGAAACCGGTCTGCTTGGCGCCGAATACTACGCCGCCAATCCGGTCTGGCCGCTGGAGACGACGGTCGCCAACATCAACATGGACAGCCTGCTGCCCGGGACCGAGATCGACCCCAACATCGTCGTCATCGGCGCGGGCAAGAATGATCTGGACGACCGGCTGGCGGTTCTGGCCGCGCGCGAGGGACGCCGCCTGATCCCCGACCCAGCGCCGCACGCGGGGGCCTTCTATCGCTCTGACCACTTCCCGCTGGCGAGGAAGGGCGTGCCCGCGCTGTTCGCCGCCGCCGGCTTCACAGGCCACAACGAAGCCAGCCGCGATTACGTCGCCAACCGCTATCATCAGCCGACGGACGAATGGACGCCGGACTGGAAGATGGACGCCGCCGCCGCCGATGTTCAGCTGCTGTACGAAGTCGGCCGCGACCTGGCCAACTCGCGCGACTGGCCCGCGTGGAAGCCGGGCGACGAGTTCGAAGGCGCCCGCAACGCCTCGGCGTCGTCTCGGAAGTGACCCGCAGCCGCCAAAGCGCTAGACCGCACCCATGACCAGCCTCCCCGACCTCCACGGCGTCTGCCCGCCGCGTTTCAATGCGGTGAAGGACGCCTTCGCCGCCAACTTCACTGACGCGCCCGAAGGGCTGAACGAACTGGCCGCGCGTTTCAGCGTGACCATCGACGGCGAGGTGGCGGTGGACCTGTGGGCCGGGTCGGCTGATCTGGCGGGGACCAGGCCTTTCGCCGAGGACACGCTGGTCCCGGTCTTCTCGACCGGCAAGGCGGTGATGGCCCTGATGATCGCGCGCTGCGTCGACAGGGGGCTGCTGTCCTATGAGGACCGGGTCGCCGACCACTGGCCCGCCTTCGGCGCGGCCGGCAAGGACCAGCTGACCGTCGGCCAGATGATGAGCCACCAGTCCGGCCTGCCGGGCTTTTCCGACGGCGTGGAGCCGGCCATCTGGTTCGACCGTCAGGCGGTGCTCGACAGACTGGCGGCCCAGACGCCGCTGTGGGCGCCGGGCGCGGCGTCCGGCTATCACCCGATCACCATCGGCTATCTGGCGGGCGAGCTGTTCCGCATCGTCGACGGCCGGACCATGGGTACGGCCCTGCGCGAAGATTTCGCCCCGCCGTTCGATCTGGACCTTTGGATCGGCCTGCCCGAGGCCGAGCACGGCCGCGTGGCCCAACTGCGCAAGCCCGCCGCGGCGCCGGACCTCGGCGCCATCGACGCGGTCAAGAAGGCCGCCTTCCTGGATCGCGGCTCGGCGCCCGGCGGACGCGGCTCGACCGAGTGGCGGATGGCGGAGATTCCGTCGGCCAATCTGCACGCCACGGCCAAGGATCTGGCGCGGATGATGTCCGTCGTCGCCACCGGCGGCGCGCTCGACCATCGGGCGGTGCTGTCGGAGGAAACGCTCGCCCAGGCCACGCGCGAGCGCATCCACGGACCGGACAAGGTGCTGCCCTTCGACATGAGCTGGGCGGCGGGCTTCACCCGCAATCAGGGCCTGAACATCTTCGGCCCCAACCCCGAGGCGGTCGGCCACTGCGGCTGGGGCGGGTCGATGGCGTTCGCCGACCAGGCGGCGGGGGTATCGGCCGCCTATGTCATGACGCGCCAGTCGCCGCATCTGATCGGCGATCCGCGCGCGTTGAGGCTGATCGAGGCTCTTTACGGCGCGCTCTGAATCTTGATCCGCTCATCCCGGCGGACGCCGGGATCCAGTGAGAGCCACAAACACACGCTTCCGCATTATCCGGGCGCGCCAAACGCTCTCGGTCGAGAAAGAAGCCAAAGGACTGGATCCCGGCGTCCGCCGGGATGAGCGGGGTATAGGCGCGGCCCTCTAGGCCTCCGGCCCCCAGGCCAGTTGATCATGCACGATCAGCCAGCCGTCGACCGTGCGGCGCAGGATGCGGGTGAACAGGCCGCGATGGGTCTTGCCGCCGCGCGTCATCACCGCCCGACCTGAAACCACCGCCGTATTGACGTCGAACTGCATGGTCTCGAACCACTCATAGGACAGCGTCCCCAGCCCGCCGGGCTCGGCCGCGCGGGCGTCCAGCGCCGCGCGCACGCTGTCGGGCCCCTTCAGCGGGGTGTCGCCCAGGAAGACCAGCAGCGGCTCGTCGTGGACATAGGTGGCCATGACCGCGTCGACCTGCCCCGAGGTCCAGGCGGCGGCGGCCGCGTCCAGGGCGTCGCTGACAGCGTCGAAGGTCTCGGCCGTGGTCGGCGGCGCGGCGACGGTCGCCGGGGCGCCGGGGGCGGCGGACGGGGCGGCCTCGCGGGCGACCCCCGCGCGGGCGGTGCGGATCACGTCGTCGCCTCCGCCAAGGGCGCCGCTGCTTTGAGCGCAGGCGGAGGTCCCCCCGGCGATCAGCACGGACACGGCGAGGGCGGAGAGCAGGCGGGAGCGGATCATCATCCCCCTCTCTTTAGGACGGGACGACGCCAGACCTCAACGCGCCGGCGGCGGATTCTCGCCGATGGCGTCCATCCGGTCCTCGGCCGGGTCGTCCAGCAGACCGGGTTCAGGCGCGACAATGGTCTCGGCCGTGGCGGAGGCGCGGCGCACCTTCAGAACGGCGCCGACCGCGAAGACGGCCACGGCGATCCAGATGAAGACGAAGGACGCGATGCGCAGCGGCCCCAGAGCCTCGCCCTGAAGCGCGCCGATGATGAAGACGATGGTCGGCGCCAGAAACTGCAGGAAACCCATGCTGGACAGGGGCATCCGCCGCGCCGCCCAGGCGAACAGGGCCAGGGGGATGACCGTCGCCGGTCCGGCGAACAGAAGCCAGAAGACCGAACCGGCCGACTGGGTGAAGTGGCCTGCGCCGCTGGTTTCGATGTGGATCAGCCAGATCAGCCCCGGCAGGGCCAGCAGCAGGCACTCCAGAAAGAGGCCCGTCTGGGCGTCGACCGAGACGCGTTTGCGGATGACGCCATAGGCCGCGAACGTCAGCGCCAGGATGATGGACACCCAGGGCGCATGACCCAGGGCGATGGTCTGCAGCAGCACCCCGACCGCCGCCAGAGCCATGGCGATCTTTCCGGCCCAGTCGATCTTCTCGCGGAACAGCCAGGCGCCCGCCGCCATGTTCAACAGCGGGTTCAGATAGTAGCCGAGCGATGCGTCCAGCGTCCGCCCGTTGTTCACGGCGATGATGTAGGTGGTCCAGTTGCCGGCGATCAGCACAGCGGATAGGGCCAGCCATCCCAGCACCTTCGGCTGGCGCAGCACGGCCATGACCTGCGTCCACTGGCGCGACAGCATGACCAGCAGCGCGGCCCAGACCAGGCCCCAGACGGCCCGGTGCCCCATGATCTCCCAGGCGTCCGCCCCCTGCTGGCCCATCTGCTGGAACACCAGGGGCACGAACCCCCAGATCAGGTAGCAGAATACGCCCGCCCCCAGGGCGGCGCGGGCTTCGGACGCAGGAGGAGCAGACGACGCGCTCACGCTGGAAACCTTTCGATCCCCGCCGCATCGCCGAGGCGGCGGGGTCATGGAGTGCTCAAACCGCCCTCAAGCAGCCTCGCGCCGCGCGCGAGGCGTTAGGGCTTCTTAGACCGTCAAAGTGCGATAGCCGCTCGACGGGGTGATGACGCCGGTCTCGTCCAGCAGTTGGGCGATCTGCACGGCGTTCAGGGCCGCGCCCTTGCGCAGGTTGTCGGACACCACCCAGAACGACAGGCCGTGCTCGACGGTCGGGTCCTTGCGGATGCGCGACACATAGACGGCGTGCTCGCCCGCCGCGTCGACCGGGGTGATGTAGCCGTCGTGTTCCTGCTTATCGATGACCTGGACGCCGGGCGCCTCGCGCAGGATTTCGCGCGCCTCGTCCGGCGCGATCGGACGGTCGAACTCGACCGTCACCGCTTCGGAGTGCCCGACGAAGACCGGCACGCGCACGCAGGTGACGGTCAGCTTGATCGAGGGATCGAGCATCTTGTGCGTCTCCTCCCACATCTTGGCCTCTTCGTCGGTATAGCCGTCGTCGCGGAACGAGCCGATGTAGGGGATGACGTTGAAGGCGATCTGCTTGGGGAACTTCTTGGGCGTGGCGTCGCCCAGGCCGTAGATGGCCTTGGTCTGGTTCCACAGCTCGTCCATGCCTTCCTTACCGGCGCCCGACACGGACTGGTAGGTCGAGACGACGACGCGCTTGATCTTGGCCGCGTCGTGCAGCGGCTTGAGCGCCACCACCAGTTGGGCGGTCGAGCAGTTGGGGTTGGCGACGATGTTCTTCTTGCGCGCCAGCTTGGCGTCGTCCGGGTTCACTTCCGGCACGATCAGCGGCACGTCCGGGTCCTGGCGGAAGGCCGAGGAGTTGTCGATGACGATGGGGCCGGCCTTGCCGATCTTCTCGGACCACTCGCGCGACACCGCGCCGCCGGCGCTCATCAGCACCAGGTCGACGCTGGAGAAGTCGAACTGTTCGATGTCCTCGCACTTGATGGTGCGATCGCCGAAGGAGACCTCGACGCCCTTGGATTTTCGGGAGGCGATCGCGTGCATTTTCTCGACGGGAAAGTTCAGTTCTTCGAGAATGGCCAGAATTTCCCGGCCGACATTGCCGGTGGCGCCTACGACGGCGACGCGATAGCCCATGATGAAATCATCCTTTGTACGGGGGCGTTTGGGAGAAACGCTTCTGCATTTGGGTCCTTCGCAGCCGTGAAGCAACCGGAATCCTCCAAATCGACGCCGGAAACGGCGACCGCCTTTCCCCGGCCCTGTCGGGGGGCTATCTGCTGGGCATGACCTCCCGCATCCGCAACGCCTACGACATCCGCGTGGAAGAAGGCGTGATCACGCCCGAGCCGGCCCAGGCCGCCCTGATCGGCGCGCTTGAACGGCTGGAGACCGACCTGTCGAAGAAGGGGCTGTTCGGCGCCCAGCCGGCCGTGCGCGGCATCTACATCTGGGGCCCGCCCGGACGCGGCAAGTCCATGCTGATGGACCTCTTCTATTCCTCGACGCCCGAGCAGAAGAAGGTGCGGGCCCACTTCCACGCCTTCATGGCGCGCATCCACGACCTGGTGAAACAGTGGCGCGACGGCACGGCGCGCAGCCGCAAGGAGGTGTTTGGGACCAGCCGGGGCGACGACCCCATTCCGCCGATCGCCGCCCTGATCGCCTCCGAGGCCCGGCTGCTGTGCTTCGACGAGTTGCAGGTCACGGACATCGCCGACGCCATGATCCTGGGCCGTCTGTTCGAGGCCCTGTTCGAGAAGAAGGTGGTGCTGGCCGTCACCTCGAACCGCGCGCCCGAAGACCTCTACAAGAACGGCATCAACCGCCAGCTCTTCCTGCCCTTCATCGACATCCTCCGTCAGCGCTGCGACGTAGTCGAGACGGCCGGCGCCCGCGACTTCCGCCTGGACCGCATGGCCGGGGCCAAGGTCTGGTTCTCGCCGCTGGACGCCGAGGCGCGGCAGGGCTTCGAGACCCTGTGGTCGGACCTGAAGGGCGGCGAGACGGAGGAGCCCATCGCCCTGCCGGTGCTCGGCCGCGAGGTGAAGCTGGAGCGTACGGTCGGCGCCATGGCGCGCGCGACCTTTGACGAGCTATGCGGCCGCCCGCTGGGGCCGCAGGACTATCTGGCCGTCGCCCGGCGCTTCCACACCCTGTTCCTGGCTGACGTGCCCCTGCTCAGCCCGGCCAACCACCACGAGGCGCGCCGTCTGGTGACGCTGGTGGACGCCCTCTACGAGGCCAGGACCCGCCTGGTCGTCCTGGCCCAAGCCGCTCCGGAGGCCCTCTATGTCGAAGGCGTCGGCGCCTTCGAGTTCGAGCGGACGGTGTCGCGCTTCAACGAGATGCAGAGCGAGGACTGGCTGGAGCAGCGCCAGGAAGCCGAGGCGGCCTGAGCCTCCCCCTTCCGCTCATCCCGGCCGAAACGCAGCCCCCCATCCTCCGTCATCCTCGGGCTTGACCCGAGGATCGGGCCATCCACCTGTTCGCGGCGTCCTATAGCCCGCGCCCTGTCCGCCCTCCCGCCCGCTGAACGCTCGATCCTCGGGTCAAGCCCGAGGATGACGGCGAGGCAGGGGTCAACGCAGGTGGGCGAACACGCCCACGAAAAAGGGCCGCACTCGGAAATGCGGCCCTTCTCATTTTTAGTCCGGCCGCGGTCAGAAGGCGTCGCCTTCTCGACCCGACGCGGCCTGATTGGCGCTCAAGCAGCGCGGCTCCGCGAGCCGCGCGATAGCGCCCGCCGGCCTTAGGCCAGCGAGGAGTCGATATCCTTACAGGCCTGGATCAGGCCCTGGACCGAGGCGACCGACTTGGCGAACATCGCCTTCTCATCGTCGTTGGTGGTGAACTCGACGATCTTCTCGACGCCGTTCGCGCCGATCATCGCCGGAACGCCGACGTAGAGGTCCGACAGGCCGTACTCGCCCGACAGCCAGACGGCGCACGGCAGGACGCGCTTCTGGTCCAGCAGGTAGGACTTGGCCATGGCGATGGCGGATTCAGCCGGGGCGTAGAAGGCCGAGCCGGTCTTCAGCAGGGCGACGATCTCGCCGCCGCCCTTGCGGGTGCGCTCGACGATGGCGTCCAGGTCGGCCTGGCTCAGGAAGCCCGCCGCGACGGCGTCCGGCAGCGGCAGGCCGCCGACCGTCGAGTGGCGCACCATCGGCACCATGTCGTCGCCGTGGCCGCCCAGGGTCCAGGCGTGGATGTCCTGCACCGACACGCCGGTCTTTTCAGCCAGGAAATAGGCGAAGCGGGCCGAGTCCAGCACGCCGGCCATGCCGATGACCTTCTCCTTGGGCAGGCCCGAGAACTTCTGCAGGGCCCAGACCATGGCGTCGAGCGGGTTGGTGATGCAGATGACGAAGGCGTTGGGCGCGTGCTGCTTGATGCCCTCGCCGACGGCCTTCATCACTTTCAGATTGATGCCGATCAGATCGTCGCGGCTCATGCCCGGCTTGCGCGGCACGCCGGCGGTGACGATGCAGACGTCGGCGCCCGCGATGTCGGCGTAGTCGTTGGCGCCCTTCAGGGCCACGTCCTGACCGAAGACGGCCGAGGCTTCAGCGATGTCGAGGGCTTTGCCTTGCGGCGTGCCTTCGGCGATGTCGAACAGGATGACGTCGCCCAGCGCTTCGCGCGCGGCCACATGGGCCAGGGTTCCGCCGATCATTCCGGCGCCGATGAGGGCGATCTTCGCGCGAGCCATTCAGGTCTCTCCAGTCGATATTGCGTGTGCGAAACGGTAGTCGCTGGAACGGCGGTCTAGACCTGTCGGCGGGTCGCGGCAAGCGTTCGGGGATACGGCTTTCGTCGTTGCGCCCCCCGCCGGCGGCTGTCACGGTTCCCCATGATCTCGCCTTTAGACTTCCGCGCCGATCCCGCCTTTGAGGCGGCCTCCGTCTTCGCCGCCGACTGGCCGCTGTGCCAGATCCGCTTTCAGGACGACGCCCGTTTCCCGTGGTTGATCCTGCTGCCCCGCGTGGCCGGGGCGGTGGAACTTGAGGATCTGTCGCCGGACCAGCGCGCCCTGCTCACCGAAGAAATCGTGCGGGCCGGGGCCTTGGTGCGCGAACTGGGCGCTCTGCGCGATCAACCGGCGGACAAGCTGAACGTCGCCGCCCTGGGCAATGTCACCGCCCAGCTTCACATTCACGTGGTCGGGCGTCGCCGTGACGATCCGCTGTGGCCTGACCCGGTCTGGGGGCGGCCGGGGGCGGTTCCGTGCACGACGGCGACGCGCCAAACGGCGCTGTCGCATATCGCGGCCTTTTGATTGGCGTTCGCAGGCAGAACTTGACGGGAATCGGCCCGCTTCGTTGACACCCCCCCGTCCGCGTCACTAAAGCCTGTTGCACTGCAATCCGGCCCTGAAATTCCTCGGGTTTTTTGAGAATCATTCGCATGTCGAACACTCCCCCGGCTGCGGGCGAAACTGGCGACCGGACGGGCCGCTACGTCCGTCACCCCAACGGGCACGTCGCACCGATGTCGCCCTTCACCGATATCTGGCGCTGGCACATGACCATGGTCGCGTCGATCCTGTTCCGCGTCACCATCGGCGCGGCCAGCGTGGGCGCGGTCCTGCTGCTGGGCTGGGTCGCCGCCGCCGCCTCGGGGCCGGACGCCTTCGCCTCGGTCGCCGCCGTCTCGGGCTCGCCGTTCGGCCTGTTCATCTGGTTCGGCCTGACGTGGGTGCTGTTCTCCTTCCTGCTGAACGGCGCCCGCCACCTGATCAACGACGCGGGTCGCGGCCTGACCATCAAGTCGGCCAACCTGCTGGCTCAGATCGCCGTCTGGGGCCCGATCGTCCTGGCCGTCCTGTTCTGGGTCGTGCTGTTCGCTGCTGGAAAGGTTTCGCTGTGAGCGCCGCCCCCAAGTTCAAGAACAATGTGAAAATCTCCGAGCGTCACGGCGCCTCGGAATGGAAAGTCGAGAAGCTGGCGCTGCTGGCCCTGATGCCGCTGGGCCTGTGGGTCCTGTCGTCGGGCTTCACCCTGGCGGGCGCCGATTACGGCGCGGTCGTCGCCTGGTTCGGCAGCACGCTGAACGCCGGGCTTGCGGCCGTGACGGCGGCGGTCTTCTGCCTGTTCGCCAGCCTGGCCTGGAAGGTGATCATCGAGGACTACCTCCCCGCCGGTTCCCGCTCCGGCCTGATCCTGGTTTCGAACCTGGTCTTCCTCGTGCTGGCGGCCGCCAGCATCTTCTTCATCGTGCGTCTGGCGCTGGGCTCGGCCCCGCTGCCGGCCGGAGTCTGATCCGCCATGGCTGCTTACGAGCTTATTGATCACGAATACGACGTCGTCGTCGTCGGCGCCGGCGGCTCGGGCCTGCGCGCGGCCCTCGGCGCCGCCCAGCAGGGCCTGAAGGTCGCCTGCGTCACCAAGGTCTTCCCGACCCGCTCGCATACCGTGGCGGCGCAAGGCGGCATCTCCGCTTCGCTGGGCAACATGGGCGAGGACAGCTGGCAGTGGCACATGTACGACACCGTCAAGGGGTCGGACTGGCTGGGCGACCAGGACGCCATCGAATACCTGGTCCGCAACGCGCCCCAGGCCGTCTATGAGCTGGAACACTGGGGCGTGCCCTTCAGCCGCACCGACGAAGGCAAGATCTATCAGCGCGCCTTCGGCGGCATGACCCGCAACTTCGGCGAAGGCCCGGTGCAGCGCACCTGCGCCGCCGCCGACCGCACCGGTCACGCCATCCTGCACACCCTGTACGGCCAGTCGGTCCGCCGGGAAGTGAAGTTCTTCGTCGAATACTTCGCCCTGGACCTGATCATGCAGGACGGCGCCTGCACCGGCGTCACCGCGCTTCAGCTCGACACCGGCCAGCTGCACCAGTTCCGCGCCAAGATGGTGGTGCTGGCGACCGGCGGTTACGGCCGCGCCTATTTCTCGGCCACCTCGGCCCACACCTGCACCGGCGACGGCAACGCCATGGTGCTGCGCGCCGGCCTGCCGCTGCAGGACATGGAGTTCGTGCAGTTCCACCCGACCGGCATCTACGGCGCCGGCTGCCTGATCACCGAAGGCGCACGCGGCGAGGGCGGCTACCTGACCAACTCCGAAGGCGAGCGCTTCATGGAGCGCTATGCGCCGACTGTGAAGGACCTGGCCCCGCGCGACATGGTCAGTCGCTCCATGACCATCGAAATCCGCGAAGGCCGCGGCGTGGGCCCGAACAAGGACCACATCTTCCTGCACCTGGATCACCTTGATCCGGCCGTGCTGCACGCGCGCCTGCCGGGCATCTCGGAATCGGCCAAGATCTTCGCCGGCGTGGATGTGACCAAGGAGCCGATCCCGGTCATTCCGACCGTCCACTACAACATGGGCGGCATCCCGACGAACTATCACGGCGAGGTGCTGACCCTGCGCGACGGCAACCCCGACAGCGTGGTGCCGGGCCTGATGGCCGTGGGCGAGGCGGGCTGCGTCTCGGTGCACGGCGCCAACCGCCTGGGCTCCAACTCCTTGACCGACCTGGTGGTGTTCGGCCGCGCCGTCGGCCTGCGCTGCGGCGAGGTCGTGGACAAGAACTCGGCCGTGCCTTCGGCCTCCAAGGCCCAGACCGACCAGCACATCGCGCGCCTGGACCGCTTCCGCAACGCCTCGGGTTCGACCCCGACCGCTCACCTGCGTCTAGACATGCAGCGCGCCATGCAGGCCGACGCGGCCGTGTTCCGCACCGGCAAGACCCTTGAAGAAGGCGTGGCCAAGCTGCGCTCGATCGAGGCCGCCGGCGCCGACATCAAGACCACGGATCGCGGCCTGATCTGGAACACCGACCTAGTCGAGACGCTGGAATACGACAACCTGATCTCGCAGGCGCTGGTGACCATCGAAGGCGCGCTGAACCGCACTGAATCGCGCGGCGCCCACGCCCGCGAGGACTTCCCCGACCGCGACGACGAGAACTGGATGAAGCACACCCTGGCGTGGAAGCGTCCGGGCGAGGGCGTCCAGATCGATTATCGCCCGGTGCACAAATACACGATGACCGACGAGGTCTCTTACATCGAGCCCCGGGCTCGGGTGTACTAAGGAGGATTGCAGATGGTTCAGCTCAACCTCCCGCGGGGCTCCAAGCCCACGACCGGCAAGGTCCACAAGGCCCCGGCCGGCGCGAAGAACGTCAAGACCTACAAGGTCTATCGCTACGACCCGGAAACGGACGCCGATCCGCGCTGGGACGTCTATGAGGTCTCGGCCGACGATCACGGCCCGATGCTTCTGGACGCCCTGATCCACATCAAGAACGAGATCGACCCCACCCTGTCGTTCCGCCGTTCGTGCCGTGAAGGCATCTGCGGCTCGTGCTCGATGAACGTCGACGGCCGCAACGCCCTGGCCTGCACCAAGGGCTGGGCCGAGTGCTCGTCGCACAACATCACCATCGCCCCCCTGCCCCACCAGCCGGTGGTGAAGGACCTGGTGACGGACCTGTCGCTGTTCTACGCCCAGTACGACTCCATCCAGCCCTACCTCCAGTCCGACCTGCCGGACCCGGAGAAGGAGCGCCTGCAATCGCCGGAAGACCGCGAAAAGCTGGACGGCCTTTACGAGTGCATCCTGTGCGCCTGCTGCTCGACCTCGTGCCCGAGCTACTGGTGGAACCAGGAAGAATACCTCGGCCCGGCGGCCCTGCTGCAGTCCTATCGCTGGATCGCCGACAGCCGTGACGACGCCACCCAGAAGCGCCTCGACGACCTCGAGGACCCCTTCAAGCTGTATCGCTGCCACACGATCATGAACTGCGCCCAGGTCTGCCCCAAGGGGCTGAACCCGGCCAAGGCGATCGCCGAGACCAAGAAGCTGATGGTCTCGCCGTCGCGCAAGAAGACCGCCGCCTGATCCAGCCGATCAGGCTAAAACTGAAAGCCCCCGGCGCCGCTGACGCCGGGGGTTTTTACTGACCGCCTTGTCCCGAGGCTTGCCAAGCCTGCATCCAGGGTTAAGACCGCTTCCATGCCCAAGATCACCTACATCGAGCACGACGGGACCGAGCATACGGTCGAGGTCAAGAAGGGCCTGTCCGTCATGGAAGGCGCAATCCGCAACAATGTGCCGGGCATCGACGCCGATTGCGGCGGGGCCTGCGCCTGCGCCACCTGCCATGTCTATGTCGACCCCGACTTCGCCGCCGAGACGGGCCGTCCCTCGGCGATGGAGGAGTCCATGCTGGACTTCGCCGAGAACGTGGAGCCGAACAGCCGCCTGTCCTGCCAGATCCGCGTCACCGACGATCTGGACGGCCTGATCGTCCGCCTGCCGCAAAGCCAGCACTGACATGATCGACGCCCGGCTGCTGGACGCGGTCGGGTCTCTGGTCGCGGCCCACGCGCGGCCGGACCACATCCCTCTGATCGGGATCGCGGGGGCCCAGGGCTCCGGCAAAACGACACTGGCGCGGGCTGCCGCCGACCGGATGGGCGCCGCGCACCTGTCGCTGGACGACGTCTATCTGACGAAGACGGAGCGCCAGGCCCTCGCCCGAGACGTCCACCCGCTGTTCGCCGTGCGCGGCCCGCCCGGCACGCACGACCTGGCCTTGCTGGAGGCCGCAGTCGCCGCCCTGCGCGCCGCCGGGCCGGACAGCCGCACGCCGCTGCCCGCCTTCGACAAGCTGGCCGATGATCGCGCGCCGGAAGCATCATGGCCCGTGTTTGCGGGCCGCCCGTCGGCGGTGTTGATCGACGGCTGGAGTCTGGGCGCGATGCCGCAGGCGGGGACGGATCTGACCCTTCCGGTCAACGCTCTGGAGGCCGAGCAGGATGTCCAGGGCCGATGGCGCACCGCCGCCAACGCCGCCCTCGCCGGTCCCTACGCCCAGTCCTTCGCCGGGGTCGACGCCATGCTGTTCCTGAAGGCGCCGTCCTTCGATGCCGTGCTGGACTGGCGCTGCGAACAGGAGGCCGGTCTGATGGGTCTGCCCCCGGCCGAGCTGCCAGCTGAACGGCGCGCCGGACTGGCCGTCTTCATCCAGCATTTCGAGCGCATCACCCGTCATATGCTGGCCGGCGGGGTGCGGGCGGATATGACGGTTACGCTGGATAGGCAGCGTCGTCCCTTCTCCCCTTGAGGGAGAAGGTGGGCGCCGGAGGCGCTCGGATGAGGGGTGTCGGCGCCTAGACGGGCCGTTGAAGCCCGGCAGAAGATCAAACTTCCAGGCCGGGCGCTCACACCCCTCATCCGTCAGGCTCCGCCTGCCACCTTCTCCCACAAGGGGAGAAGGAAAGAGTCAATCCGCCGGCATGCGGCCGTAGTTGACGGCCATGCGGCCGATCAGGCCCTTGACGATCAGGTCGACCGGCGAGCCTTCGCGATAGTCGCCCGCCGCGACGAAGTTGACCCGGTCCTCCGAGATCAGGCGATGGATCTTGTCGTGGTCGCGCGGCGTGCTGTCGGGGTCATAGACGGCGATGGAGAAGCCGCCCTTGGTGTGCATCATCTTCATGGTCGGCACGTCGGTGTCGCCGTCGCCCAGGAAGATCATCCGGTCGAACGGAATGGGGCGCTCCTCGTCGGGGATGAAGCGGTTGATGCGCTCGTCGTCCCAGTGGTTGTGCACGCCCTTGTTGATGCGGAACAGATACTGGGTCTTGGTCGTGTAGTTGACGCCCACGGCGGGCCACACCGCCACGTCGTCCGCGTCATAGGCGTATTTCGAAGCGAACACGTGGGTGAAGGCCTCGGCGATGGGACAGCCCTCGATCATCTCGGTCAGGCCCGCCGAGATGATGTAGTGCTCGATCTCCAGCCCGTACTGGGCCCCGAAGGCGTTCATGCGGTCGAACCAGCTGCGGTCGCGCAGCCCTTCAAACAGCGCCACGTCACGGCCGTGATCGCGCAGCGTCTGGCGCGTCACCGGCGTCCCCTGCTCGCGCGCGGCCAGCAGCATCATCTGCATATACATCAGGATGCCGTCGCCGTCGGCGGCGATGGTCCGGGGACGGACGGTCTCGTTCCAAAACTGGGCCGGCGTCATTCCGATCGAGGGGATGAAGCTGACCTCCTGCATGTTCCCCCGGGCCAGCGTCCCGTCGAAATCATAGATGATGGCGGTCTTGAGCAGGGGGCGGGGCGTGTCGGCCATGAAAGCGTCCTGGGAAGGCTTGGACACGCCCTCTAGCACGGCTGGGCGGCCATATCAGCCCAGCAGCAGCTCCGGCGCCGCCGTCGGCGCCTCGGCCTCGATCGGCAGGTGCAGGATGAAGGCCGCGCCCTTGCCCGGTTCGGACTGGACCTCGGCCCAGCCGCCGTGCAGTTCGACCAGGGCCTTGACCAGAGCCAAGGCCACGCCCGGCCCGCCGCGCTCGCGCCGCACGAAGCGGTCGAAGACGTGCGCCTGCAGGTGATAGGGGATGCCCCGGCCGGTGTCCTCGACGCGGATGCGCACCTCGTTCGGTCCGGCCTCGGCGCTCAGGCTGACGGCGCCGCCTTCGGACACCGCCCGGCAGGCGTGCTCCAGCAGGTGATCGACCGCCTGGGCGATGCGGCGGGCGTCGGCGCGGATCGGCTGAAGCCCCGCCGGGCAGGCCAGATTCAGCGTCGCCCCGCGGCCCTCGACCTTGGGCCGGATCCGCTCGGCCGCCTCGTCCAGCAGGTCGCAGACCCGCACGTCGCCCAGCGTCAGCTCCATCTCGCCCGCGTCGATCTGGGCCATGTCCAGCACGTCGTCGATGGAGCGGGCCAGATGGCTGGCCGCCACGCGGATGGCCCCGGCGTGCTGGCGGCTGCGCTCGGGCAGGTCGCCCATCGCCTCCAACAGTTCGGAATAGCCGACGATGGTCGTCAGCGGGGTGCGCAGCTCATAGGAAACGCTGCCCACGAACTCGCGTTTCAGCGCCTGGCTCTCGGCCAGAGCGGCTTCCTTGGCCGCCAGCGCCTGCTCCAGCCCGCGCCGGGCCGTCACGTCCGAGAAGGCGACCAGGGTCGCGCCGTCCGGCAGGGGACGGGTCTGCCAGGCGGCGCTGCGGCCGTCCTCGGTGCGCCCCTCGCCGGCGATCGGCACCCGGCTTTCGGGATCCGGGTCGGCGACCCGCGCCTTCAGCCCCAGCCACAGGGCCGCGTCGGGCAGGACCGGGCGGCACAGAGCGGCCACGGCGTCGAAGTCGCCCGCCTCGTTCAGCCGTTCGCCCGACACCCCCCAGAAGGTCTCGAACGCCTCGTTGTGCAGCCGCAGCCGCCCGTCCGAACCGAACACGGCCACGGCGTCGTTCAGCTTATCCAGCGTCGCGCGCTGGACCTGGATCTGGGCGTTGTAGCGGCTGCGCAGCTGCAGCTCGCCGGTGATGTCCGAGAAGATCAGCAGGATGCCGCCCAGCGGGTGCGGCTGGCGCACCACCCGCAGCGTCCGCCCGTCCGGCAGCGACCAGCTGTCGTCCGGCGAGGCCTGGGCGGCGCCGTAGAAATCCAGCTCATCCGCCTTCCAACGGGCGTAGTCGACGACCTCGGGCAGCAGCCGCTTCTGGCGCAGCCGGTCCAGCAGCTCGGCGTGGGTCGGCCGCTCGTCCAGCCACGCCGGGTCGACCCCGAACAGCGACTGGAAGGCGGTGTTGTGGAAGGCCAGCCGCTTGGACGGGCCGAAGATGGCCACGGCGTCGGCCAGGTGGTTCAGCGTCTCGTCATGGGCTTCGACGTGGCGGCGCAGGGTGTCCCGCGTCTCCTCGGCCTCGGTCATCTCGATGGCGAAAGCGATCACGGCGCCGCGCCCGCCCGCCAGCGGCTCGGCCAGGATCTTCCACGCCCGGCGCCGTCCGCCCGCCGTGGTCCAGCGGAAGCCGTCCTGGCGCGCATTCAGACGCAGGGCCTCAGCCACCACCCCGTCGGCGCCCCGGTCGAAACTGAGCCCCCGCTCGCGCGCCTCGGCCAGGGTCTCGGCGCCAGTCTCGATCAGCCAGGCGCTGTTGGCCCAGACCAGCCGCCCGGCCCCATCCACGACCCAGGTCGGCGCCGGAGACTGTTCGGCCAGAACCCCCGCGCCCGCGCCGCCGTCTAGCGCGCCCTCGCCGCCGACCCCGGCCAGACGCGACAGCCGCAGCCAGGCCGCCCCGCCATGCGGCCGCCCCTCGACCGCCCAGGCGCCCTGCGGCGTCTCCATCAGCGTCTCGAACGCCTCTCCGGCCTGAACCAGCGCCTCCATGCGCCCGGTGTGCAGCCCGGTCAGGACATCGACCACGCCTTGCGCCGCCGCCAGCCCCTCAAGGCTGGGCGCCAGCGCCGACAGGGCCTCGGCCGAGCCGAACACCGCCTGCGCCTCGCCCTGCGGGCTCAGGGCCAGCCGCACGTCGTCGAACGCCGTCAGGGCCCCTTCGCTGGCCGCCGCCGAGGCCTGGGCGCCGCCCAGCCAGCGCTCGATCTCGACCTCGCGCGCCCCCAGCCGCGCGCGCAACCGCCAGGTCCAGGCGCTGATCGCCAGCGCCAGACCGGCCGCCCCTGCGGTGGCTGCATAAGCGATGTCGGCCTCGGCCATAGGTCCCCGGATGATGCGTCGCTGCGGCGGCCGCCGAGCGTCAGCGCGCCGACCGATTCGCGTTTACCATAACCTGATTGCGCGATTTGCGATGCGGCGTCGCCGCCGATTGCGGGACCGGCCGCGCCGGGCGATATCCTAAGCCATGAGCCAGACCTGGACCGATCAGACCGCCCCCTCCCTGGACGACTTCGCCCGCCTGGCCGAAGAGGCCTTCGCCGCCCTGCCCGACCTGTTCCGCCAGGCGGCCGGGGACATCGTCATCCGCATCGACGACTTCGCCGACGAAGAAACCCTGCGCGACCTGGAGATCGAGGACCCGTTCGAACTGACCGGCCTTTATTCCGGCGTCCACATCGGTGAGCGGGACAGCATGGGCCCGGCGCCCGAGCCGTCGCGCGTCTTCCTGTATCGCCGGCCGATCCTCGATGAATGGTGCGAACGCGGCGACGTCGGCCTGGCCGAGATCATCGCCCACGTCCTGATCCACGAGATCGGCCACCACCTGGGCCTGGACGACGATCAGATCCACGCCATCGAAGATGATGATGACTGAGGCGGGGGCGGGACCGCTGATGCAGAGCGGCGGCTGAGCTAGGCGCGGCGGGCTTCGAAGGTGATGACGTCGTCATCGCGACGGGGCGGCCGTCCATGCTCGTAACCGCCCGAGATGATAATGCCGACGAACCCCGTCGCAGCCAAAGCCAGCCGCATTTCCTCGACGCCCCACCAGCGCAGGCCGAACAGCTCCAGCTCCGACGCAGTCAGACGACCATCCGACCATTGATCATAGCGCAGATGCGAGACGACCGTCTGGTTCAGCAGATCGGAATCGACGCGCTCTTCGGTCAGGGTCAAAACGTCGCCGTTCCTGTCGGTCCACCGCCGGGTCGACCCCGGCGGCGCCAGGACGGCGCTGATCGGATCAAGGTCGAGGATCAGACGCCCGCCCGGCGCCAGATGATCGTGAAGACGCTTCAGCACCGCCAGACCTTCCTGCGCCGTGGCGATCAACTGGAACGATCCGGCAGGCAGGATGGCGGCGCCGAACCGCGTCGCATAGGCGAAGTCGTCAAAACGGGCGACGGACAGGTCCGCCTTCAGGCCGCGTCTGGCGCACGCCGCCCGGCACAGCTCCAGCATGGCTTCGGAAGCGTCAAAGCCGACGACGTCCAACCCGGCTTCCAGCAGGGGAACCAGCACGCGGCCCGCCCCGACGGCGGGCTCCAGCACGGGTCCCTCGCATCCTTTCAGCCGCGCGGCGTAGAACTCCACATCGCCGAAAGATCGGCCGACCGGCTTGTCCAGTTCATAGACCCGGGCGGCCAGACCGGCGTAGCGATTGCTCAGGACGTCCGCCATCGACCTCAGCCTGCGATCCGCTCCAGCTTGGCCGCGAAGAAGCCGTCCAGCCCGCCCTTTTCCGCCCATTGCGACGGCAGGATGCGCAGCCAGCCTTCGGGCGTCAGGGCCTCGTCCGGGGCGCCGACCTCGGCGGGAACGGCGGCGACGGTGCGGAAGGCCGGGTTGCGGCGCAGGAAGGCGATGACCTGAGTCTCGCCCTCTTCGCGCTCCAGCGAGCAGACGCAATAGACCAGACGGCCGCCCGGCTTCACCTTCTCGGCGGCCGCGTCCAGCAGTCGATGCTGCACATCGGCCAGCTTGGCCACGTCGGCGGGGCGGGTGGCGCGCAGGACCTCAGGGTTGCGGCGATAGGTGCCGGTCGCCGTGCACGGCGCGTCCAGCAGCACGGCGTCGAACGTCCGCTCGTCCTCCCAGTCCTCGGCCGGGACGGCGACGACCTCGGCCGTGAGGTTCATGCGCTCGAAATTCTGGCGCAAACGTTTCAGACGCGCCTCGGAACGGTCCAGCGCCACGACTTCGGCCCCGGCGGCGGCCAGTTGCAGCGTCTTGCCGCCCGGCGCGGCGCACAGGTCCAGCGACGTCTCGCCCGGCTTGACGGCCAGCAGACGCGCGGGCACGGCGGCGGCGGCATCCTGCACCCACCAGTCGCCCGCCTCGAAACCGGGCCAGGACGCGACATCGCCGCGCTTGCCGGTGCGGACCGTGCCGCCGGGCAGCACCTCGCCCTCGACAGAGGCCGCCAGTTCGGCCGGGTCGACGCCCGGCTTGGCCGTCAGGTCGGTCGCCGGCTCTTCCCGCGTAGCCAGGGCCAGGCCGATCAGGGACGCTTGGCCATAGGTCGCCTTCCAGCGCTGGGCCAGCCAGTCGGGCAGGTTGGACTCAGCGGTCGTCAGGCCCGGACCGTCGCGGCCGACGCCGCGCAGCACGGCGTTGACCAGATTCTTGTAGGGCCGCGTCTTGGGATCGCGCTCGGCCAGCTTCACCGCCGTCGACACGGCCGCGAAGGCGGGCGTCTCCAGCACCAGGGTCTGGGCCAGGGCGATGCGCAGGATCGTCATGACCGCCAGCGGCGGGGCCTTTTGGAGACGGCGCTCAAGGATCTGGTCGATCTCGCCCAGGCGGCGCAGGGCCGCCATCGCTACGGCGCGGGCGAAGGCGCGGTCCTGCGGCGGCAGATCGCGCGCGGGCGACTGCGACAGGGCCTCGTCCAGCCCCGTGCGCTTCTCCAGCGCGGCGTTCAACAGGACGCCGGCGACCAGACGCGCCTCGACGCCGACGTCGGCGTGCGGGTCGTCCGCGACCGGGCGCGGCGCCGGTTCACGACGCGGGCCGCGCGCCTTTTCGGCGATGCGGCGGCCGCGCGCGGCGGAGCTCCGGCCCTTGGGCGCGTCCCCGCTCACACCGACACCTGGGTGCCAAGCTCGACCACGCGGCCGGGCGGAATACGGAAGAAGTCGGTCGGATTGGCGGCGTTACGCATCAGGAAGATAAACAGTTTGTCCTGCCACAGAGGCATGCCCTGACGGGCGGTGGGAACGACGGACCGGCGGCCCAGGAAGAAGCTGGTCGACATGATATCGAACTTCAGCCCCTGTTTGCGGCACAGGGCCAGGGCGCGCGGCACGTTCGGCGTCTCCATATAGCCGAAGGTCAGCGTCAGGCGTTTGAAATCATCGCTGATCGGCTCGACCGCCACCCTTTGCAGGTCCGACACGCGCGGTCGGTCGGACGTGTGCACCGTCAGGATGATGTTCTTCTCGTGCAGCACCTTGTTGTGCTTGAGGTTGTGCATCAGGGCCACAGGCGCGACCTCGGCGTCCGAGGTCAAGAAGATGGCCGTGCCCGGCGCGCGGTGCGGCGGGCGGGCGCGCAGCATCTCGATCAGATCGGTCAGCGGCAGGCTGTCCTTGCGCGTCTTGTCGGTCAGGATCTGCGTGCCGCGCACCCAGGTCCACATGAGCATGACCAGACCGCCGCCCAGCACCAGCGGCATCCACGCCCCGGCCGGGATCTTCAGCAGGTTCGAGGTCAAGAAGACCGCGTCGATGAAGCCGAACGGCACCAGGGTCAGCAGGATGGCCCACATCGGCCACTTCCACTTATGCCGCACGACGGTGAAGGACATCAGGGTGTTGACCATCATGGTGCCGGTCACCGCCACCCCATAGGCGGCCGTCAGATTGTGCGAGGACTGGAAGGTCACCAGCACGAACAGCACGCCCACCATCAGCAGGCTGTTGATCGCGGGCACATAGATCTGGCCGGCCTGGGTCTCGGAGGTGTTGCGGATGTCCAGGCGCGGCAGCAGGCCCAGCTGCACCGCCTGCTGCGTCACCGAGAAGGCGCCGGTGATGACCGCCTGACTGGCGATCACCGTAGCCGCCGTCGCCAGCAACAGCATGGGCCAGTAGACCAGCTGCGGCACCATGTTCCAGAACGGGTTGTTCGCCGCGCCGGGGTGGGACAGCAGGAAGGCGCCCTGCCCCAGATAGTTCAGCGTCAGACACGGCAGAACGATAAACAGCCACCCCTGGCGGATCGGCGACTTGCCGAAATGGCCCATGTCCGCATAAAGCGCCTCGGCGCCGGTGACGGCCAGAAAGACGCTGCCCAGGATGACGAAGCCGAGGAAGCCGTCGGCGACCAGCAGCTTGATCCCGTAATAGGGCGACAGGGCCTTCAGGATCGACAGGTCATCGAAGATGTGCGCCACGCCCATCAGGCCCAGCGACAGAAACCACACCAGGGTGATGGGGCCGAAGAACTTCGCCAGCCCCGCCGTGCCGCGCGACTGGACCAGGAACAGGGCGATGAGAATGCCCGCCGCCAACGGCAGGATGAAGGGATCGAGGCGTCCATTCAGGCCCGGCGCCTCCTGCAGGCCCTCGATGGCCGACAGCACGGAAATGGCCGGGGTGATGACGCCGTCGCTGTAGAACAGAGCCGCGCCGCAGACGCCCAGGATGAACAGCCAGGCGCTGCGTCGGCCGATCGCGTGCTGGGCCAGGGCCATCAGGGACAGGGTGCCGCCTTCGCCCTTGTTGTCGGCCCGCATCAGGAACATGACGTATTTGAACGTCACCACCACCATCAGGGCCCAAAAGGCCAGGGAGACGACGCCGATGACGGCCAGATCGCCGTCGACGCCCTTCTGGGCGTGGCCGATGGCTTCGCGCAGGGCGTAGATCGGGCTGGTGCCGATGTCGCCGAACACCACGCCGATGGCGCCCAGGATCAGGGCGCGGCGGCCGGCCTTGCCCCCAGGGCCCGGCGAACCCCCGGCGGCGGGAGGCGGGGCGTGGGCGGGGGATGAGGCGTTGGCGTTAGGCGCGGCGTCGCCGCGGGGCGTGTCCCCGACCATGCATTGTTCTCCGGGTCGCGCGAGGAGGCGTGCCCATCAAGAGCCGCGGGCCTTTAGACCTTTTCCGTCAGCGCTTCAATCGCGCCCAGGTTCCGGCCGCGCCGCCGAGGACAGGATGCGACGGTCGTCCTTGGCCTGAAGCAGGATCACCACACCCTCGTCCGCCCCCGCCTCGACAGGCAGCGGAAACAGCACCGGGCGTCCGTTCCAGTCGCCCAGACGGCGCACCTCGCGCACGACATTGACGTGGGTCACCGCGCGGCCCCGGTTGTCGCCGCCCTTGACCTCGACCGTCTGCTGCCCCGGCCGATAGACCACGGCGACGACCTCGGCCCCGCCCTGCGGCGCCCGGCCGGAGCCGACGCCGACGCGGTCGCCGGTCTCGCGGAACTCGATCTCGGGCGGCCAGCCGCGACCGCGCGCCTCGGCCTCGACGGCGGCCTTCAGCTCCGGCGAGCGGGCGCCCGATACATGACGGCGCCCGTCGATCACCACCTGGGGCGTCGAGACGTTTCTAAGCTTCAGCGCCTGACGATAGGCGCGCTGGCGTTCGGCGAACTCGGGCCGGGCGAAGGTGTCGGGCCAGCCCAGATAGTCCCAGTAGTCGACGCCATAGGTCAGGACGATCACGCCCGGCTCGGCCGCCACGCTTTCGACGGTGCGGTTGGCGTCGGGGCAGCCCGCGCAGCCCTGGGCGGTGAACAGTTCGACCACCACCGGCTGGACCGGGGCGTCGCGCTCGCGCGACGGCGCGGCGGCGACGGCCAGCAGGCCTGCGCCCGCGACCACCGCCGTCATCCCGTACCTGAACAGGCCCCGTGCCATCATGGGCGCGATCCTATCCCTTCGGCCCGAGAACGCCGCTCATAAATGCGTGAGCGGAAAAAGAGGAAACGTCATCCCGGAAGCGGCGCAGCCGCTATCCGGGACCGCCCGGAACGTC
Organism: Brevundimonas sp. M1A4_2e; assembly: GCF_053345555.1. NCBI lineage: Bacteria > Pseudomonadati > Pseudomonadota > Alphaproteobacteria > Caulobacterales > Caulobacteraceae > Brevundimonas > Brevundimonas sp. M1A4_2e. Next base: position 377,644 of record NZ_JBKFAI010000003.1, on the reverse strand, counting down.
GACGTCGCGTCTTCGGCGGTCCCGGCGCTCCGCTCTGCTGCGGCCGGGATGACGTGTCGGCGAACAGATTAATCCATCAGCTGTTGGGCCAGATAGACATAGTGGCGCGCCCAGCGGCGGGCGTTGGCGACCGGATCCGCGTCGTTGGAGTGGCCGCCCGCCGTGTCCTCGAAATAGAGGTGATCGTGGCCCTGGTCCCCCAGACGCGCCGCGAACTTGCGGGCGTGGCCGGGGTGGACCCGGTCGTCGCGCGTATTGGTCGTGATGTAGACGCGCGGGTATTTCACCTCCGGCCGCAGCTGCTGATAGGCCGAATAGCGGGCGATGAATTCGGCGTCGCCCGGAATGCGCGGATCCCCGTACTCGCCCATCCACGACGCGCCCGCCGGCAGTTCCTGATAGCGCAGCATGTCGATCAGAGGGCTTTCGATGACGGCCGCATTGAACAGCTCCGGATGCTGGGTGATCGACACTGAGGTCAGAACCCCGCCGTTGGAGCGGCCGTAGATGCCCAGATGGCGCGGGCTGGTGATCTTGCGCTGCTCCAGATCGCGGGCCACGGCGGCGAAGTCGTCGAAGGCGCGCTGGCGGTTCTCGCGCAAGGCCGCCTGGTGCCAGCCGGGCCCGAACTCGCCGCCCCCGCGAATGTTGGCCTGGACGAAGACGCCGCCGTTCTCCAGCCACAGCTTGCCCATCTCGGGCTTGTAGGCGGGCGGGAAGCTGGCCTGGAAGCCGCCGTAGCCGAACAGGATGGTCGGGCCGGTCCCGTCCATCGCCAGGTTCTTCGGCCGGGTGACGAAGTAGGGGATCTTCGTCCCGTCGGTCGAGGTCGCCTCGAACTGCTCGACCACATGGGTCGAGGCGTCGAACTTGGCCGGGGCCGACTTCAGCTCGGTCAGGGCGCCCGTCGAGACATCGGCCAGGCTGAGCGTCGGCGGCGTCAGGAAACCCTGCGTCGAGACGAAGACCTGCCCCTTGGCCTTGGAGCTGTCGCCCAGGCCCACGGCGCTGTTGGCCGGCACGGCGATCTCGGTGGCGGTCCAGCCCTCGGCGGTCGGGGTGAAGCGCTTCAGCGCGCCGACGACGTTGTCGGCGATCACGGCGACGAGGCTGTTCTCGAACACGCTGACGTTCTGCAGCGACTGGCGCGGGCCGGGCGCGAAGATGGTCGCAGCCTTGGCGTCGATGCGCACGTCCTGACGCGGCTGGCCCAGCGCGCCCAACGGCAGCGCCAGAAGCGAACCGGAGGCGTAGTCGTGGCCGTCGAAGCTCCAGGGCTGCTCGGGCGAGAAGACCAGCTTGCCGTCCAGCACGCCCTGAACGCCCACGCGCTCGGGCAGGGCCAGCTGATGCGGCTCGCCGTCCGAGCCCAGCATCCAGGTTTCCGAGCGGAAGGTGTCCAGCGGACGGCTGAACAGCACCGCCTCGACCGCGCCCGCCTTGTCGCGGAAGACCCGGGGGCTGACGCCATAGCCGCCGTCGGACTGCTGGCCGCGATAGACCTCGGTCGCGTGTTCCAGCGGATGACCGCGCTTCAGCGACTTGATGATGAAGGGATAGCCCGACTCCGTCAGGCTGCCGGGGCCGAAGTCGGTGGCGATCAGCAGGGTGTCGCGGTCCAGCCAGGAAATGCGGTGCTTGCCTTCGGGGATGACGAAGCCGCCGTCCACGAAGGTCTTGGTCGTCAGGTCGAACTCGCGCACCGTCACGGCGTCCATGCCGCCGTTGGACAGATTGACCAGGCAGCGGGTCTCGTCCGGCGCCAGGCAGTTGGCGCCCTTGAACACCCAGTCCTTGCCCTCGGCCTTGGCCAGGGCGTCGATGTCCAGCAGGGTCTCCCACTGCGGCTGGGCGGTGCGATAGGACGCCAGCGTCGTGCGGCGCCAGACTCCCTTGGGATTGGCCGCGTCCTGCCAGAAGTTGCCGAGGCCTTCGCCCAGGAAGTTGACGCCGGGGATGCGGTCGGTGGCGGTCAGGATGGCCTCGGCCTGCTGGCGAAAGGGCTCATAGCGGCGGTCGCCGGTCAGGGCGGCCAGGGCCTTTTCATTGGAGGCGGCGACGAAGGCGCGGGCCTCGGCGCCGTCCACCTCTTCCAGCGCCAGATGCTCGTCGGCGGCCTTGACCCCTTCGGGCGACAGGTCGCGCGGGAAGTGCGGCGGCGGGGTCACGGCCGAGGCGGCCGTCGGATCGGACACGGCGCCCTCGGCCATAGCGGGCGCGGCGGCCAACATCAAGGCCGGCAAGGCGACGGACAGGAACAGGGTTTTCACAATCTTCTCCGTTCATCCCCGCGGAGGCGGGGACCCAGTGCTTTGGCTCAATCAGCCGCCTTCAGAGTTTTCGCCCGCGCCCAGGCCGAGCGCGGGGCTCAAGCCTGGGTCCCCGCCTCCGCGAGGGTGAGCGGGCATGGTCTTATCGCTGCGCCGGCTGATCCATCAGCCGCCGGGTCAGATAGGTGTATTCCAGCGCGATGCGGCGGGCCGTCTCGCGCAGGTTGGCGCCGGCCGCGTGGCCGCCGTCGGTGTTCTCATAGAAGAGCACCGGATAGCCCAGCGCCTCCATCCGCGCCGCCGCCTTGCGGGCGTGGCCGGGGTGGACGCGGTCGTCCTTGGTCGAGGTGTGGATGAAGACTTCCGGATAGGGCTGACCCGCCACCAGCTTCTGATAGGGCGAGTACTGTTCGATCCAGGCGCGCTGTTCCGGGATGTCCGGGTCGCCGTATTCGCCGATCCAGCTGGCGCCCGCCAACAGCTTGTGGAAGCGCAGCATGTCGAACAGCGGCACCTGGATGACCGCCGCATTGATCAGGTCCGGGCGCTGGGTCAGCATGGCGCCCATGAACAGCCCGCCCTGCGAGCCGCCCATGACGCCCAGGTGCGGCTGGCTGGTGATCCCGCGCGTGATCAGGTCCTGGGCCACGGCCTGGAAGTCCTCATGCGCGCGCTGGCGGTTTTCCTGCTGGGCCGCCTGGTGCCACTTCGGGCCGAACTCGCCGCCGCCGCGCGTATTGGCGATGACGTAGACGCCGCCCCGCTCCAGCCACAGCTTGCCGACCGTCGGCGAATAGCCGGGCAGCAGCGACGACTGGAAGCCGCCGTAGCCGTACAGCAGCGTCGGGTTCGACCCGTCCAGCGCCATCGCGTCCTTATGGACGACGAAATAGGGGATCATCGTCCCGTCGGTCGAACGGGCCTCGAACTGATCCACGCGCATGCCGCTGGCGTCGAACTTGTCCGGCAGGGCCTTGGTCAGATCGACGGCCCCGGTCGCCGCATCGGCCAAATAGAGGCTGGACGGGTTCAGATAGCCGGTGACGCTGACGAAGATCTTGTCGTCCTGCTCCGAGGCCGAGCCGACGCCGACCGAGACGTTCTGCGGCAGGTCCAGACGCGAGCGGCTCCAGTCGGCCGGATCGTAGACATAGACCGAGCCGCGCACGTTTTCATAAAGCGCCACGACCAGCTTGTTGCGGGTGGCGTTGATCCCCTCGACCGCCTCGCGCTCGCCGGGGCGGATGACCAGACGGGCGGTCGCCTTCGGATCGGCCAGCCACGCCTGCAGGTCCCAGGCGATGACGTCGCCGGTCTTGAATTCCTGACCCGACGGCGCGGTCCAGTCCTGATCCGTCGTCACCACCAGCTGTCCGGCGACCAGGGCGTTGATGTTGGACTTGAGCGGCAGCTCCAGCTTCGTCGTCGAGCCGTCGGCGTTCAGGCGCCAGGTCTCGCTCTCATAGAAGTTGATCCCCCGGTTCAGCAGCACCGCCTGCACCACGCCGTCAGCGTCGCGCAGGGTGTAGCCGGACACCGAGACGTCGGTCTTCTGGCCGGCGAAGACCTCGACCGCCTGATCGATCGTCTGGCCGCGCTTCATCACGCGCACGGTGCGCGGATAGCCGGAGTCCGTCAGCGAGCCCTCGCCGAAGTCGCGCGAGATCAGCAGGGTGTCCTTGTCGATCCAGCTGGCGCCGCCCTTGGATTCCGGCAGGCTGAAGCCGCCCTCAACGAAGGTGCGCGTCACGCTGTCGAACTCGCGCAGGGTGACCGCATCCTTGCCGCCGTTCGACAGGGAGATCAGGCAGTAGCGCTCTTCAGGCGGCAGACAGGTCGCGCCCTTATAGACCCAGTTGGCGCCCTCGGCCGCCGACAGGGTGTCGATGTCCAGGATGGTCTCCCACTGCGGCGCGTCGGTGCGGTAGGAGTCCAGCGTCGTGCGGCGCCAGATGCCGCGCACATGCTCGGCGTCCTGCCAGAAGTTGTCGACGTGGCCGTCGTGGGTGAAGCCGGGCGAGGGGATGCGGTCGCGCGACTGCACCAGGTCCAGCGCCTGCTGGTGCAGGCCCTCATAGCGCGGATCGCCCTGCAGCACGCCCAGAGAGGTCTCGTTGTGCGCCTTGACCCACTCCATGGCGCGGTCGCCCTCGACCTCCTCCAGCCACAGATAGGGGTCGGTCGCGTCGCTGGTCGCGAAGCCCGGCGCGGTAGAGACGACACTGGTGGAAACGGAAGCTTGGGCCATGGCGACAGGTGCGGCTCCGGCGGCAAGGGAAAGGACGGCGACGGACGCCAGGGTGCGGATGATCATGGGTGTCCCCCAACGGACGAATGTTTCGCCGGGCACCTTGGCGACGCCGACGGCGAGGGGCAAGCGTCAGTCATATTACCGGCGCGTAATCTTCGGCCGCTGGATCGCGCTCAGTCGCCGTCGTCGGGGATGCACAGGATCTGGCCGCAGGCCTTGCAGTGGACGGCGTCCGGATCATGCTTCTGCAGGCCGCAGGTCGGACAGGGAAACTTCACCTTGTGCGGCCGGATCAGGGTCTGGGCCAGGCGGATGAACAGGGTGATGCCCACCAGCATGACGACGATGGAGATGACCCGGCCCCAGTTGCCCGGCAGGGTGATGTCGCCAAACCCCGTCGTCGTCAGGGTGGCGACGGTGAAGTAGAGCGCGTCCAGATAGCCGTTGATATGCTCGGCCTTGCCCCGGAAATAGGCGTAGACGAAGCCGGTCGTCACGAAGACGAAGGTGATCAGGGCGGCCAGGGCGCGGGTGATCTCCTCGACCCGGGTGTCGTCGAACCGGCGGCCGATGGTGCGCCAGAACAGGTCGCTGTTCAGCAGGCTCCAGAACCGCAGCAGCCGCAGGAAGCCGAAGTTGGCCAGCCAGGCCGGAAACAGCAGGGTCGCCAGGACGAACAGGTCGACCCAGACGATGGGCTTCTTCAACCAGTCGCGGACATCGGAATAGGCATAGGCCCGCGCCGCCAGGTCCAGCCCCAGGATGGCGGCGATGAAATAGTCGGCGACATAGAAGACCCAGCCCGCCTCCTTCAGGATCGGCGCGGCCAGAAAGAAGCCGATGATGATCAGATCGACCAGAATGACCATCAGGCGGAACTTCACCGCCGCCGGCTGGGCGCCGTGATAGAGGTAACGCAGGCGCGCCCTCAGTCTCAGGCCGTCGGGTCTGGCGGTTTGGCTCTGATCGGAAGTCATCGTCGCCAGCGATACATGAACCGGCGCAAAATCCTATATGAAGAGCAACATGAGTGAACCCGCCCGCCCCTACATCCGCATGAACGGCGCCGGAAACGCCTTCATCGTCGTCCAGGCCTTCGAGCAACCCTTCCACCCGACGGGGGACCAGGTGCGCGCCCTGGCCGCCCCGGCGGCGGGTCTGGGCGGCTTCGACCAGCTGATCGGCGTCGAACCGTCTGAGACGGCCGACGCCTTCATGCGGGTATGGAACGCCGACGGCTCGATGGTGGAAACCTGCGGGAACGCCCTGCGCTGCGTCGGCTGGCTGATGCTGGAGGCGACCGACAAGGAAGAGGTGGTGATCGACACCCTGAGCGGCCCGACCACCGCGCGCCGCGCCGCATCCTCTCTTCCAGGCCGCGTCGGGTCGGGAGATCCCGCAGGGTCGACGACCGCGGCCCAGCATCAAGTCACGGTGGATATGGGCGCGCCGCGTCTGGAGTGGGAGCAGGTGCCCCTGTCCGAAGAGATGGACACGCGCGGCATCGAGCTTCAGGTCGGACCGATCGACGCGCCCGTACTGCACACCCCCGGCGCCGTTTCGATGGGCAATCCCCACGTCGTCTTCTTCACCGATCGCCAGGACGACGCCTTCGTGCGCGGCTCTGGCTCGCTGGTCGAGCGCCACCCGCTGTTCCCTGAAGGGGTCAACGTCGGCTTCGCCCACGTCCTGTCGCCCGATCACATTCGGTTGCGGGTCTGGGAGCGCGGGGCGGGCCTGACCCTGGCCTGCGGCACCGGCGCCTGCGCCGCCCTGGTGGCCGCCGCGCGGCGCGGCCTGACCGGGCGAAAGGCCGTGGTGACGGTCGATGGCGGCCAGCTGACCATCGAATGGGACCAGGCTACGAACCACGTCTTCATGACCGGCCCGGTCCAGGTCGAAGGCGCCGGTTTCCTGCCCGAAGCCTGACCATTGCGTCTTGACCCAGCGTCAGCGGTTGTCGGCGACGGCCCCACCCTCTAGGAACGAGACGCGCCTGCCCTTGCCGAGATTAAAATGCCCGAATTGACCGACAAACAGACCTTCTCAGACGACGACGCTCTGGAGTTCCACAGCGATCCGATCCCGGGCAAGATCTCCATGGCCCCGACCAAGCCGATGGCGACCCAGCGCGACCTGTCGCTGGCCTATTCGCCGGGCGTGGCCGTGCCGGTCCTGGCCATCGCCGCCGATGCGGATAAGGCCTACGACTACACCGCCAAGGGCAATCTGGTCGCGGTCATCTCGAACGGCACCGCCATCCTGGGCCTGGGCAACCTGGGCCACATGGCCTCCAAGCCGGTGATGGAAGGCAAGTCGGTCCTGTTCAAGCGCTTCGCCGATGTCGACAGCTTCGACGTCGAGGTGAAGACCACCGACCCGGACGAGTTCGTCACCGTGGTCAAGAACATCGGCGACACCTGGGGCGGCATCAACCTGGAGGACATCAAGTCCCCCGAGTGCTTTGAGATCGAAGCCCAGCTGCAGGACCTGCTGGACATCCCCGTCTTCCACGACGACCAGCACGGCACCGCCATCATCTCGACCGCCGGCCTGATCAACGCCTGCCACATCGTCGGCAAGAAGCTGGAAGACGTGAAAGTCGTCCTGTCCGGCGCCGGCGCAGCGGGCCTGTCCTCCATCGCCCTGATGAAGGCCGCCGGGGTCAAGGCTGAGAACACCGTCATCTGCGATCGTCAGGGCGTGATCTACAAGGGCCGGGACAACGTCTCCCAATGGCAGGCGGCGCACGCCACCGACACGCCGCACCGCACCCTGGCCGAGGCCATGGTCGGCGCCGACGTGGTGCTGGGCCTGTCGGCCAAGGGCGCTATCACCAAGGAGATGGTCGCCTCCATGGCGCCCAATCCGATCATCTTCGCCATGGCCAACCCCGACCCCGAAATCACGCCCGAAGACGTCAAGTCCGTGCGTTCGGACGCCATCATGGCGACGGGCCGTTCGGACTACGTCAACCAGATCAACAACGTCCTGGCCTTCCCCTATCTGTTCCGGGGTGCGCTGGACGTGCGCGCGCGGCAGATCAACCACGAGATGAAGATCGCCTGCGCCCACGCCCTGGCGGCGCTGGCGCGCGAAGACGTGCCGGACGAGGTCGCCGCCGCCTATCGCGGCCGCAAGCTGAAGTTCGGTCCGGAATACATCATCCCGACGCCGTTCGATCCGCGCCTGATCTGGTACATCCCGCCTTTCATCGCCCAGACGGCGATGGACACCGGCGTCGCGCGCAAGCCGATCGAGGACATGGACGCCTATCGCATCAGCCTGCGCCAGCGGGTCGATCCGTCGGCCGCCCTGATGCAGAAGATCCAGGCCAGCGTGCGCTCGGGTCCGAAGCAGCGGGTTGTCTTCGCCGAGGGCGAGGAGCAATCAGTCATCCGCGCCGCCTGGGCCTTCAAACAGGCCGAGCTGGGCACGCCCATCCTGGTCGGCCGCGAGGAACTGATCCGTCAGAACGCCGCCGAGGCCGGTCTGAGCTTCGATGAGTTGGGCATTGAGATCATGAACGCCCGGATTTCCGAGCGGAACACCGATTACGTCGACTGGCTCTACGCCCGCCTGCAACGCCGCGGCTATCTGCGCCGCGACGTCCAGCGCATGATCAATCAGGACCGCAACTATTTCGCCGCCGCCATGGTCGCGCGCGGCGAAGCGGACTGCATGGTCACCGGCGTGACCCGCAATTTCAACATGGCCCTGAAAGAGGTCCGCCGCGTCCTGGACGTCAAGGACCGGATGATCGGCCTGTCGATCCTGCTGGCCAAGGGGCGCACCCTGTTCGTGGCCGACACCTCGATCCACGAACTGCCCGACGCCGCCGAACTGGCCGAGATCGCCGTCAAGGCCGCCGCCACGGTCAAGACCCTGGGCCGCAAGCCGCGCGTCGCGTTCCTCAGCTATTCGACCTTCGGCGACCCGCCGGGCGCGCGTGGCGAAAAGGTGCGCGAGGCCATCCGCATCCTGGACGGCATGGGCGTCGATTTCGAATATGAGGGCGAGATGCCCCCGGCCTTGGCGCTGAACTCCGAAGCGCGGACCAACTATCCCTTCATGCGTCTGACCGGCGACGCCAACGTCCTGGTCATGCCGGCTATCCACTCGGCCGCCATCTCGACCCGCCTGGTTCAGGCCCTGGGCGGCGCCACGGTGATCGGCCCGCTGCTGGTGGGTCTAGAGAAGTCGGTGCAGATCGTGCCCCTGGGCGCCTCGGTCGGCGAGATCATGACCGCCGCCACCTTCGCCGCCTATGCCGAAGGGGTGGAGATCGAGGACTGACCCCCTCGCCATCGCGACACCGTTCAGAGGCGGCCTTCGGGCCGCCTCTTTGCGTTTCAGGCGCCGGGCGCTTCTTCTGGGGCGGCCGCCTTCTTCTGCTCGGCGATCAGGCGCGCATGACGCGGCGCGACGTAGAAGGCCAGCAAAATGGCGAACACGCCGATGACCGTCGAATACAGGAAGAAGGTGACATAGCCCGCCCCCAGGCCAGCCGGAGACACCCCGCTCTTGGCCGCGCCTGCGACCAGAGATTCCGGCGGCAGGGCGTGAAACAGGCCCTTCAGCGCCCCCAACGGCCCCCCGGCGTCGGCCGCCCGCGCCGAGGCCTCGACAATCTTGCCGGACTGGGACGCGATCAGCTTGCCCGGCAGGGCGTACAGCGAGCTGAACAGGGCGTATTGGGTCGCGGTGAAGCCGATCGACGTCAGGCTGGACATATAGGCGATCAGCGCCGTCCCGGCGTAGCCGGTGGCGAGGTTATCCACGCCGATGGAGACGAACAGGGCGGTCAGATCATGCCCCTGGGTCGCCAGCCAGGCGAAGACCAGGTTCGACACCGGGCTCATGAAGGCCCCGACCACCATGGTCCGGATCAAGCCGAAGCGGGCGACGGACCACCCGCCGATGAAGACGCCCAGCGACATGGCGACGACGCCGAACAGCTTTCGCACCTCGCCGATCTCGATCAGGCTGAACCCCAGGTCGATGTAGAAGGGGTTCATGATGTTCAGCACGAAATCCGCCAGGCGATAGAGGCAGATCAGCGCCAGGATCGGCCCGGCCAGCTTGCCGAAGCGGACGAAGAAATCCTTCAACGGCGCACCGAACGACCCCGCCAGATAGGCGCCCGGACGACTGCGCCAGCCCGGCACCGGCGCGCAGGCGAAGAACAGCAGGCCGAAGCCCAGCACGATCCAGGCGAACTGGATCAACACCCCGCCGCCCCCGCTTTCAGCCAGCCCCGCGCTCAGCACGGCCAGAACCGCTTCGGGCAGGACCGCGCCGAAGGCCCAGGCGAAGGCGTCGATCTTGTCGGTCAGTCCTGTGCCGATCAGCACCGCCGCGACGAAGATCAGGCCGAGGCGCACCACCCATTCGATCTTCTCGGCCACGGGACGGGACGGAATGTCGGAGACGGGAATGGCGCGCACGACGTGCTGCTTCTCGCGCGGCGCCAGCAGGACGCCCATCACGCCGACGCCCATCAGGGCGGCCATGATCGCGTAGGACAGGTTCCAGTTGTAGAACTGCGCCAGCGCCAGAGGCACGAAGCCGGCGACGATCTGAGCGACGCGATAGCCGAGCTGGTAGGCCGCCGCCATCGCGCCCTGACGGCTGTCGTCCACCGCCTCAATACGCCAGGCGTCGATGGCGATGTCCTGGGTCGCGCCGAAGAAGCCGACCATCACGGCGAAGGCGGCCACGGCGCCCAAGGACGTCTGCGGATTGGAGCCCGAGATCAGCCACAGGCCGGCGATGATCACCACCTGGGTCGCCAGCATCCACGAGCGCCGATGCCCCAGCCAGCGCGTCAGGCCGGGAATATTGGTGCGGTCAAGCAGCGGCGCCCAGACGAACTTCAACGCATAGGTCAGGGTGGCCAGGGCGAAGAAGCCGATCATCTCCAGCGTCACGCCCGCGTCGCGCAGCCAGGCCGACAGGGTGTCGTAGATCAGCAAATTCGGCAGGCCCGCCGCGAACCCCAGCAGCAGCATGGCCATCGGCCGCCGCTCGCCATAGACGGCCAGCCCCCCGAAACGTCCGGCAGGCGCGTTGGGCGTCTTGGTATCAATCATACGTGGCTCCGGCGGGCGCCGCCGGGCGATACGGACGACGAACTACTGGCAGATCAGGAAGCCGCGACCTTGGCGCGGTTGGCCCCGTTCGTCCAGCGGGCCAGCGCGCTTCGCAGAGCGTCCGCCTCCAGCGGCTTGGACAGGTGGTCGTCCATGCCCGCCGCCAGACAGGCGGCGCGGTCCTCGGCGAAGGCGTTGGCGGTCAGGGCGATGATCGGCGTCTGGTCGCCGCGCGCGCGCAGGGCGCGCGTCGCGCCGGGCCCGTCCAGACGCGGCATCCGCATGTCCATGAAGACCAGATCGAAGCGCGCCGCCTTCATCGCCTCCAGCGCCTCATGCCCATCGGCGGCTGTCTGAACGACGCAGCCCTCGCGACGCAACAGGGTCCTGGCCAGAAGGGCGCCGACCGGATTGTCCTCGACCAGCAGGACCCGCACGCCCTTGAAGGCGACATGGGCGACCCGGTCGTCGTCGCCGGATCGAACCGGCGGCGCCGCGACGCCCCGGCGCGGCGCCAGCGCCCCCAACACCTGCTCGGACAGCGAGGCCCGGCGCAAGGGCTTGATCAGATAGCCGCAGAAGCCGGCTGCTCGGTAGCGGCTGATCAGATCCCGCTCGTTCGGGCGAAGCAGGATGATGGACTGGCCCTGAACCGGCTTGGCCGCCAGCGCCCCTACGTCGGCGCCGGCATGATCCACCAGAGTCACCTGCGCCTGACGCGCCACCCGCCCGCCGGAGGCCTCGATCTGGTCGGCCGCCGCGCGTCGCACGAAGGGATCGGGCGTGCGGATCGCCACCGCCAGCTTGGCCAGCGGCCGCGCGCGCGGCGTGGCGCCGGGCGCGAGCGGGAAGGCGGCTTCGAAACGGAACCGGGCGCCGGCGCCTTCGGGGCGGTCCTCGACCACGACGGCTCCGTCCATGGCGCGGGCCAGGCGCCGCACCACCGCCAGGCCCAGGCCCGCGCCGTCGAAGCGGGCGGCGTCCGAGGCGTCGGCGTGGCCGAACTCTTCGAAGATGCGGCTGCGCGCCTCTTGCGGCACGCCCGGTCCGGTGTCGTCGACGATGAAGGCCAGCCGCACGGGCGCGCCGTCCCGCGGTTCGCCCACCGCTTCGACCGCCAGACGCACGCCGCCCCGGTCGGTGAACTTGACGGCGTTTCCAGCCAGGTTGAACAGGATCTGCCGCAGACGGCCCTCGTCGGCGACGATGTCGGGCGCGTCGGCGGCCACCGACCAGACGATCTCCAGCCCCTTGTCGTGGGCGCGCGGACTGAGCAGTTCGGCCACGCCCCGCACCAGGCCTTCCAGGTCGACCGGCGCCGGATCGAACTCCAGCGCCTCGGCCTCCAGCCGGGCGTAATCCAACAGGTCGTTGACCAGGCCCAACAGATGTTCGGCCGACTTCTGCGCCGCCTCGGCATAGGCGCGCTGCGCCCCGTCCAGCCGCGTGCGCGACAACAGGCCGAGCATGCCGATCACCCCGTTCAGAGGCGTGCGCATCTCATGGCTCATCAGCCGCAGGAACTGCTGTTCGGGCGAAGCGCCGTCCGCAGGCGCGTCGGACGGCCCCGCTCCCAAGCCGGACATGGCTGGAAGAAGCGCGTTCTGCGACGGTTTGCGGCGGGTCTGTCCCATAAGGCCACGCTAGGCCTCCCGGGGTTAATTCAACACGAACGGCCTCGGCCCGTCTGCGCCCTCCTTCACGGGAAACAAGCCGCGTCGGCTGACCTGACGGTCGAAATCCTCATGAGCGCCGACCGTGCTGCGTCGGTACATCAGGGCCTCGGCCACATGGCGGCGCAGCACCCCGTCCGCCCCGTCCAGGTCGGCGATGGTGCGCGCCAGACGCAGGGTGCGGGTCCAGCCCCGCGCGGTGAGCCCGCCCGCCTCCCCCGCCTTCATCAGCAGGGCGCGACCAGCCTGGTCCGGGGCGGCGAACCGTTCCAGCGCCTCGCCCGACGCCCGGGCGTTGAGGGCCTGCATCCCCGTCAACCCGGCCTCGGCCTGACGGGCCTCCTGCATCTGCATGGCGGCGAAGACCCGGGCGGCGGCTTCGGCCGTGCCTTCGGCCGGAGGCGGCAGGATCATGTCGGCGGCCGTGACCGGCGGCGTCTCGACCGTCAGGTCGATGCGGTCGAACATCGGGCCGGAAATACGGTTCTGATAGTCCCTTTGACAGCGCGGAGCCTTGCCGCAGGCGCCCCTGCCCGGTCCGCCCACGCCGCAGCGGCAAGGGTTCATCGCCGCCACCAGCTGGAAGCGCGCGGGATAGCGCACATGGGCGTTGGCCCGCGCCACCACGATCTCGCCGGTCTCCAGCGGTTGACGCAGGCTGTCGAGCGCCTGGGCCGAATATTCCGGCAGTTCATCGAGGAACAGCACGCCGTTGTGCGCCAGCGACGCCTCGCCCGGCTTGGCCTTATGTCCGCCCCCGGTCAGGGCGGCCATCGAGGCCGAGTGATGCGGCGCGCGGAACGGTCGTTCCCGCGTCAGCGCCCCGCGCTCGATCAGGCCCGCCACCGACCAGACCATCGAGGTCTCCAGCCGCTCCAGCGGCGTCAGCGGCGGCAGCAGGCCCGGCAGACGCGCCGCCATCATCGACTTGCCCGAACCCGGCGGGCCGACGAACAGCAGGTTGTGGCCCCCCGCGGCGGCGATCTCCAGCGCCCGTTTGGCGCCCTCCTGCCCCTTGACCTCGCGCAGGTCGGGCACGGCGCCCCCCTCCACCACCGGCCCCGGCTGGGGCGGGCGCAGCACCTGGGTCCCGCGAAAATGATTGATCAGGCCGATCAGGGAACGCGGCGCCAGCAGCCGCACATCTCCCGCCCAGGCCGCCTCCGGCCCGTTCGCCTCCGGGCAGATCAGGCCCAGCCCCATGGCGTTCACCGCCATGGCCGCAGGTAGGGTCCCGCCGACGCCTGCGATCTGGCCGTCCAGCCCCAGTTCTCCGACCGCCGCCCAGCCGTCCAGCGCGTCCGGCCCGATCACGCCCATCGAAGCCAGCACGGCCAGGGCGATCGGCAGATCGAAATGGCTACCCTCCTTGGGCAGGTCGGCCGGGGCCAGATTGGCGATCACCTTCTTGGCGGGCAGCGCCAGGCCGATGCCGGCGAAGGCGCCGCGCACCCGTTCGCGGCTTTCGGCCACCGCTTTGTCCGGCAGGCCGACAATGGCGAAGGCCCCGGCGGGCGAGCCGACCTGCTGCACTTCAACGTCGACCCGGCGCGCATCGACGCCGTCGAACGCCACCGTCACCACTCGAGCCGCCATCGTGTTCTCTCCCTCGGTAAAGAGAACAAATCACGAACTCAAGTAAACTGCAAGAGCGCCGTTCGATCAGGCGCGTGGGCGGCTTTTCAGCCGTCAGGCGGCCGCCGCCTTTCTCTGCTCGATGACCGCCCACATCCGCTCGGTGGCGTCGATCCCGGCGAAGTTCAGCAGTTGCTGTGCGCCGGTGGGCGAGGTCACATTGATCTCCGTCAGATAGTCGCCGATCACGTCGATGCCGACGAAGATCAGGCCGCGTTCCTTCAGATAGGGGCCGATGGCGGCGCAGATCTCCCGGTCGCGCGGGGTCAGCTCGACCGGCGCCGCCGTGCCGCCGACGCGCAGGTTCGAGCGCACCTGATCCTTGGCCGGAATGCGGTTGATGGCGCCCACGGGCTCGCCGTCAATCAGGATGATGCGCTTGTCGCCCGCCGCGACGGCGGGGATGAATTTCTGGATCACCAAAGGATCGCGCGACCCGGCCGCGTGGATCTCGATCAGGGCCTCCAGATTCGGATCGTCGGCCTTCAGCCGCACCACGCCCGACCCGGCCGCGCCATGCAGGGGCTTGAGCACCACATCGCCATGACGGCGGTGGAAATCGACCAGGGCTTCGGGGTCGGACGACACCAGGGTCGGGGGCTGCAGGCCGGGAAACAGGGTGGCGATCAGCTTCTCGGGCGCCGAGCGCACCTCAGCCGGATCATTGACCACCAGGGTCCTGGGATGCACCCGCTCCAGCAGATAGGTGGCGGTGACATAGGCCATGTCGAAGGGCGGGTCCTGACGCATCAGGATGACGTCCACGTCCTCAGCCAGATCCAGCCGCTGCTCGGGGCCGAAGTCGGCGTGGTCGCCCTGCTTGCGCTGCACCGTCACCGGACGGGCGCGGCAGAACAGGCGGCCGTCCTCCAGGGCCAGGGTGCGGAAGTCGTAGACCCACAGCTTGTGGCCGCGCGCCTGGCCGGTCAGGGCCATCAGGAAGGTGGTGTCCGACTCGACGTTGACCGCCTCGAGCGGGTCCATCTGGATGGCGACCTTGAGCATGGGGTGTCCTTTTTGGTGGGCGCTATCGCTCGCGCCGCGGGCGCTGGCTGAATGAGCGCCCGAGCAAGGACGCCGCTGAGCGTTACTTGAGGCCGCGACAGCTCGGCTGCAAGGCCGCGCTTCAGTTCAGTTGCAGCCGCATCCGGTCCAGCCGGACGTCGCAGGCGACGAGCGGCTCGCCCAGGGTGCGGGCGCGCGACAGGGCGTGCATGGCGCCGGTCAGGGCGCCCTGCTTCTCGCGGGCGGCGGCGACGTCCAGCCAGGGGCGGTGATCCTCGGGGTCCAGCAGGGCGCGGCGCAGCGCCGAACGCTCGGCGCTTTCATAATCGCCGGCGTGAAGCGCGCGGTTGAACAGGATGTTCTGCAGCCGGATCAGGGCCTGACGCTCGCTGACCGGCGCCATCAGAAGGTCCAGCCGGTCGGCCACATGCGGCGTCAGCCCGGCCAGAAGGGCGCGGCGCGTCAGCTCCGACGGCAGCACCAGCCGTCCCTGGCTGAACGGGTCCAGCGCCACCGGCCCCTCGGGCGTTTCGACCCGCAGCAGGACGTGGCCGGGAAAGTCGACCGGCGCCGCGCTCAGCCCGGCCCGGCGCGCGGCGTCCAGATAGAAGATGACCAGCACCGCCGACAGGCCGCGCCGCCGCTCGGCCACGTCGATCACGTCCGTATTGGCCGGATGGTCGTAGTTCAAAAGGTCGCCGTTCAGCCGCAGGTCGCCGGCAAGCGCCTCGGTCAGGGCCTCATCGGGGCTTTCCTGAGCCGCCCGCTCCTTCAGCCGCTGGGCGGCGTGGTCGGCCAGGATGCGCACCCCGTCGGCGTCGCGGAACGGATAGTCGTGGATGGCGCAGGCGATGGCGCAATCCAGCAGGGGAAAGGCCCCGTCCGGCCTCTCGCCCGCCTGCGCCAGCACCGCCTCTGCTTCCTCGCGCGTCAAGGCCGATCCGCTCCCCTGGAGATCACGCCGCGAAGATGACGCGGAAAGCGTCCGGGGGCCAGCGTCACCATGTCGATTCTCAGGTCCAGCGCCGCCAGAGCCGGCCGCCCGCGCGCCGCCGCCTCGGCCGCGCGGATCAGACGCTGGTGTTGATCGGGCCCCAGAGCCAGCGCCGCCGCCTCCAGCGTGGCGCGGCGCTTGACCTCGACGGCGGCCAGAACCCGCCCGCGCCGGGCCAGGATGTCGATCTCCCCGCCCCGCCCCTTCAGGCGAAAGGCCAGCACCTGATAGCCCTTGAGCATCAGCCACAGGGCGGCGATCCACTCGGCGTCATGCCCTTGACGATGCGCCCGCCCGCCGACCGCCTTGCGCCAGCCCGCCTTGGGCCGCTTGGGCGGCGGCTGCGGGCGCGACAAGCGAGAGGGCGGGGCCGGGCTCACCGCGCCTTCAGCTCCAGCGCCCGCTTGTACAGCGGCTTGCGCGGCAGGTTCAGAGCCTTGGACACCTCGGCCGCCGCCTCGCCGGGCGGCAGGCGGGTGAGGGCTTCGGACAGGGCGGCGTCGGCGTCGGCGGCGCTGGCCGTCTCGGCCTCGCCGGGGCCGACCACCACCACGATCTCGCCCTTGGGCGCGTCCAGACGCGGATCGGCGGCCAGCTCAGCCAGATCGCCGCGCACGCATTCCTCATAAAGCTTGGTCAGTTCGCGGGCCACGGCGGCGGGGCGCGGCCCCAGCACCTGCGCCATATCGGTCAGGCTGTCCCTCAGGCGCGGGCCGCTTTCAAAGAAGACCAGCGTCTGACGGCCGGTGCGCAGCTCCTCCAGCGCCGTGCGGCGCGCGCCCGACTTGGACGGCAAGAAGCCCGCGAACAGTATCCGGTCGGCGGGCAGGCCGGCGATGCACAGGGCGGCCAGCAGGCTGGACGGTCCCGGCACGGGATGCACCGGCAGGCCCTCGGCCACGGCCGCCCGCGCCACGACATAGCCGGGGTCGGACACCAGGGGCGTGCCCGCGTCCGACACCAGGGCCACCACCTCGCCCGCCTTCAACCGCTCGAGCGCGATCTCGGCGGCGCGGGCCGAGGCGTGGTCGTCGCAGCGCTCCAGCTTGGCCTTCAGCCCATAGGCGGTCAGCAGCTTGGCCGTGACCCGGGTGTCCTCGGCCAGCACCAGATCGGCCGCCGCCAGCACGTCCAGCGCCCTCAGCGTCATGTCGCGCAGATTCCCGATCGGCGTCGCCACCAGATAGAGGCCCGGCGAAACGGGGCGCGCGGGCGGGGCGGTCGGCGGGAAAAGCGGGGCGTCTGACATCGGCCGGACCCTGCCAGCCCGGCGCGGCGCGGTCTAGGTCAGCAACGCCTTCAGCACGGCGTCCAGCAACGGCCGTCCCGTGGCCGTGGCGGCGATGCGCCCGTCCTTCAGAGCGACGAAGCCGTCGGCCAGCAGGTCGGCTAGCCTGCCCTCGTCCACCGATAGGCCCAGCCGCTGCAGCAGGGATAAGGGCACGCCCTCGACCGTGCGCAGGCCCAGCAGCACGCGTTCCTCGTCAGCGTCGCGAGGGTCCAGCACCTCGCGCTCGGCCCAGGGCGAGCCATCGGCGACGCCCTGCACATAGTCGCCGATGCGGCGCCGGGCGACGGTGGCGATCCGGCCTTCCGCGAGGGTCATCCGCCCATGCGCGCCGGGGCCGAGGCCGAGGTAATCCCCGCCGCGCCAGACGTGCAGATTGTGGCTGGAGCGGGCGGCGACGTCGCGGGCGTGGTTGGACACCTCATAGGCCTCGAACCCGGCCGCTTCGAGCGTCCCTTGCGTGGCCTCATAGAGTTCGGCGGCCAGATCCTCGTCGGGCGGCGACCAGGCCCCGCGCGCCACGGCCCGCCCGAAAGCCGTCGTCCCTTCAATGGTCAGTTGATAAGGCGAGACGTGCTCGAACCCCAGATCGAGCGCGGTGGACAGTTCGGCCTGCCAGTCGGCGACGCTCTGTCCCGGCCGGGCGTAGATCAGGTCGATCGACAGGCGCGAGAAGGCCCGTCCCGCCAGAGCGATGGCCCGGCGCGCCTCGTCGGCGGAATGGTCGCGGCCGAGAAACTTCAGCGCCGCATCGTCGAACGACTGCACCCCCATCGACAGCCGGTTTATCCCCGCCTGCGCCAGGGCGGCGTAGCGCCCGGCCTCGGCGTCGGTCGGATTGGCTTCGAGGCTGACCTCTATCGCTCCGGTCGTGGGAAACAGGGCGTGGGCGCGCTCGACCACCGCCGCCACGGCGTCCGGCGGCATCAGCGAAGGCGTGCCTCCGCCGAAAAAGATCGAGGCCAGCGCCCGCGGGCCGACCCGCGCCGTCTGCGCCTCCAGGTCGTCAAGAATGGCCTGCGCCAGCCCCGCCTGCTCCTCGGTCCGCCCCCGGTCGCGCACGACGTTAAAGTCGCAATAGGGGCAGATGCGGGCGCAGTAAGGCCAGTGGACGTAGAGGGCGATGGAGTCTTTTTGGCCCCTATCGCCGCCTTCGCGGAAGGCGGCTGCTTGAGGGGCGGGCTGAGTTTCGCCCCTACCGCCGCCCTCGCGGGGTGCGGCTGCTTGAGGGGCAGGCGCCTCAATCAATCAGCGCCGCCTTGAGTTTGTCGAACGCCCGGCCGCGATGGCTGACGGCGTCCTTTTCGGCGGCGTCCATCTCGGCGAAGGTCTTGTCCGAGCCTTCCGGCTGGAAGACGGGGTCGTAACCGTGGCCGCCGTCGCCGCGCGGCGGGAAGACCAGCTGGCCGTCGACCCGGCCCTCGACCACCACGCAGGGCCCGTCCGGCCAGGCCACCGCCAGGGCCGAGGTGAACCAGGCCGAGCGATCGCGCGAACCGGTCTCCTCCAGCCGCTGCTCGACCTTGCGCATGGCCAGGGCGAAGTCCTTGTCCGGCCCGGCCCAGCGCGCCGAATAGATGCCGGGCGCCCCGTCCAGCGCCGCGACGGACAGGCCGGAATCATCGGCCAGGGCGACCTCGCCCGAGGCCTGGGCCGCATGGCGCGCCTTCAGCATGGCGTTGCCGGCGAAGGTGCTCTCGGTCTCGTCCGGCTCGGGCAGATTCAGCTCTCCGGCCGTGACGATCCGGTAATGTCCGTCCAGCAGCGCTTCGATCTCGCGCGCCTTGCCGGGATTGTGGGTGGCGGCGACGAGCCGCATCCCCTTGATGAGCTTGAGATTCATGGCGCGACCTTACTCCCGTCGAATCCATTGCGAAATGGTAACATCGTTAAACGATATGTAAGTTGGCTTTCGTCCGGGCATGACCTATCTTCATTATCAAGAACGGGGGCCGCACCGTTCAAATGCGAGAAACAACTCGCAATAACGATCCAGCGACGCCGCATAAATGCACAAAAAATGTGCTTTGATGGAGAGACCGATATGCAAGCCATGCGAAAGACCAACATGATGGACCGTCTGGCCCACAGCCTGGGCAACGCCTTCCTGCTGGCCGCCCTGCCGGCCGCAGCGATCGCCCTGATCGTTCAGAGCTTCTGATCCTGTCGGGTTGGAGGGGGACTTTGACGATCGCCATGAACGCCGCGAAGAATAACGCCGCGCGCGGGTCGGCCGGACCCGCCGCGGCGACCGCGCCTGTTCCCCCGGCCTGAGACGCCGCCCATGCGCTTCCCGAATCTGAACCCCGCCGGGAAGTCGAAGCCGCGCCGTCGGCGCAACCCCAATCTGCTCACGCCCAATCTGCGCACCCTCGGCCCTGGCTCGATCGCCAGCGTGCTGAAGATCGCCCTGGACGTCGCCTATGTGGTGATGATCCTCGTCACCGGCCTGCTGCTGCTGCTTTGGGTCGCCTCCATCTTCATTCCGCTCGACAATCTGAACGTCACGGTGTCGGACGGAGCGGACGGCCGCGAGATGCCGTTGTCGCGCCCGCTGCTGCTGTTCGGTCTGGGCGCCCTGACCGCCTATTTCAGCGGCTTCCTGCTGATCCTGCGTTATCTGCGCAAGATTTTCCGCACCCTGACCCTTGGCGATCCGTTCCAGCCGGACAACGTCCGCCGCCTGCGCCAGATCGGCCTGATCCTGGCCGTCGTCACCGGCGGCGTCTGGATCGTTCAGGGTCTGGTCGCCGCGCGTCTGGCGCCCGGCGTGATGGAGCCGCAGGGGATCAGCGACCTGCTCACCCCCGTCTTCTCGGTCCTGGTCGTCTTCGTCCTGGCCGAGGTGTTCCGCGAGGGCGCGCGCCTTCGTCGCGAATCCGAACTGACGATCTGACCGGGACACGCTAAAGCTCACCTCATGGCCATCCGCGTCCAACTTGACAGCATCCTCGCCCAGCGCCGCATGTCGCTGACGGAGCTCGCCGACCGCGTCGGCGTGACCGTCGCCAACCTGTCCATCCTCAAGACGGGCAAGGCGCGGGCCGTGCGCTTCACCACCCTGGACGCCCTGTGTCGCGAGCTGGACTGCCAGCCCGGCGACCTGCTGGCCCATGAGCCCGGTCCGCCGGACGCCGTCGACGACGAGGACTGAGCGTGGCCCGCCGCGGCCCGCCGGCCGCCAGCACCGACGCCGCCCCTGACGCCGCCCCCGACGCCGACGACAAACGCCTGTGGGCGCGGGTCGCCAGCACCGTCACCCCGCCCGTGCGGCGCAAGGCCGCCCGCGTCACCCCCGGGGCCGTCGTCCCGCCTGAAGCCGAGCTTGAGGCGGCCGCGCCGCCCGTCGCGCGCGGCGCCGCCGGCAAGAAGCGCAACGCCGCCCTCACCCCCGCCTCGGCCGGGCGCTCGACGACCCCGGCCTCGGTGCCCCGCGCCTCCAACGCCGCGCCGCCCCGGCCCGCCCCCCGCGCCCAGCCAACGCCCGAAGAGCTTGAGCCCGGCCGCAAGCGCCGCCTGACCCGGGAGCGCGATCCGATCGAGGCGCGCATCGACCTGCACGGCTTCGGCCGGTTCGAAGCCGAAGACCAGCTGCGCGGCTTCCTCATCAGTTGCCAGATGCGCGGCCTGCGCTCGGTCCTGGTGATCACCGGCCAGGGCCGCCGCGGCGGCGGCATTATCCGCGCCTCGGTGCATGAATGGCTGACCGGACCTTATCTGCGCGGCGTCGTCTCCGGCTTCGCCCCCGCCCACCGCCGCCACGGCGGCGACGGGGCGCTGTATGTGACGCTAAAGGGGCGCTAGCCCTGCGCGTTCCTGATCGCCGCCGCGCCCGCGATCGGCGCGATCACCAGGGCGAACAGCACATAGGCGCCCAGCAGAGCCAGCGCCGAGTCCGGGCTCTGACCGCTGGCGGCGCGGGTCAAGGCGCCCGCCCCGAACACCACCGGCGGGATGAACAGCGGCAGCACCACCACGGCGATCAGCAGGCCGCCGCGCCTTGCGCCCAGCGCCAGCGCCGCGCCGAGCGCGCCCGTAAAGGCGAAGCCCAGCCCGCCCAGCGCCGCCGAGGCGCCGGTCAGACCGATCAGTTCCGGCGGCTGGCCCAGCGCCAGAGCCGCCACCGGCGCCGCGACCGCCAGCGGCAGACCCGTGGCCAGCCACTGCGCCAGCGCCTTGATCCCCACCGTCGCCTCCAGCGGCAGGGGGCCGGTCGCCAGCAGGTCCAGCGCCCCGTCTTCCAGGTCCCGCTCGAACATCCGCTCCAGCGACAGCAGCGACGCCAGCGCCAGCGCCATCCAGCTGGCCCCCGAAGCGGCGGGCGCCAGAACACGCGGATCGCCCCCCGCCGCCAGCGGCAGGATGGCCGTCAGACACAGCAGAAAACCGCAGGCCAGCAACGGCCCCCCGCCGCCGCCCCAGGCCAGCGACAGCTCGCGCGCGAACAGGGCGCGGGCGGCCTTCACCGCACGCCCCCTAAATCCAGCGACCGCGCCGCGACCGGCAGCGGATCATGCACGGCGGCCAGGATCATGCCCCCGCCCGCCAGATGCTCGGCCATCAGTTCGGCGGCGACGCCGCGCCAGGCCTCGTCCAGCGGCGCCAGCGGCTCGTCCAACAGCCACAGGGCGCGCGGGGCGGCGACCAGACGCGCCAGCGACAGCCGCCGCCTCTGCCCCGCCGACAGCTTGCGCGTCTCCAGATCCAGCAAGGGCGCCAGTTTCAGCCGCGCGACGGCCGCGTCCATCGCTTCGGCCGACCCGCCCAGCCATTCGACCTGAAAGCCCAGCTCCTGCCGCGCCGTGCGCTGAGGCTTCAAACCCTCGTGATGGCCCAGCAGATGCAGCGCCGAACGCCGCGCGCCCTCGGCCTCCATCTCGCCCTCGGCGTCATGAAAAACGACCGCCCCCGCATCCGGGCGGATGAAGCCCGCCACCGCGCGCAGCAGGCTGGTCTTGCCCGCCCCATTGGCCCCCGTCAGGGCCGCCGCCTCGCCCGCCGACAGGCTGAAACTCAGGCCATGGAACAGCCGCCGCTCGCCGCGCGACAGGCTCAGGGCCTCGATGTCGAGCCGGGTCAGCACTTGCGAATCTCTCTCAATGTCCACGTCGGGGGTGTGGATACATGGACGGCCCACGCGCGCGGGACTATATGCGCAAGCGCCGCAGCAGGCTTTCGCCGCGCGCGCCGGGGACCTGTGCGCCCCGACGTCCAGCGCGCGAAGGCGCAACCGAATTGTCGGGCGGCGTTTGCCAGAGGACTACTCTCCATGCCGTCGATCGACAGCCTCAAAACCCGCCAGGACCTCGCGGTCGGGCGCAAGAAATACGCCTATTACAGCCTTCCCGCCGCCGAGGAAGCCGGTCTGGCCGGGATTTCCCGCCTGCCGCGCTCGATGAAGGTGCTGCTGGAGAACCTGCTGCGCAACGAAGACGGCGTCTCGGTCACCGAGGACGACCTGAAGGCCGTCGCCGCCTGGATCGAGAACAAGGGCGCCGTCGAGCACGAGATCGCCTTCCGTCCGGCCCGCGTGCTGATGCAGGACTTCACCGGCGTTCCGGCCGTGGTCGACCTGGCCGCCATGCGCGACGCGATGGACAAGCTCGGCGCCGACGCCAAGAAGATCAACCCGCTGGTCCCCGTCGATCTGGTCATCGACCACTCGGTCATGGTCGATCATTTCGGCAACGCCGCCGCCTTCGGCCAGAACGTCGAGCGCGAATATGAGCGCAACATCGAGCGCTACAACTTCCTGCGCTGGGGCTCGTCGGCCTTCAACAACTTCCGCGTCGTGCCGCCGGGCACCGGCATCTGCCACCAGGTCAACCTGGAGCACCTGGCCCAGACCGTCTGGACCGCCGAAGAAGGCCGCAAGACCGTCGCCTATCCCGACACCGTCGTCGGCACCGACAGCCACACCACCATGATCAACGGCCTGGCCGTCCTGGGCTGGGGCGTCGGCGGCATCGAGGCCGAGGCCGCCATGCTGGGCCAGCCGATCCCGATGCTGATCCCCGAGGTCGTCGGCTTCAAGCTGACCGGCAAGCTGCCGGAAGGCGCGACGGCCACCGACCTGGTGCTGACCGTCACCCAGATGCTGCGCAAGAAGGGCGTGGTCGGCAAGTTCGTGGAATTCTTCGGTCCGGCCATCGCCGGCATGACCATCGAGGACCAGGCCACCATCGCCAACATGGCCCCGGAATACGGCGCCACCTGCGGCTTCTTCCCGGTCTCTCAGGCCACCATCGACTATCTGACGGCCACCGGCCGCGAGAAGGCGCGCGTCGCCCTGGTCGAAGCCTACGCCAAGGCTCAAGGGTTGTGGATCGACGAGACCTCGGAAGACCCGATCTTCACCGACGTGCTGGAGCTGGACATCTCGACGGTCGTGCCGTCGCTGGCCGGTCCCAAGCGTCCGCAGGACCGCGTCGAGCTGACCAGCGCCGCTCCGGCCTTCGCCACGGCCCTGACCGACGTCTTCTCGCGCCCGGCCGACGCCCCGCGCGTCGCCGTCGAGGGTGAAAAGTTCGATCTGGGCGACGGCGACGTGGTCATCGCCGCCATCACCTCGTGCACCAACACCTCCAACCCTAGCGTGCTGATCGCCGCCGGCCTGGTGGCGCGCAAGGCCAATGCGCTCGGCCTCAAGCCCAAGCCCTGGGTCAAGACCTCGCTGGCCCCCGGCTCGCAGGTCGTCACCGACTATCTGACCGACGCCGGCCTGCAGAAGGACCTGGACGCCCTGGGCTTCAACCTGGTGGGCTACGGCTGCACCACCTGCATCGGCAACTCGGGTCCGCTGGATCCGGCCGTGTCCAAGGCGATCAACGACAACGGCCTGGTGGCCACCTCGGTCCTGTCGGGCAACCGCAACTTCGAGGGCCGGGTGAACCCCGACGTCCAGGCCAACTACCTGGCCTCGCCGCCGCTGGTGGTGGCCTACGCCCTGGCCGGCTCCATGCATATCGACATCACCAAGGAGCCGATCGGCCAGGACAAGAAGGGCAATGACGTCTTCCTGAAGGACGTGTGGCCGACCTCGGAAGAGATCGCCGCCATCCAGAAGAAGTCGGTCACGCCCAAGATGTTCGCCAAGCGCTACGCCGACGTCTTCAAGGGCGACGAGCACTGGCAGGCCATCCAGGTCGCCGGCGGCCAGACCTACGAGTGGCAGGACACCTCCACCTACGTCCAGAACCCGCCCTACTTCGAAGGCCTGTCGATGGAGCCGACCCCGGTCAGCGACATCGTCGAGGCGCGCATCCTGGGCATCTTCGGCGACTCGATCACCACCGACCACATCTCTCCGGCCGGTTCGATCAAGAAGGCCTCGCCGGCAGGTCAGTACCTGACCAACCACGGCGTCGACGCCCTGGACTTCAACAGCTACGGCGCCCGCCGCGGCAACCACGAAGTCATGATGCGCGGCACCTTCGCCAACATCCGCATCCGCAACAAGATCACCCCGGACATCGAGGGCGGCGTCACCAAGCACTTCCCCTCGGAAGACACGATGTCGATCTACGACGCGGCCATGCGCTACCAGTCGGAAGGCCGTCCGCTGGTCGTCTTCGCCGGCAAGGAATACGGCACCGGCTCGTCGCGCGACTGGGCGGCCAAGGGCACCCGCCTGCTGGGCGTCCGCGCCGTCATCGCCGAAAGCTATGAGCGCATCCACCGTTCGAACCTGGTCGGCATGGGCGTCGTCCCGCTGCAGTTCAAGGAAGACGGCTGGCAGAAGCTGGGCCTGACGGGCGAAGAGATCGTCACCATCCGGGGCCTGACCGACGCCAACGTCGGCAAGCTGAAGCCGCGTCAGGACCTGTGGGTCGAGCTGTTCCGTCCGTCGGACGGCAAGATGGCCCGCTTCCCGGTCCGCTGCCGCATCGATAACCAGACCGAGCTGGACTACTTCAAGGCCGGCGGCGTCATGCCCTACGTCCTGCGCAACCTCGCGCGCGGCGACGACAAGTAAGAGGTCTAAAGCAGCGCGAAAGCGCGTTAGACCAACCAGAATGAAGGCCGGCGGAGCGATCCGCCGGCCTTTTCGTTGAGCCCGCCCCCCTCCCTGCCGTCATCCTCGGGCTTGACCCGAGGATCGAGCGCAGCGGAGCGCTCGCCCTTGCCTAGGCTGCGCAGGCGGACGCCCCGATCCTCGGGTCAAGCCCGAGGATGACGGCGAGGGAGAAGAAGCGCAGAGGAAGGCTTGGCGGCCCAATCGGCCTCGCCGCCGCCTCAGTCCAGTTTCAGCGCCTCGGCCAGCAGGCGCGCCTCGGCGGCGCGGCTGGAGCCGGCGCGCCAGGCGACCACGATCTCGCGATGCGGCGCGTCTTCGGAAATGGGCCTAACGACGACGCCCGGACTGTCGGCCAGCCCCGCCTTCACCGCCATCTGCGGCAGGAAGCTGACGCCCAGTCCCGAGGACACCATCTGCACCAGCGTATGCAGGGAGGTGGCGGCGAAGACGTCCTCGCCGCGCGGCGCCTCGATATTGACCGCCGCCAGGGCCTGATCGCGCAGGCAGTGTCCGTCTTCCAGCAGGATCAGGTCGTCGGCCTTCAGCATTCCCTCCGGGATCGGCCCAGCGCCCGCCAGCGGATGGCCGACGGGGGCGGCGGCCAGGATCTCGTCGTCGCCGATATGGGCGTGGTCGATCCCCGGCGCGTCGTAAGGCAGGGCGATGACGGCGGCGTCCAGCTGGCCCGCCTTCAGCCCGGCGATCAGGCGCGGCGTCAGGTCTTCGCGAATGAACAGGCGCAGGCCCGGATACAGGGTCTTCAGCCCCGGCAGAGTGCGCGGCAGCAGGAAGGGCGCCACCGTCGGGATGATCCCCAGGCGGAACCGGCCCGACAGCGGCTTGCCCGCGTTCTGGGCCGCCTCGACCAGGTCCTCGGCGCGCGCCAGCACGTCCTCGGCCCGGCGCACCGCCTCGGCCCCCACGGCGGTCAGGATCACCGCCCCGCGCGTGCGCTCGACCACGGCGGCGCCCAGGACGCGCTCCAGCTCCTGCACCCCGGACGACAGGGCCGGTTGGCTGACATGGGCGGCCTCGGCGGCGCGGCTGAACGAGCCGTGCTCGGCCAGGAGCTTCAGATATTGCAACTGGCGCAAGGTGGGCAGGACGGACATGGGTCACGCTGGTTGTTGGGGAGGCGGCTCCAGACATAGGCGTCGCCTATGCCGAAATCAAAAGCCATCGATCGTTTCTATGGAGACGACGGCGGATGGCGCGCATCATAAGACAAATCTATTCGCATGAGCAAAATGATCGATTTGACTTAAGCAGCGCCAAGGCCCATCTCATGGCCTCGACGGTTCGCCCTCCCCGGCGAGCCGACGGTCAATATCATTCGTCTCTAGGAGAAGCGCGATGCTCGGCGTCGGTCAAAAACTGCCTGATTTCAAAATTATCGGTGTGAAGCCGGGCTTCAACAGCCACGAAGAAAACGGCGCCTCGGCGTTCGAGCCGATCACCCAGGACAGCTTCGAGGGCAAGTGGAAGGTCATCTTCTTCTACCCGAAGGACTTCACCTTCGTCTGCCCGACCGAAATCGCCGCCTTCGCCAAGCTGGGCAAGGACTTCGAGGACCGCGACACCGTGGTTCTGGGCGGTTCGACCGACAATGAGTTCACCAAGCTGGCCTGGCGTCGCGACCACGCCGACCTGAACAAGCTGCCGATCTGGCAGTTCGCCGACAACGGCGGCAAGCTGGCCCGCGCCCTGGGCGTGCTGGACGAAGAAGAAGGCGTGGCCCTGCGCGCGACCTTCGTCGTCGACCCGCACAACGTCGTCCAGCACGTCTATGTCACCAACCTGAACGTCGGCCGTTCGCCGGAAGACACGCTTCGCGTCGTCGACGCCCTGCAGACCGACGAACTGTGCGCCTGCAACCGCCCGGTCGGCGGCGACACCCTGGCCGCCTAAGCCCACCGGCCCAAAGGTCGAAAACGACCAGGCCCGGACCGCGTGAGTAGGGTCCGGGCCGCCCCTCGACATAGGCGGCGGCGGGCGACTGTCGCCGCCTTTGTTAGTTTTAGGGCGCTATCGTCCTTCGGACTGCTTGAGCGCGTTTGGAGCGCGATCGTCCCGGACGGCTTGAGCGCCCCTTCACGCCATTTGCGGCTCAAGCAGCAAGCGACCGCGTCGCGCGCGATAGCCGCTTCCTGAAAGGAACCAAAATGTCCATCGACGCCCTGCGCGACCTGATCCCGGCCTATGGCAAGGACATCTCGCTGAACCTGTCCTCGCTCGCCAATGAGACCGTGCTGAACGACCAGCAGAAGTGGGGCTGCTTCCTGGCCTCGGCCCACGCCATCGGCGTCGGCCCTGTGGTGAAACTGATCGAGGCCCACGCCGCGACCGTTCTGTCGCCCGAAGCGATGAACGCCGCCAAGGCCGCCGCCGCCATCATGGGCATGAACAACATCTACTATCGGTCGCTGCACCTGATGAAAAATCAGGAATACACCACCCTGCCGGCCAAGCTGCGCATGAACGTCATCGGCAATCCCGGCGTCGACAAGCTGGACTTCGAGCTGTGGTCCACCGCCGTGTCGGCCATCAATGGCTGCGGCGCCTGCATGGACGCTCACGAAGGCGAACTGCGCAAGCACGGCACGCCGAACGTCCAGATCCAGGCCGCCCTGCGCATCGGCGCCGTGGTCCACGCCGCCAGCCGGATCATCGCCTCCGAGACGGCGCTGCGCGCCTGATCCCGGTCGGCAGCCCATACGAGAAAGGCGCGGATCGTTTCCCGCGCCTTTTTTCTTGGCCGCCCCTCCCCAGAGGCGCTCAGTCGGCGTCGGCGGCCTCTTCGACCAGCTCGCGCATCAGGTCGACCACCAGCTTCTGCTGACGCGACGACAGGCGCGGCGCCAGCCGCCCGATCTCGATCGTCTGACGCGTGGCGGGAAAGTCATGCACGAACGGCTCGGCCTCGTCCTCGGCCATGCCCGGCTGAGCGGCCTTGGTCAGGCCCTCGAAGAAATAGCCGATATCCACGCCGAAGAAGCGGGCGATGTCCCACAGTTTGGACGCCGAGATGCGGTTGGCGCCCTTTTCATACTTCTGCACCTGCTGGAAGGTGACCCCCAGCGCCTGACCCAGATCGGTCTGATTATAGCCCAGGGCGATGCGCTTCTCGCACACGCGCCGCCCGACATGCCGGTCCACCAGATGGGGACCCTCCGTCCCCGAACGCCTGATCATCTCCAGCCCCTTCCCGGTTGCACTGGTATCCACATGCCGCGCGCTCCCTCCCCTGTCATGCGCTTTCGCGTCACAGGGGCGCCGCCGGCATCTTATCATGCTTAACGATCCGCTCCCGCATTTCCGGCGCGACGACGCCCCGCCGTCAGCATGATCATCATCAGGACGGCAAACCCCAGATCGCCCCAGCGACCATAGAGGGTCGGCGGCGCCGGCTGCGGCAGACGCACGTCGATGATCCCCGCCTGGCCTGGGTCCAGTCGCCGCCCCTCGACGATCCGCCCCCACGGATCAATCATGGCCGATACGCCCGTGGGCGTCGCCCGCGCCACCGGCAGGCCCGTCTCCAGCGCCCGATAGGAGGCCAGGTTCAGGTGCTGGCGCGGCCCCGACGTCTTGCCGAACCAGGCGTCGTTGGAGACGTTGACGATCCACGCCGGGCGCGTCGCCGCCGCCGCGGGGGTGAAGCCGGGATACAGGGCCTCGTAACAGATCAACGGCTGCACGCTCGGAGCGTTGGCCAGGCTTATCGGCGCGGGCGCAGGCCCGGCGCTGAAGTCCGCCGGCACATGCACCAGGCTGCGCACGCCGATCCGGCCCATCAGATCGCCCAGCGGCAAGTATTCGCCGAACGGCACCAGCCGGTGCTTGTCGTAGATCGGGCCGATGCGCAGCCCCGCCGCCCCTTCGTCGTGCAGGGCGAACAGGCTGTTGTAATAGCGGGCGCCGGTTTCAGCGCGCGGGTCCGGCTCGCCCCGGCTCAGCCCCGCCAGCAGGGTCTGGCCCGTCTGAAGCGCCGCCGCCACCGCCTGGGCGTCCGACGAAGAGAACAGGTCGTTGGCCGTGGTCGGCAGGGCGCCCTCGGGCCAGATCACCACGTCGGGCAGGGCCTCGGCCGGGCGCGCGGTCAGCTCCAGATAGCGGCCCAGGATGGCGTGATAGGCCTCCGGGCTCCACTTGTAGTCCTGTGGAATATCGGCCTGAACCAGACGCACCACGGTCGGCGTCTCGACCGCCTGCGCCGAGGACAGGCGCGCGGCCCCGAAGGCGAACAGACCGGCCAGCGTCAACACGCCCAGCCCCGCCGCGATCAGGCGCGGGCGACGCGGCCCGGCGTCGGCCAGCGGCGCCAAAGCGCTGACCGCCGCCACCGTGATCAAGCCCAGCCCATAGACCCCGACGACCGAGGCGAACTGCGACATGGCCGACCCGGCCGCCCAGCCCGCGCCGGCCGGATTCCACGGAAAGCCGGTCAGCACATGGCCGCGCGTCCACTCCAGCAGGGCGAACAGGGCGGCGAACAACACGACGCGCCGCGCTCCGGCCGGACGGAGCCAGCGATAGGCCAGCGTCGCCAGCCCCCAGAACAACCCCATGCCCGCCGGCAGCAGGCTGGCCGCGAAGGGCGCCATCCACGCTTGGGCCGGATTGACCAGAAAAGCCTCGGCCACCCACCAGCAGCCGATGAAGAAATAGGCGAAGCCCGCCAGCCAGCCGACCCAGAAGCCGCCCTTCATGCCGCCTGCCCGATCGGCCAGCAGCAACAGCAGCGGATAACCCAGCAGACCCGGCAGAACGCCGAACGGCGGGTGGACCAGGGCGGCGCCCGCCCCGGCCAGAAGCGCCAGGGCGATCCGGCCCCAGCGGTTGTCCATCAGGCCCATGAAGCGGGCGGCGAGCGCCCCGCTCACGCGGCGCCCTCATGCTCGGCCGCGCCATTCTCCGCAGCATAGGGGTCGGCGACGCCCAGCTCGGCCAGGATCTCGCGCTCCTCGCCCTCCATCTCCTCGGCCTCGGCGTCGTCCTCGTGGTCGCGGCCCAGCAGGTGCAGCACGCCGTGGACGACCAGATGGCTCAGGTGGTCCGACAGGGCCTTGCCCTGCGCCGTCGCCTCGGCCGCGCAGTAGGCGTAGCCCAGCACCACGTCGCCCAGATGGGGAAAGGCGCTTTCGGCCGCCGGGAAGGACAGCACGTTCGTCGGCCGGTCCTTGTCGCGGAACCGCGCGTTCAGATCCTGCACCGCCGCGTCGTCGGCCAGCAGCACCACCATATCGCCCTCGACCGTTCCGAGAGCCGCCGCTGCGGCGCGCTCGACGATCGCCGCCGCCTCGGGCAAAGCCTGCGTCCAGTCCTCGCTGTCGATCTCGACCTCGATCATCAGGCGTCGTCCTCAAGGTCCGGGAAGGGGCGGCTGCGCGCCGCGTCGCTGTCATAGGCGCGCACGATCCGCTCGACCATGGCGTGGCGCACCACGTCCTCGGACTTGAACTGCTGCACGCCGACGCCCTCCACGTCCTTGAGGATGCGCAGGGCGTGAGCCAGGCCGGAATCGCGCGGGTTCAGCAGGTCGACCTGCGACGGATCGCCCGTCACCACCATGCGCGCCCCCTCGCCCAGGCGGGTCAGCACCATCTTCATCTGCATGCGCGAGGTGTTCTGCGCCTCATCGACGATGATGAAGGCGTGGCTGAGCGTCCGGCCGCGCATGAAGGCGATGGGGGCGGCTTCGATCTCGCCCTTCTCGCGGCGACGGCGCACGTCGTCGACGCCCAGGATGTCGTTCAGCGACTCCCAGATCGGCGCCAGATAGGGGTCGACCTTCTCGTTCAGATCGCCGGGCAGGAAGCCCAGCTTCTCGCCCGCCTCAACCGCCGGGCGGGTGATGACCAGCCGGTCCACCTGCCCCCGCTTCAGCAGGGAGGCGCCATAGGCCGCCGCCAGGAAGGTCTTGCCCGTGCCCGCCGGACCGACGCCGAAGGTCAGCTCGCAGCGGCCCAGCATCTCCAGATAGCGCGCCTGCGACGCCGTCTTGGGGGCGATGGCGCCGCGACGACCCACCGGCAGGGCCGCGCCCTCAGGCACGCTTCGTCCCATGCTGCGGCCTTGGCTGCGGCCCGCCGGCTCGGCGCGCGGCTGGGTGACGGCGGCGCCCAGGGCGGTGCGCACGTCGGCCTCGGTGATCTCGGCACCCGCCTCGGCGCGGGTCGACAGGGCCTCGATCACCCGGCGCGCCTGCGCCCGGTCCCGCGTCGAGCCGTTGATCGACACCCCGCCGCCCGGCGTCTCGACCAGCACCTTGAAGGCGTCCTCGATCAGGGCCAGGTGGCGGCTCTGCGGCCCGATGACGGCGCGCAACGCCGCATCGCTGAGGGACAGGAACTCGGACTCGCGCGCCATGAGGTCTCCTTGTTGGGTCCCCTATCGCCTCGCACGCGGTGCAAGGCTGCTCGGGGGGATTGTGAGTGTCCCTAACGCCGCTCGCGCCGCATGGGTTGAGAAGAATCCGTCAGTTCGTCTGGATCAGTCGGCCCGACAGGCTGTTCTGCTGGCCGCTGACGATCTCGACCGGAACGATCCGGCCGATCAGTTGATCTGCGTCCTCGACGTGGACCGACTGCAGATAGGGCGAGCGGCCGATGGCCTGGGCGCCGTGGCGGCCCTTCTTCTCGAACAGCACCGGCAGGACGCGCCCGGCCAGCGACCGGTTGAAGGCGACCTGCTGTTCGGTCAGCAGGGCCTGCAAGGCGTGCAGCCGTTCCTTGGCCACGGCGTCCGGGACCTGCGCCGCCATGGTCGCGGCGGGGGTGCCGGGGCGCGGCGAATACATGAAAGAGAAGGCGCTCGCGTAGTTCACCCGCCGCACCAAATCCATCGTGTCCTCGAAGTCGCGATCCGTCTCGCCGGGGAAGCCGACGATGAAGTCGCCCGACAGGGCCATGTCGGGCCGGGCCGCGCGGATGCGGTCGATCAGGTCGAAATACTTCTGGGGCCCGTGCTTGCGGTTCATCAGCCGCAGGATGCGGTCCGAGCCCGCCTGCACCGGCAGGTGCAGATAGGGCATCAGGGCGTCCAGATCGCCGTGCGCAGCGATCAGGTCGTCCGACATGTCGTTCGGGTGGCTGGTCGTATAGCGGATGCGCTCGATGCCGGGGATGTCGGCCAGGGCGTAGGCCAGCTTGGCCAGCGTAAAGGGTTTGCCGTCCGGCCCCTCGCCGTCATAGGCGTTGACGTTCTGGCCCAGCAGGGTGACTTCGCGCACCCCCCGGTCGGCCAGGGCGCGGGCCTCGTCCAGCACCGCCGCGGCCGGCCGCGACCATTCGGCGCCGCGCGTATAGGGCACGACGCAGAAGGTGCAGAACTTGTCGCAGCCTTCCTGCACCGTCAGGAAGGCGGTCACGCCCTCGGTCCCGCGCGTCGCCGGAAGGGCGTCGAACTTTTCATTGGGGGCGAAGTCAGCGCCGATGCGCTCGCCGCGCGCCCGCGCCGTGCGGGTCAGCAGCTCCGGCAGCTGGTGATAGGCCTGCGGCCCGACCACCAGATCGACCGCCGGCTGGCGCTTCATGATCTCCTCGCCCTCGGCCTGGGCGACGCAGCCGGCCACGGCGATGGTCATGCCGCCCTGCCCCGCCGCCGCCTTCTCCTCCTTCATCTGTCGCAGCTTGCCGAGTTCGGAATAGACCTTTTCGGCCGCCTTCTCGCGGATGTGGCAGGTGTTCAGGATGACGAAGTCGGCGCCTTCCGGCGTGTCCGTCGGCGCATAGCCCAGCGGCCGCAGCACGTCGGCCATGCGCTCGGAATCATAGACGTTCATCTGACAGCCGTAGGTCTTGATGAACAGGCGTTTGGGCGCGGCCCCGCCTTCCGGCGCGCCGCCGTCCTCCAGGACGGGCGTTTGGAGCGTATCGGTCATGCCCGGCTTATGATCGCCGAAACCGGCGACGGCAAGCGGCGACCCCAGTCGGGCTCAGGCGGGATCAGTCTTCGACCTCGTCGCGCGGGCGGCGCTTGTAGATCAGGCCCTCGCGCTCGACCGGCTCGGCGCCGGGGATGACGTGGCCGTAGAGCTCCAGCTTGTGGCCGACCAGCTCATAGCCCAGCTTGCGCGCGATCTCGGTCTTCAACCGTTCGATCTCGGCGTCGAAGAACTCGATGACCTCGCCGGTCTTGGTGTCGATCAGATGGTCGTGGTGGTCGTCGCCAGCCTCTTCATAACGGCTGCGGCCGTCGCCGAAGTCGTGCTTCTCGACCACGCCCGCCTCTTCGAACAGGCGCACGGTGCGATAGACGGTGGCGATGGAGATGTGCGGGTCGATCGCCGAGGCGCGGCGATACAGTTCTTCCACATCGGGGTGGTCTTCGGCGTTCGACAGGACGCGGGCGATCACCCGACGTTGCTCGGTCATGCGCATGCCGCGCTCGGCGCAGAGTTTTTCGATCCGGTCCATGCGGCGAAGATAGGCCGGACCGTCGCCTTATGGAAGCTATCGAGGAAAGTTCAGGACCAGCGTCAGCGCGTCCTCGCGGCGACCGTCCGTATGCGAATAATAGCCGCGCCTGCGGCCCATCTCGACGAACCCGCAGCGGGCGTAAAGCGCGCGGGCGGCGGCGTTGCCTTCAGCCACCTCCAGGAACATCCGTTCGGCCCCCAGGGCGGCGGCGCGCACCACCGCCGCCTCGACCAGACGCCGGCCCAGGCCCGCGCGGCGCGCCGTCGGCCGCACCGCCAGGGTCAGGATCTCCGCTTCGTCGACCACGACGCGCATCAGGATGAAACCGTCGTCCTGCGCCACGGCGAACACGCCCGGCGAGGCGAGAAGTTCGGCCAGAGCCGCCGCGTCCCACGGCGTCTCGAAGGCCTCGGCGTGGACGGCGGCCAGCTGGACGGGATCGACCGGCGGCAAGATCGCCTCGCTCATACAGCGGGCTGGCGCGGCTGGCCCGGCAGGCGGCTGGGCGGGGTGGCGTCGGGGGCGCGAAGATACAGGGGCGACGGCGGCGACCTCGCCGGATCGGCGGCCATCGTCAGACGCGCCAGCGCCTCCGGGCTCGGCGCGGCCAGAGGCTCAAGCCGGGCGCCCGACAGGTCGGGAAAGGTCTCGGCCAGAAGCGTCGCCCCGCTGCCGACCAGAAGGACGCCGCCCGCCTGACCCGCCTCGGCCAGAATGCGGTCGCGCGCCGTCTCCAGCGGCCAGGCCTCGGCCTCGCCCAGAGGCGCCCCGTCGCGGAACAGCCGCCCATAGACCTGGCCCCGGCGGGCGTCGATCACGGCGGCGACCAGACCGGGCGCCGCAACCGAAGCGGCCAGGGCGTCCAGCGTTGAGATTCCCACCACCGGCCGATCCAGCGCCGCGCCCAAGCCGAGGGCGAAGGCCAATCCGACCCTCAACCCTGTGAAGGAGCCCGGCCCCACCGTCACCCCGATCCGATCCACGCCGTCGAAACCGCCGGCCTCGGCCGCCGCATCGCGCGCCAGCCCGCCCAGCCGTTCCTGATGGCCCTTGGTCATCAGCTCCCGGCGCAGACCCAGGGCGCGCACCGCGTCGCTCGCCGCCTCGTGCGCGAACACGCCGGCGACGCAGGCGCCCAGCGCCGTATCAATGACCATGACCTTCATGGTCCTGTTCCTAATGCGAAATCGGCGCCGATGCGACCGTTTCGGCCCCGCCGATTCATCAGGCTCCGGCCATAGCCTGGGCCACGCGGGTCAGAGCGCGGCGCGCCTCGGCGTCGCAGATGCGGACAAAGGCCTCGGCCAGGTTTCGCCCCTCGGCGCTGGCCATGACCGGATGCACCAGCGGCTCCGAACCCTCGGCGTCCGGACGCGCGGGAAAGAAATCGGCGACCGAACACCCCATGGCGGCGGCCGCCTGATGCAGACGGGACGCGGAGATCCGGTTGGCCCCGGCCTCATATTTCTGGACCTGCTGAAAACTGACGCCTAGCGCCCGTGCGAGCGCCGACTGAGACCACCCCAAGGCCGACCGCCGCGCGGCGATGCGCAGGCCGACGACCTGGTCGATGTGATGACTGCGACGCGGCATGACCCCTCCGTTTCAACCAGAGCGTTTCACGTCCGCCGATAAAATACAACTATTTCGTTTCACGCATCGTCCAGGCGGCTGATGACCGCTGACACGGACTGGACGTCTGATCGCGCGATGCGCTCGGACCGATCCAGGGCGCCGGCGCCCAAGACCACCATCTCCGCCTCGTCGGCGCGGTCATACAGCCGGACCTTGCGCAGGCCGTCCTGAAGCTGGATCACACAGCCTTGGCCTCGTCTCGGCCAACGTCCCAGAGCGTACTCCAGCACCGTGCCGGCCGACGCCCAGGGCGCCAGTTCGTCCGTCTCCAGCCGCAACCGTCGCACGTCCGAGGCGGCGCCCTCAAACGCCCGACCGCGCGCTGAAAGGCCGTGCGCCGGCGCATTGTCTGGATAGGAGGTCTTCGGGCGGTCGGTCGAGACCTCGGCGCCGCCCGGCGCTTGCAGCATCAAGGCCTCGGGCGTCGCGCCCAGGGCTCCGGTCAGCCGTCGTTGAACATCGGGGCGGAACAGGCTGGACCGTTTGCCGGCTTCATAGAGGCCCCAGCCCTGGCCGGTCATGCCGATCCGCGCGCCGGCTTCGGCCTGACTCAGCCCGCAGTCGCGCCGCAGCGCCGCCAGCGCCTCGCCCAGAGCCCGCGCCTCGCCCAGAGCCCGCGCTTCGGATGTCTCGCCCGAACCTGCCATCGCGCCATCATGCCTCGCCGCCCCGTCGGGCGCGAGCGTTTCATGTGAAACAGAACGGCGAAGGCGTCAGATGACCTGTTCGACGCTGGTCACTTCGGGAACATAGTGACGCATCATCTGCTCGACCCCGGCCTTCAGCGTCGCCGAGGAGGACGGACAACCGGCGCAGGCCCCGCGCATCCGCAGGCGCAGCACCCCCGTGTCTTCGTCGAAGTGGTCGAACAGGATGTCGCCGCCGTCCTGGGCCACGGCCGGACGGATGCGGGTGTCCAGCAGTCCCTTGATCTCGGCCACGATCTCGCTGTCGGGCGCTCCATCATCCGGCGCCGCTTCCGCCCCCGCCCGCACCAGCGGCGCGCCCGAGACGAAGTGATCCATCACCACCGACAGGATCGGCGCCTTCATCGCCGTCCACTCCGGCCCGTCCGCCGCGCGCGTGACCGAGACATAGTCGGCGCCGAAGAAGACGCCCTCGACGCCTTCCAGTTCGAACAAAGCCTCGGCCAGAGGCGAGGCCGCCGCCTCGTCGATGGTGCGGTACTCCAGCGTCTGTTCGCCCGCGACGTCGCGGCCGGGCAGGAACTTCAGGGCGTTCGGGTTGGGGGTGGCTTCGGTCTGGATGAACATGGCCCGCAGATGCGCCCTGTCGCGCACGGGTTCAAGAGGCCGGCCCGCCAGCCTTCACGCGCTTTCCTGCCCAAAAGCGCTTTCATACAAGGTCACGCTTGCGCTTCGGCGACGGCGCCCTCACCGTGGCGGCCATCTCCGGTCGCTCCCGGCCGGCGAGTTCTTAGTCTGACGGGCGCCGCGCCCGTCGCCTGCCGGAGCCCCCCACATGTCCCGCCTGACCCTCGCCGCCGCTGCTGCGGCCCTGGCCGTCTGCGCCGCCCCCGCCGTCGTCTCCGCCCAGGAGGCCGCGCCCGCTGCGCCCGCCGCCCAGCCCGCCCCCTCGCCCGAGGAAGCCGCCTTCCAGGCCAAGGGCGAAGCCTTCAACGCCGAGGCCCAGCGCATGAAGGCCGAACTGGACGCCGTGATCGAGGACCCGGCCCTGGACGCGGCGACCAAGCAGACGCGCGCCGACGCCATCATCACGCGCTATGAGCCGACCTTCAACGCCTTCGCCGACGAACTGGCCGCCTTCTTCCGCACCTTCGCCGAGAAGCCCGAGAACGCCGAGAACAAGGACCAGATCCTGGCCGCCGCCGAGGCCGCCCCGGCCCAGATCCGCGCCGTTCCGGCTCAGATCCGTCAGGCCGTGGCCCAGGCCGTGACCGCCCCGGCCGCCCCCGACGCCCAGGACTGATCAAACGGGAGAGAGGGCGCCTTCCCCGGCGCCTTACCGCGATTTCACTTGAGCACGCGCGCCCTTCGGCGGACCCTGCCAGCGTCCGTCGAAGGAGCCTCGTCATGGTCCGCGCCCTCTCTCTTGTTCCCCTGTCTTTGGCCGCCGCCCTGGCGCTGCTGCCGGTGTCGACCGCCGTGGCCGAGACCCAGAAGACCTCCGCCGAACTGAGCCTTGAATCCGCCGCCGCCGTGTTCGAGCGGAAGATGGAGGAGTTCGGCGCTCGGGCGGAACGTATCCAGGCCGACGACAGCCTGAGCGAAACCCAGAAGGGCCTGCGCATCGCCGCCCTGTGGTCGGACTATCAGCCGCACGTCGCCGACTTCACCGCCGAGGCGACGCGCCAGGCGAGCCAGATCGCCCAGGCCGCCCTGGCTGAAATCGACATCGAAGCCGTCGTGCGCGAGGCGACCGCCGGGATCGCCCCGATGGTCGAGGGCCTGTCGACCAACGGCGCCTGGGCCCAGGCCGACCCCGAGCACATGGTCACCTATGGTCTGATCGCCCAGTACGGCATGGATCAGGCCCTGGATGCGATGGACGAGGTCGAAGCCGCCCTGGCCGTCCCGCCCGCGCCGCCCGTCCCGCCGCTTCCCTCCGAAACCTGATCCGATGACCGCGACGGCTTGACGCAGCGCCCGGCGCGCTCGAAAGGGCCTCATGGCCGCGCTTCCCGTCGATCCGCATCTGTATCTGGCTTTTGTCGGCGTCATGGCCGTGATGGCGGTGACGCCCGGTCCCGCCAACATCTTCGCCGTCGCCACCGGCATGGAAAAGGGCAAGGCCGCCGCCCTGACGGCCGTCGTCGGCATGAACTGCGCCACCCTGGTCTGGTTCGGCGCCGCCGCCCTGGGCCTGGGCGCCCTGGTGATGGCCTTCCCCCAGGTCTTCCGCGTCATCGCCGTCCTGGGCGCCCTCTATGTCGCCTGGCTGGGCGTCAAGGCCCTGCGCGGCGCCTTCGCCACCGCCGCCGAGCCGTCGCACATCGAGGTCAAGCGCGGGCGCAGCGCCCTGATCGACGGCTTCATGGTTCAGATCGCCAACCCCAAGGCCATCCTCTTCTTCACCGCCGTCCTGCCCCCCTTCCTGGACATCAACCGTCCGCTGGCGCCGCAGCTGGCCCTGTTCGCCGTCACCACCGTCGGCATGGATGCGCTGTCGATGAGCGGCTACGGCCTGGGCGGGGCGGCGCTGGCGCGACAGATGACCGCGCCGCGTTTCCGCAAAGGGTTCGGCATAGTCGTCGGATGTCTTCTGCTGTTGGCCGCCGTCCTGATCGTCTCACGTCTGTGAAGCGCGTTTCGGAACTTGGCCGTTCACCCGTCGTTCAGACCGAAGAGCGTTCAGTGAACGCTCAAGGAGAGTTTTCCATGATCAAGCTTCGCAAGACCCCGGTGCTGATCGCCCTGGCGGGCGCGCTCGCCCTCGGCGCGTGCGCCACGGCCACCCCCTACCAGCCTGCCGGCGTCAACGGCCAGCGCGGCGGCTACGCCGAGCAGCGCCTGGAAGCCAACCGCTACGCCGTCAGCTTCTCGGGCAACTCCGTCACCTCGCGCGATCAGGTCGAGATGTCGCTGCTGCTGCGTTCGGCCGAACTGACGGTCGAGAACGGCTATGACTGGTTCGCCACCGTCACCCGCGCCACCGACCGCGACACGCGCTTCTACACGACGCCGGACCCCTTCTACTACGACCGCTACGGTCCCTTCTGGGGTCCGTCCTGGCGCTTCTACCAGCGCGGCTACTGGAGCACCTGGGACCCCTACTGGGGCCGGGACCGCGACATCCGCCAGGTCGACCGCTATGAGGCCACGGCCGAAATCGTCATGGGCCGCGGTCCCAAGCCCGCCGGCGACGTCAACGCCTTCGACGCCCGCGAGGTCATCAACAACCTCGGCCCGCGCGTAATCCGGCCGGCTTCTTAAGTAGGCCGCTAACGCTCGCGACGGGGTCGCTCGCTGCTTGAGCGGCATGAAAGACCCCTAACGCTCGCCGCGCGGCGGCTCGCTGCTTGAGCGGCATGAAAGACCGCTATCGCTCACCGCACGGCGGCTCGCTGCTTGAGCGGCGAAGGGCGCGAAAAATGACAACGCCCGCTTCCGTCACCGGAGGCGGGCGTTTCTTTTCCTCCCCATGCAATGGGGAGGGGGACCGCGTAGCGGTGGAGGGGCTGACGACCGCGCCGACAGACAAAGGCGCCGAAAGCTGCGGCCCCCAGCAGCCCCTCCGTCACGTCGCCTTCGGCTCCGCGCCGCCTCCCCATTGGCATGGGGAGGAGAAGCCCGCGCCTCACCCCACGCGCGGGTTCTTCAGACGGCGCTTGTTCGCGTGGGTGGCCGGCGCCTTGCCCAGGGCCTCGGGCACCTCGCCCTTGAAGTAGAAGCGCTGCCACGCCTCCTTGGCCGCGTCGGGATCGCCCGAAGCCAGGCGGGTGTTGAAGTCCGTCCGCGACCGGTTCCAGGCGTCGAACTGACCTTTCATGCCGGGATTGGATTCCAGCGAACGGATCACCGGCTCGAACGCCTCCACCTTGCGGTGCTCGACCGGCAGGATGAAGCAGAACGGCTCGCCCTTATCGAAGCGGATCCGGCCCGGCCGCGTGAAGATCCAGTTCATGGTGAAGGGGAACGGCAGCCAATCCGTCTCGATCAGGCCGCTCAGCGGCTGGATGCCGTCCTTGACATGATTGGGCGACCCCTGCGCGATCAGGCCCCAGCCCGGCGGGGTGCGGAACAGATACTGCGGGTGCATGGTCAGCACCCCGCGCGAGAAGTGCGACGTGACGAAGTGGTCCAGCTCCGGCTGCGGCCGGTCGGGCGTGATGGTGATGTCGTTCTGCGACGGCCCGCCGTTCCACTCGGCGGTGAAGCCGAACGGACACAGGATCTCCCAGCCCGTGGTGTTGGCCATGGTCAGCGGCAGACAGCGATAGGGGTGCCGACTGGCGAAGGCGTCCATCCAGTTGCGCGACTGGCGGCCCGGCGCCAGGTCGCACGGACGCGCATTCATCGGATAGCATTCCAGTTCCAAGACGCGGCTCCCCAAGCTTGACGAATGAAGTGACGACCCTGAGGGTCGCCCCTCTCCCCTATCGCCCTCGCCGCCCGCCCGACAAGACCGAGATGACCGCCAACACCGACGCCGCCGCGCAAACCCCGACGCCGCCCGCCCCCGATCCAGCACCCGATCCCGCTTACGACCGCGCTCGGCTGCTGGCCTGGATGGCCGAGCACGGGATCGCGCAGACCACCCACGACCACCCCGCCGTCTTCCGCGTCGAGGAAGGGCTGGAGCTGAAGGCCGCCCTGCCCGGCGTCCACACCAAGAACCTGTTCCTCAAGGACAAGAAGGGCCGCCTGTGGCTGATCTCGGCGGCCCAGGACACGGTCATCGACCTGAAGCGGGCGCACCGGGCGATGGGCTCGGACCGGCTGTCCTTCGGCAATGAGACCCTGCTGTGGGAGACGCTGGGCGTGCGCCCCGGCTCGGTCACGGCCCTGGGCCTGATCAACGACCTGGAGCGCCGCGTGACCTTCGTGCTGGACCGGCGCCTGTGGGAGGCGGCTGTCGTCAACTTCCATCCCTTGATCAACACCGCGACCACCGCGCTCGATCAGGACAGCTTCCGCCAGGTCCTGACGCAGCTGGGCCGCGACCCGATCGTGGTGGACTTTGGCGCCCTGGATTGAGTGGAGGCGGGCGTCCGTTTCAAGGATTGGGGCCTATGCCGACTTTCGATCCGTTGCGGACCTTTAAAAGACGCCCGCTGGCTGCGCATGGACCGGCTATAGTTTCCTTCTCCCCTTGTGGGAGAAGGTGGGCGCCGTCAGGCGCTCGGATGAGGGGTGTGAACGCCGCCGTGGCGCGTTTTCGTCACAAACCAGCCTGAGCGGACGACGGAGCGCCGACACCCCTCATCCGTCTCGCTACGCGAGCCACCTTCTCCCACAAGGGGAGAAGGATGCGGCAGGGCAATCAACCATCCTCCCTCTGCGCCTGTGCTAGACTGTCTCTCCCGTTGAAGGAGATTTCAGACGATTCAGACGAATTGGACTCTGTTTTTTCCGATCCCCTCGCCTTCCCATGCGGCAAGGCGCGCTTGCGGCTTGATGCGCACGCATCCCGACGCCATCTGATCCGTTATCTTCCTTCGTCTTGCCTTGCGGACCCGACCATGACCTTCGCCGACCCGTCGCTGACCACCCCGCCCGACCTGATCAAGGACGGCACGGACGCCTCCTTCATGCAGGACGTGGTCGAGGCCTCGAAGCATCAGCCGGTCATCGTCGACTTCTGGGCCACCTGGTGCGGCCCGTGCCGCACGCTGGGCCCGGCGCTGGAGAAGGCCGTGCGCGCTGCCAAGGGGGCGGTGAAGATGGTCAAGATCGATGTCGACGCCAACCCGGCCTATGCGGGCCAGCTGCGGGTGCAGTCGATCCCGACCGTCTACGCCTTCGTCAACGGCCAGCCGGTGGACGGCTTCCAGGGCGCCGTGCCCGACAGCCAGATCAAGGCCTTCATCGACAAGCTGACCGGCGGCGAAGGCGTCAACACCGACGTCGAACAGCTGCTGTCGCTGGGCGAGGAGTCGCTGACCCTCAATGATCTGGGCGGCGCCGCCCAGGCCTTCGCTCATGTGCTGACCATGGAGCCGGGCAACCAGAAGGCCATCGCCGGCATGGCCCGCGTCTACCTGGCCGAGGGCGACGCCGAGCAGGCCGCCCAGACCATCGCCATGGCGCCCGCCGATTCCGCCGATTCGGCGGTCCAGGCCGTGCGCGCCCAGCTGTCGCTCGCCTCGGCCGCGCCGACCGGCGCGACCGCCGAACTCGAAGCCCGGCTCGCCGCCGACAAGAACGACCACGAAGCCCGCTTCGACCTGGCCCAGGCCCTGGCCTCGGCGGGCGACCTGAAAGGGGCGGTCGACCACCTGCTGGTCATCGTTCAGGCCGACCGCGACTGGAACGAACAGGCCGCCCGCAAGCAGTTGCTGACCGTGTTCGAGGCCGCCGGCCCCAACAGCGAAGTCGCCCGCGACGGCCGACGACGCCTGTCCTCCATCCTGTTCTCCTAACGGCGCGATCATGGCTCAGGGCTACGTCAAGGCCAGCGAACTTCCCCAGGTGATCCCGGTCTTTCCGCTGCCGGGATCCATCCTTCTGGCGCGGGGCCAGCTGCCGCTGAACGTGTTCGAGCCGCGCTATCTGAACATGGTGGATGACGCCATGGCGGGGGACCGGGTGATCGGCCTGATCCAGCCGGTCGGCGCCGCGGGCGAGAACCCGCCCCTGACCCGCGTCGGCTGCGCCGGGCGGATCACCAGCTTCGCCGAGACCTCGGACGGGCGCTATCTGATCACCCTGACCGGGGTGTGCCGCTTCGCCGTGGCCACCGAGATGCAGGTGCGCACCCCCTATCGCCAAGTGCGCGCCGACTTCCAGCCCTATGAGGCCGACCTGCGCGCGCCCGATCCCGACGAGGCCTTCGACCGCGAGCCCTTCCTGTCGGCCCTGGCGCCCTATCTGTCCGGGCGCGGTCTGGACATCGACTGGGACACCGCGCGCGCCGCGCCGCAGGAGGCGCTGGTCAACAGCCTGGCCATGGGCCTGCCTTTTGATCCGCCCGAGAAACAGGCTCTGCTGGAGGCCCTGACCCTGACCGACCGCGAAGCCGCCCTGACCGCCCTTCTTCGCATCGAAGCCGTCGCCCCCGACGACGACGAGCCGGGTCCGGCGATGCAGTAGTCTCAGCAAGCTCCAGACGCTAAAACGCCACCAACACAGCTGCCCCGTGCGGCAGCAATCCGGGCGCCCGGCGCCCTCAAGCAGCAAGCGCCCGCGGCGCGAGCGATAGGGCACTTAAATTGTGAGCGACGCCTTCAACACCCCCGTCTCGGTCGATCCCCGCCTCCTGGAGGTGCTGGTGTGTCCGGTCACGCGCGGCCGCCTGACCTATGACCGCGAGCGCAACGAACTGGTCTCGGCCGGCGCCAAACTGGCCTTCCCCATCCGCGACGGCGTGCCGATCATGCTGGCCGAAGACGCCCGCCCGCTGGACTGAGCCCCATCTCTCCTCCCCATGCAATGGGGAGGGGGACCGCGAAGCGGTGGAGGGGCTAGGCCGGGCGGAACCCAGCGGCCCCTCCGTCACGACGCTACGCGACGCGCCACCTCCCCATTGCATGGGGAGGAGAAGCGGCGAGCGATAGGGCCTCCCTTACAGAGCTTCTCCTCGGAGAAGCCGTGGCAGATCCCCCGTCGCCCCGCCCGCCTCATGCATGAAGGCGCGGCGCAGGGGGGCGATGCGGTTGACCGCCGCCATGCCCAGATCGCGGGCCAGCCGCACCGGGGCGATGTCATTGGAGAACAGGCGCACGAAGCCGTCGAAACCCGCCGCCAGCGCCGCCGTGTCGAACCGGCGCCAGCGGGCGTAGCGCTCCAGCACCAGCTCCGAGCCGATGTCCTCGCCGATGCGCGCGGCCTCGGTCAGCACCTCGGACAGGGCGGCGACGTCCTTAAGGCCCATGTTCAAGCCCTGCCCCGCCACCGGGTGCACCCCGTGGGCGGCGTCGCCGATGATGGCCATGCGCGGCACGGTCAGGCCCTCGGCCAGTTGCAGCGACAGCGGATAGACGAAGCGCGGCCCCTCGATCGTCAGCTCGCCCAAGAAGTCGCCGAACCGCCGCGTCAGATGGGCTTGGAAGGCCTCGTCCGAGGCCGAGCGCAGCGCCTCTCCCCGGCGGGTGCTTTCGGTCCAGACCAGATTGGCCCGGTTCTCCGTCAGCGGCAGGA
This sequence comes from Brevundimonas sp. M1A4_2e, assembly GCF_053345555.1. NCBI lineage: Bacteria > Pseudomonadati > Pseudomonadota > Alphaproteobacteria > Caulobacterales > Caulobacteraceae > Brevundimonas > Brevundimonas sp. M1A4_2e. The sequence continues at coordinate 333,584 of NZ_JBKFAI010000003.1, read as the reverse complement.
TGGCGAAGGGCCCGTCGGGCAGGAAATACTCATGGGCGACGTTGCCGTGCGGCTTGTCCATGCGCACGGTGCAGACGACGCCGCTCTGCTGATAGGTCCAGCCGAAAACGTCGATGCCCGCCGCACGGCGCACGGTCGAGTTGCGGCCCTCGGCGCCGATCACAAGCGGCGCCGACAGGGTCGACCCGTCCTTTAGCGTCACCCTCGCCCGACCAGGCCCGACCGCCACATCGGCCACGGCGGCGGGGGCGCGGACCTCCAGCCCCTGAGCGTTCACCAGCTCGGCCAGCGCCGAACGCAGGCGGCGGTTCTCAACCATATAGCCCAGCGGCTCGCCGCCATTGCGGTCGCCGATCTCATCCGCATCGAAGCGGATATAGGACGCCGACGGTTTGCGGCTGGCGGCGCCGGGACGGCGGCCGTCCGTCACCAGGATGCGGTCCATGCGGCAGGCGTGCGGCTCCAGCGCCTCGCCCAGCCCCAGCGCCTTCAACATGCGGAAGTTGGCGTAGGAGATGGCCGTCGCCCGCCCATCGAAGGTCGGGGCCATCTGGGCGTCAAAGGGCTGAGGGTCCACCATGACGGGGCGCAGGCCGCCCTGCGCCGCCGCCAGCGCAAAGGTCGCCCCGACCAGCCCTGCGCCGGCGATGATGATGTCGTAGTCGTCCGATCCGCTCATGATGATGTTCTAGGCCCCTATCGCGCGTCACGCCACCGCAAGCCCGCGCGCTTGCTGGGACATAAGGGCTCATCGCGGCTTGCAAAGGCCAAGCTGGTAAATGCCGCTTTAACCTTCTGGACGGCACAAGGGGTCAGAGTCCCGTTTTCAGAGGTCCGCCTTCATGTCCGCCGCCCTCGCGCTCGGTCAACGCGTCTGGAGCACCGCCCGCATCGTCTGGGCGGCGCCCTTCGCCGTGCGGTTCAGGGGGGTGCTGCAGGCCATGCTGGCCGCGCTGCTGCTGGTGGCCCTGATCTCGTGGAACCCGGCGGACCCCAGCTGGAACGCCGCATCAGCCCAGGCGCCGACCAACTGGCTGGGCGGGGCGGGCGCGACCTTCGCCGATCTGATCATGCAGTCGCTGGGGCTGGCGGCCTGGCCCGCCGTCCTGCTGCTGATCGCCTTCGGGCTGGCCGTGGCCATCGGCGACGCCCTTCAGCACCGCCTGCAGCCCACCCCGTTCAAGATCTTCTGCGCCGTCGCGGGCGTGCTGCTGCTGTCGGCCGCCCTCTCGGCACCGGCGGCGCCCGCCAGGTGGCCGCTGGCGGCGGGCATGGGCGGGCTGTGGGGCGACGCCGTCACGGGCCTCGCCGCCAACGGTCTGGGCGCGCTGAAGGTCCCCGGCGCGCGCATTATTCTGGGCCTGCTGTTCCTGGCGCTGGCGCTGTGGAGTCTGGCCTATACCGTGGGCCTGCGCCTGCGCGACTTCACCGACACCGCCGGTTGGGCCGCCCAGAAGGGCGCCGAGGCCCGCGCCGCCAAGAAGCCGAAACCCGCCAAGCCGGGCAAGGCGCCGCGCGCCGTCGCCGAAGCCACCGCCCCGGCCCGCAAGCCGCGCCACCGTCTGCCCGAGGCGGACGAGATGGAGGCCGACGGCCCTGCGCCCGCCTCTAGCGCTCCGGTCGCCGCCGCCTATGACGAGGCGGACGCCGATCAGCCTGACGCCTATACCCCGCCGTGGGAGGACGCGGCCCCCGCCCCCATCGCCCCGCCCTCGGCCCGCCAGAACCGGCCGGCGGAGCCCAAGGTTGCGGCGGTCAAGGCGCCCAAGCCCGTGCGCAGCGACGCGGACCAACAGGCCTTCGACTTCGCCAATGAGGGCGGCTTCGAGCTGCCGCCGCTGGGCATTCTGGCCAAGCCGGGCCAGCGCGGCGGCGCCGTCGACGAGGAGTCGCTGAAGGCCAACGCCAAGATGCTGGAGGGCGTGCTCCAGGAATTCGGCGTGCGCGGCCAGATCGACCAGATCCGCCCCGGCCCCGTCGTCACCCTGTATGAACTGGTGCCCGCGCCCGGCGTGAAGCACGGCCGTGTCGTGGCCCTGGCCGACGACATCGCCCGCTCCATGTCGGCCCGCGCCTGCCGCATCAGCGTGGTTCAGGGCCGCAACGCCATCGGCATCGAACTGCCCAACGCCAAGCGCGAGACGGTCTTCCTGCGCGACCTGCTGGCGTCCGGCGAATACGACAAGAAGAGCCATCTGCTGCCGCTGGCGCTGGGCGAAACCATCGGCGGCGAGCCCTATGTCGCCGACCTGGCGCGGATGCCCCACCTGCTGATCGCGGGCACCACCGGCTCGGGCAAGTCGGTCGGGGTCAACGCCATGATCCTGTCGATCCTGTATCGCCACTCGCCCGCCGAGTGCCGTTTCATCATGATCGACCCCAAGATGCTGGAGCTGTCGGTCTATGACGGCATCCCGCACCTGCTGGCGCCGGTCGTGACCGATCCCAAGAAGGCGGTCGTGGCCCTGAAGTGGACCGTGCGCGAGATGGAGGACCGCTATCGCCGGATGTCCAAGCTCGGCGTCCGCAACGTCGCCAGCTACAATGAGCGCGCCCGCGAAGCTCAGGAAAAGGGCGAGCATTTCGAACGCACCGTCCAGACCGGCTTCGACGAACAGGGCCGCCCGGTCTACGAGAGCGAGAAGATCCGCCCCGAGCCCATGCCCTATCTGGTCGTGGTCATGGACGAGATGGCCGACCTGATGCTGGTCGCGGGCAAGGATGTGGAAGGCGCCGTCCAGCGTCTGGCCCAGATGGCGCGGGCGGCGGGCATCCACCTGATCATGGCCACGCAGCGACCATCGGTGGACGTCATCACCGGCACCATCAAGGCCAACTTCCCGACCCGGATCTCCTTCCAGGTCACGTCGAAGATCGACAGCCGCACCATCCTGGGCGAACAGGGCGGCGAGCAGCTGCTGGGCCAGGGCGACATGCTCTATATGGCGGGCGGCGGACGCATCACCCGCCTGCACGGCCCCTTCGTCGGCGACCAGGAAGTCGAAGAGGTCTGCAAGCATCTGCGCGCCCAGGCCGAGCCGGAATACCTCGACCTGATCACCGACGAGCCGGACGGCGACGGCGACGGCGCCATGGGCGATGAAGGCGGCGGCACCGGCGATGACCTGTATGACCGCGCCGTGGCCGTGGTCACGCGCGACCGCAAGGCCTCGACCTCCTACGTCCAGCGCCGTCTGCAGATCGGCTACAACCGCGCCGCCACCCTGATCGAACGCATGGAGCAGGAAGGCGTCGTCAGCCCGGCGAATCATGCGGGCAAGCGCGAGGTGCTGGCCGGGCCGCCGCCTATGGTGTGATCGGCTTGGCAGCCGAAGCGGCGGCTTCGCCGCCGGGCGCTATCGCTCGCCGCGCGGCGGCTCGCTGCTTCAGCGCCAATCACGAGCGCACGCCTGGGAACCCCGCGGTTAAGTCGACGCTTAAACGCCTCACGCCCTCAAGCAGCGAGCGACCGCGTCGCGAGCGCTAGGACACTAAATCAATGAACGCCGCTTCATCGGAGCGCCGGAATATGGTCAGGCTGGCGTCATCAGCCTGCCGGATGCAGCGCTCAACCTGATCGGGTCCAAAACCGTTCAGAACGGGAGAAGAAAAGACATGAGCATTTCCCGCCGCGCCTTCGGCCTCGGCTCCGCCGCCGTAGCGGCGCTCGCCGCCGCGCCCGCCGCCGTCCTGGCGCAGGCCGGGCTGTCCGCCGAGGATCAGGCCGTGCTGCGTCAGGCCCAGACCTATCTGACCGCCATGACGACGGCTCAGGGGACCTTCGTCGAGACCGGGCCGAACAATCAGCGGCGCACCGGCCGCTACTATCTGCAGCGCCCCGGCAAGATGCGATTTGAATACACCGAGCCTGCGGGCCTGCTGGTCGTCGCCGACGGCAATAACGTCAGCCGCTGGGACCCGCGCCTGAACGTCTTCCGCCAGGCGCCGCTGGGCCAGACCCCGCTGTCGACCTTCCTGGCGCGCGAGGTCCGGCTGGATCAGGGCGTCAAGATCGACCGCGTGACGCGTATGGACTCCGGCGCCTTCGCCATCACCGCCCGCGACGCGCGTCGTCCCAACGAAGGATCGGTCATCCTGGCCTTCGCTGGGTCGCCCGTGCGCCTGCAAGAGTGGACCATCACCGACGCCCAAGGCTCGCGCACGCGCGTGCAGCTGACGACGCTGCAGCCCGCCCCCGGCCTGGCCTCCAGCCTTTTCCAGCTGCGCGACCCCACCCGGCGAAACCGGCGCAACTGATCCGGCGGCTAGAGGGAAGCAGGGCGAATTTGTGACAGTTTGACCTTTTTCTCTCGGCGTGACACTTTGGGCACAGGACGGCGGCGGCCGTCCCGCCCGCCACGGATTCATCCCCGCCTGGCGGCGAGAGAGACGAACTTCATGCGCCCGGACGCTGTTCCGGGCGCTTTTTTCGTGGCGTTTAGACCCCGGCGGCATGACCTGCTAAGGCCCCCGGTCATGAGCCTTCGCATCGTCACCTGGAACATCAACTCGGTCCGCCTGCGCATCGATCAGGTCGCCCGTTTCGTCGCCGAACACGCCCCGGACGTCCTGTGTCTGCAGGAGATCAAATGCACCGAGGACCAGTTTCCGCGTCAGGCCTTCATCGACATGGGCCTGCCCTACCTGCGGATCGGCGGCCAGAAAGGCTGGCACGGGGTGGCCATCGCCAGCCGACTGCCCATCGTCGACAGCCCGAAGCTGGACGTCTGCCGCGAGGGCCACGCCCGCTGCGTCTCCGCCGTGGTCGAAGGGGTGGAGGTGCAGAACTTCTACATCCCGGCGGGCGGGGATCTGCCGGACCGGGCGCTGAACCCCAAGTTCGATCACAAGATGGACTTCTATGAACGGCTGACCGCCGAGATGAAGACCCGCGACCGCCAGCGGCCTCTGGTTCTGGCCGGCGACTTCAACATCGCGCCGGGCGAGAACGACGTCTGGAACCACCGCTTCATGTCCAAGGTGGTCAGCCACACCCCCTGCGAGGTCGAGACCCTGTACCGGCTTCAGGACGCGGGCGGTTTCGCCGATGTGGTGCGCGATCAGATCCCCGATCCGACCAAGCTGGCCAGCTGGTGGAGCTATCGCGCCAAGGATTTCCGCAAGTCGAACCGGGGCCTGCGCCTCGATCACCTATGGACCTCGCCAGGGCTGACGCCCGCCGTGGTCAAGGGCAGCGCCCGCATCCTCGACACGGTGCGCGAATGGGAACGGCCCAGCGACCACGCCCCGGTCGTGATGGACCTGGACATCTAAGGCCGCCTCAGAACGGGAAGAAGATCGGGATCGCCGCCATGCCCGTGGCCCAGGTGATCAGGTTCAGCGGCAGGCCGACCTTCACGAAGTCCATGTAGCTGTAATTGCCCATTTGATAGACGAGCACGTTCGTCTGATAGCTGAAGGGCGTGGCGAAGGCGGCCGAGGCCGCCATCATCACCGCCACCAGAAACGGCCGCGCATCCACCCCCAGCGCCGCCGCTATGGCCACGGCTATGGGCGAGAACAGCACCGCCACCGTGGCGTTCGACAGGATGTCCGTCGCGAACAGCGTCACGCCGTAAAACACGAACAGCGCCGCCCACGGCCCATAGGGGCGGATCACGTCGATCAGGGCGTCGGCGCCCGCCTGGGCTAGGCCCGTCACCTCCAGCGACGAGCCGATGACCACCATGCCCGCGACCAACAACAGGATTTCAGGCCTCAGCCCGGCATAGGCCTCCTCGGCGGTGATCACCCGCATCAGGATCAGGGCCACCGCCCCGGCGAAGGCCGAGGCCGCAATGGGCGCCAGGCCAAAGGCCGAGGTGCCGACCACGGCGGCGAAAACGGCCAGAGACGCCAGGGCGCGCTTGAGCTCCAGCGGACGCTCAGCGCCTTTTTCATACAGATCGACATTGCCCAGCACCGCATCGCCCGACCCGCCGGGGCTGGCGCGCTGCTCCATCAGCCACGGCAGACGGAAGGACGACAGCAGGCTGCGCTTGCCCTTACCGGCCTCCTCGGCTTCCCGGCGCGCCGCCATTTCGGCCTCGTCGCGCGCGGCGGTCTTCTCCAGCACGCGCGAGCCGATGAAATACAGATAAAGGCCGCCGACCGTGGCGATGCACAGACCCACGCCCGTGATTTCAAACAGGGAGAAGACCGGCTGACCCGTATTGCGGGCCATGTCGCTGACCAGCAGATTGGTCGAGGTGCCGATCAGGGTCAGCAGCCCCCCCATGATGACCGCGTAGCTGAGCGGCATCAGGAATCGCTTGGGCGACAGGCCCAGCGACAGCGCCATGTCGCGGACCACCGGCGCCGCCAGCACCACCACCGGCGTGTTGTTGAGAAACCCGCCGACCGCCCCGCACAGGCCGATCACGATCCACACGGCGTGTCGCCCGAACAGGCGGGTCATGCCCTTGGCCTTGCGGATCAGCCAGGCCAGCAGGCCCGACAACTCCATGGCGTAGGCGATGACGAACAGCCCCGCCAGGGCCATGATGGCCGGGCTGGCGAAGGCGCCCTGAACCTCGACCGGGCGCACCACGCCGAACAGCAGCAGCGCCGCCGCGCCGCTGAGCGCCACCACATCGGAGCGCAGACGTCCATGGATCATCACCCCGACCACGACGACCAGGACGACGAGAGCGATAATCTGGTCCAGCGTCACCCGCGCAAGAGCCCCTGTTCCGCCAGACGCCGGACCCGTTCACGGGCCGGGGCGCCAATCCGTCATTCCCGTGTTAGGCTGCTTCCATGTCGATCACAACGACCCGTCTCGCCGCGCCGATCGCCCTGGCGGCCGCCCTGCCTCTTCTGGCGTCGTGCCAGAAGCCGTCCGAGCCCGCCGCGCCCGAAGCTCCGGCGCCCGCCCCGCCCACGGTCGTGCTGGACTCAACCCTGAACCGCGCCGCCCTGCTGGCCGCCCTGACCGAAGCGAGAACCGCCACGGCCGACGGCCGCGTCCGCGACGCGGCCCTGAGCGGACGGACCGTGTCGGTGCGCCTTCCTTTCGGATGCGAGGGCGCAGCACCGGCCGAACGGACGCAGCCGGGCCTGCCGGCGCTGGTGCGCGGCGACGACGGCAGCCTGATGCTGAGAGTTCTGCCCGAGGATCTCGCCACGTCCGGCCTGGTCGTCACCGCGGGCGCGGACGACGCGGCGCCTCCCAGTGCCTGGGAAGCGGTCGAAGGCTTCTGGATCGCCCGTCCCTGGAGCGGGCTGGAAACCTGTCGCCCCGGCGAGACCGCGCCGACGGCGCGCCAGCCAGCGCAAGACGCTGAAGCAGAAAGCAGGTCCGAGGCCGACGGTGTCGTTTCGTCTGCGGCTCAGGCGTCCGTTCAGACCGAACGCACCTCAGGACTGGCCGCCGTGTTCGAAACGGGCGGCTCGCGCCTGGGCCGCCGCCAGGGCCAGGCCTATGTCCATGTCATTCGGGGAGACAAGGGCGTCGCTCCGACGCCGGCGCCGGGCGGCTATGCGCTGCGGCTGGAGGGGCGGCTGACCGCCTTTGCGGACGGAAAGGCCGTGCACTGCGTCCAGAAGGACGCCGAAAGCCGTCCGGTCTGCGTCGCCGCCCTGCGGCTGGACCGGCTGGCCTTCGAGGATGGAGCCACGGGCGCCCTTCTCAGCGAATGGCGCCCGCGTTGAGCTGATGTCAGGCAGCGCCCAAAAGGGCGGCGCCGGCCAGGACGCCCAGCAGGATCAGGGTGACGCTGCCGGTGAAGACGACGACGCCTTCGAACGAGAAGCCCGAAGCGCGGGGATGCACGAGTTTCATGATTGAGTTCCTTTCGGCGGGGGAGATCCGAACGGTGTTAAGATAGGAAGCGCGACCGCGAACGACAAACCACGGTTCGGCTGCATCGCGTGAGCTTAACTCACCTGATCCGGGTCTGCGTCCCGATCGGGCCTCGATTCCGCCACGATCCAGTTGAGGAAGCGGCGCAGCTTCGGCTCATCGGCGCGTTCGGGCAGGACCACGGCCCAATAGGCCAGATCATTGGTCAGGGCGTGGTCGACCGGCTGGATCAGCCGCCCTTCGCGGAGCTCCTCCGCCGCCAGCGGCGCCGAGGTCAGGGCCACGCCCCGCCCCGACAGGGCGGCCTCCAGCGCCAGGTGGCTGTGGCTGAAGTGAGGGCCGCGCAGATGGTTCACGCGCGGATCCTCGACCCCGGCGCTTTCGAACCAGGCCTTCCAGCCCAGTCGGTTCGCATAGGGCATGTCGTGCCAGGTCTCGTGAATCAGCACCACGTCCAGCAGATCGGACGGCTGGTTCAACCGCCGCGCGGCGAAGGACGGGGCGCAGACCGGGATCAGCCGCTCATTGACCAGCCGCCGCGCCACCTTGCCCGGATAGGGGCCTTCGCCATAGCGCAGCGCTACGTCCGCCTCGCCGTTCGACAGGTCGGCGATGCGGTCCTCGGCGAAGACGATCAGGTCGAGGTCGGGATTGTCCTCGCTGAACCGGTGCAGACGCGGCGACAGCCATTTGCTGGCCAGGGACGGCAGGGCGCTGATCCGCAACTGGCGCGAACGGCCGGGCCGCACGGCGTCCAGCGCGCTTTCCAGCCGCTCGAAGGCGTCGGCGACGCCCTCGGCCAGGCGCACGCCGTCGGCGGTCAGCCGCACCGAGCGGTTGAAGCGGTCGAACAGGCGCAGGCCCAGCCGCATCTCCAGCGCCTTCACATGGCGGCTGACGGCGCCGGGGGTGACGCCCAGCTCCTCGGCCGCCTCACGGAAGCTGCCGTGGCGGGCCGCCGCGTCGAACGCCCGAAGCGCCACCAGCGGCGGGGTCGGGCGACGCTCGCTCATGGGCAGATCAGGGCTGGAGGCGGTAGCCGCCGGCGTCGGTCAACAGCAGCCGCGCCTGACCCGGCTCGGCCTCGATCTTCTGACGCAGGCGGTAGATGTGGGTTTCCAGCGTGTGGGTGGTGACCCCGGCGTTGTAGCCCCACACCTCGGTCAGCAGCTCTTCGCGCGACACCGGCTTGGCCCCGGCGCGATAGAGGTACTTCAGGATGTTGGTTTCCTTTTCCGTCAGCCGGACCTTCTTGCCCTTGTCGTCCACCATCAGCTTGGAGGCCGGACGGAACTCATAGGGGCCGACCTGGAAGACGGCGTCCTCGGACTGTTCGTGGCTGCGCAGATGGGCGCGGATGCGCGCCAGCAGGACGGCGAACCGGAAGGGCTTGGTGACGTAGTCGTTGGCGCCGGAGTCGAGGCCCAGAATGGCGTCGGAGTCCGACGACTGCGCCGTCAGCATGATGACCGGGGTCGAAATCCCGGCCTTGCGGATCAGGCGACAGGCCTCGCGGCCATCCATGTCGGGCAGGTCGACGTCCAGCAGGATGAGGTCGGCGCGCGCCTCCTTGGCCTGACGCACGCCGTCGGTCGCCGTCGCGGCCTGGGCCGGGCGGAATTCCTCGTGAAGCGCCAGCTGCTCGGCCAAGGCCTCGCGCAGGTCGTCGTCGTCGTCGATGATCAGAATGGTCTTGGGCGTGCGCATGGTCTCTTTAGAATGGCGAGGCTTGAGCCGAACGCCAAGGGCGCCGGACAGGATATTGCGTCCTAAGAGGGCGCCGGCGCTTTATTTCGTTCCCCGAACAGGGCCGAACCGACCCGAACATGGGTCGCGCCCGCCGCGATGGCTGCAAGATAATCGCCGCTCATGCCCATCGACAGCACGCCCAGGCCGTTGCGCGCTGCGATCGCGGCCAGCAGGGCGAAATGCGGAGCGGGGTCTTCATCAACAGGGGGAATGCACATCAGCCCCTCGACCTTCAGGCCGTATCGGTCGCGAGAGGCGGCGATCAGGGCGTCGGCCTCGTCGGGCAGAACCCCGGCCTTCTGCGGCTCGGCGCCGGTGTTGACCTGAACCAGCACGCTGGGGCGCCGCCCCGCCCGCGTCATGGCGGCCGCTAAAGCGGCGGCGAGCCGTTCGCGGTCCAGCGTCTCGATGACGTCGAACAGTTCGACCGCTTCCAGCGCCTTATTGGTCTGCAAAGGGCCGATCAGGCGCAGCTCCAGATCCGGCAGGGCGGCGCGCCGGGCCGCCCAGTGGCCTTGCGCCTCCTGCACGCGGTTCTCGCCGAACACGCGCTGGCCGGCGTCCAGCGCCGCCTGCAGCGCCTCGGGCCCTTGGGTCTTGGACACGGCGGTCAGCACCACCGAGGCCGGGTCGCGGCCGGCCGCCTTGGCCGCCTCGGCGATGCGGCCCCGCACCTGGGCGAAGCGGTCAGCGATGGACGAAACGGCGGCGGCGGGATTAGGGACGGTCATGATGCCCCTGTCTGACACCCTGTCCGAAGAAGCGCAAAGCCTGTGGGACGCCGCCCGCGCCCTGGCGCGCACGGCGCCGCAGGGCGGCCGCCCCCTGCCCCCTCTGCTGTTCTTCACCGACCCGGCGCGCACGCCCCGTCCGTGGGAGACGGCCGCCCGCCTGCCTGCCGGCGCAGGCGTGGTCTTCCGTCACTTCGGCGCCGCGGATCGACTGGAGACCGGACGGCGCCTGCGCGAGGCGACGCACAGGGCGGGGGTTTGGCTGCTGGTGGGACTGGACGTCGACCTGGCAGAGCAGATCGAGGCGGACGGCGTGCACCTGCCCGAGCGGGCGCTGTCGGCCGCCTGGTCCCTGTCGGGACGACGGCCGGACTGGCTGCTGACCGGGGCGGCCCATTCCCCGGAAGCCGTGCGGGCGGCGCGCGATCTGCACGCCCTTGTGCTGTCGCCGGTCTTTCCGGCGGGCGGCGCCTCATCGATCAAAGCGCCGCTGGGCGTAGAGGGATTTTCAGCCCTTGCCGCCCTAGCCCTCTGCCCGGTCTACGCCCTGGGCGGGATCACGGCGCTCAATGCGCCGCTATTGGCGGCGTCGGGGGCATCCGGCCTGGCGGGCGTGGAGGCGATCCAGACGGCTTTCGCCGGCTAGGGCTTAGAACTTGAAGATGGTCTCGAGCCGCACGCGCGGCGCGGCGCGGCGGTCGGCGGCGCTTTCGGGCGCGCGGGCCGGGTCGACTTCAGGCGAGGCCAGGTTGGCGGCGGCGCCGACGCGCAGGCGCGGGCTGAGGCGGTAATAGGCCCCGGCCTCGACATCGCCCCAGTCGGCTTCGCGGCCGACCGGCTGGTTCAGGTTGAAGTTCAGACCCCAGCGGCCGTTCTCGTTGAAGCGCAGGCCGCGGCGCTGGGCCGGGGTCGCAGGCGTGGTTGAGGACTGGGCGGCGATATCGCTGAGATTGACGGAAGGCGTGCGGGCGCGCGTCTGCGCCGAGGCGTCGTCCGCCATCCCGGCCAAGGCCAGGGCGCCCGCGCATGCAGCGATGACGGCGACGAAACGCATTCCACCTACCCAAAAAGACCGACTTGAGCCGTCGATCCGTTATTGACGAGCCGGAACCGTCCGACCTGGGGATAACATATGGACTCGCGCCCCGGGGTCAACGCATGGAAGCCCCGCGATCACGGTTCGGGGCGACTCCGGCGGCCCCTGTGGCGCCTGCGTCACGCCGTTCCGGCCTTTTGCCGTCGATATTGGCGGCCAGGAACGCCGGTTCGCCTTGTCATAGCCCCTTTTGGGCGTGTTATAGAGCGTCGCTGCGGCGCGTGCGCGCGCGGTCTCTTTCGATAATCGCCCCTCGGGGGCCTTTCGGAAGCGCCCGGCGTACGTCGTCCACCCCTTTACGGAGACTATGGAATGGCTCTTGTTCGCGGCGCTGCGGTCGCCCTGATCGCCTCGGGACTGCTGCTCGGCGGCTGCTCCAGCCTGCCCTTCGTCGGCGGCGGCTCCAAGGCCAAGACGCCCAGCATGGAAGCCCAGCTGGGCATCGGCGTGAACGCCTATCTGTGGCGCGCCACCCTGGACACTCTGTCCTTCATGCCGCTGGCCAGCGCCGACCCCTGGGGCGGGGTGGTGAACTATGACTGGTACGTCAATCCGCAGACGCCGAACGAGCGTTTCAAGGCCACCGTCTTCATCCTGGACCGCCGTCTGCGCGCCGACGCCCTGAACGTCGCCGTGACCAAGGAAGTCAAGGACGCCTCGGGCGGCTGGGTTTCGGCCCCGGTCGCGGCCCAGACCGAAACCGATCTGGAGAACGCCATCCTGACCAAGGCGCGCCAGCTCAACCTCGCCAACGCGGCCCGTCGCTAAGGCGCCGCCTCTCCTCCCCTTCGCCGTTCAACGCAGACCTCAGGGCCGCCTCAAGCTTCGCGCCTGAGGCGAGACCTCAGGATACGCCGTGGCCCGCTACGAGCCCAAGACAGCCGAACCCCGCCAGCAGGCCCGATGGGCCGAGGCCGACGCCTTCTCGGTGTCCAACGCCGACACCGGCCGTCCGAAATACTATGTGCTGGAGATGTTCCCCTATCCGTCGGGCAACATCCACATGGGCCACGCCCGCAACTACGTCATGGGCGACGTCGTGGCGCGCTGGAAGCGGGCGCAGGGCTTCGACGTGCTGCACCCGATGGGCTGGGACGCCTTCGGCATGCCGGCCGAGAACGCGGCCATGGAGCGCGGCGTCCACCCCGGCGACTGGACCTGGTCCAACATCGCCACGATGCGCGACCAGCTGAAGCTTCTGGGCCTGTCGCTGGACTGGTCGCGCGAGTTCGCCACCTGCGACCCCGAATACTATGGCAAGCAGCAGGCCTGGTTCCTGGAGCTGTTCAAGCGCGGCCTGGTCTATCGCAAGGACGGCGTGGTCAACTGGGACCCGGTCGACAACACCGTCCTGGCCAATGAGCAGGTCATCGACGGCCGCGGCTGGCGCTCGGGCGCCGTGGTCGAAAAGCGCAAGCTGAACCAGTGGTTCCTGCGCATTACTCAGTATGCGGACGATCTGATCGACGGCCTGGCCGAGCTGGAAGGGCGCTGGCCTGAAAAGGTCCGCCTGATGCAGGAGAACTGGATCGGCCGGTCCAAGGGTCTGCAGATGAAGTGGGCCTGGGCGGGCGCCGCCCCGGCTGGTTTAGATGACGGACTGGAGATCTACACCACCCGCCCCGACACATTGTTCGGCGCCAGCTTCATGGGTCTGGCCCCCGATCATCCGATCTCGAAGCAACTGGCCGAGGCCGACCCCAAGGTCGCCGCCTTCGTCGCCGAATGCCGCAAGGGCGGCGCCAGCCAGGCCGACATCGAACAGGCCGAGAAGATCGGCTGGGATACGGGGCTGAAGGTCATCCACCCCTTCACCGGCGCCGAGGTTTCGGTCTGGATCGCCAACTTCATTCTGTCCGACTACGGAACGGGCGCCATCTTCGCCTGTCCGGCGCATGACCAGCGCGACCTGGACTTCGCCCGCAAATACGACCTGCCGGTGATCCCGGTCGTCCGCCCCGAAGGCGCGGGCGACGAGTTCGCCGTGGCCGACGAGGCCTATACCGGCCCGGGCGTCATCTTCCATTCCGACTTCCTGAACGGCCTGGACATCGAGGCCGCCAAGGCCGAGGCCATCCGCCGGATCGAGGCCGCCGGAACCGGCCAGGGCGCGACCATCTATCGTCTGCGCGACTGGGGCGTCAGCCGTCAGCGCTACTGGGGCTGTCCCATCCCGGTCATCCACTGCGAGGCCTGCGGCGTCGTGCCGGTCCCGGCCGACCAGCTGCCGGTCGAACTGCCCAAGGACGTCACCTTCGACGTGCCGGGCAATCCGCTGGACCGTCACCCGACCTGGAAGCATGTCGACTGTCCGTCATGCGGCGCCGCCGCCCGGCGCGAGACCGACACGCTGGACACCTTCGTGGACTCCAGCTGGTATTTCGCCCGCTTCGCCGATCCCAAGGCGGCCGAGCCGATCAACAAGGCCGCCGCCGCCAAATGGCTGCCGGTCGATCAATATATCGGCGGCGTCGAGCACGCCGTCCTGCACCTGCTCTACGCCCGCTTCATCACCCGCGCCCTGTCGGACGCAGGCCTGATGGACGTAAAGGAGCCGTTCGCTGGGCTGTTCACCCAAGGGATGGTGGTCCACGAGACCTATTTCGACGGTCATGAAGACAGCGGCAAGCCGCGCTGGGTCGAGCCGTCCGACGTGCGCATCGAGACGGTGGACGGCCAGCGCGTCGCCACCCGCCTGTCCACCGGCGCCGCCGTGACGATCGGCGACATCGAAAAGATGTCCAAGTCGAAGAAGAACGTGGTCGCGCCCCAGGACATCATCGCCGCCTATGGCGTGGACGCCGGCCGCCTGTTCATCCTGTCGGACAGCCCGCCCGAGCGCGACATCCAGTGGTCCACCGGCGGGGTCGAGGGCGCCGCCCGCTTCGTGCAGCGCGTCTGGGGCGAATACGCCTCATACGACGCCGCCGCTCCGGCCAACGCCGATGTGGACGCCGCCCTGATCCGCGAGACGCACAAGGCGATCAAGGCCGTCAGCGAGGGCGTCGAGCACTTCCGCTTCAACTCGGCCGTGGCCAAGCTCTACGCCTTCCTGGCCACCATCCGCCAGCACGACAAGGCGGGCGCCGAGGCGAAGAAGACCGCCCTGTCCGCCCTGGCGCGGCTGATGGCGCCCTTCACCCCGCACCTGGCCGAGGAATGCTGGACCCAGCTGGGCGAGGCCGGAATGGTTCTGGACGCGCCCTGGCCCGTCTATGACCCGGCCCTGGCCGCCGACGACCAGGTCACCCTGCCCGTCCAGATCGGCGGCAAGCGTCGCGGCGAGGTCGTTCTGCCGCGCGGTGCGGACAATGCGACGGTCGAGGCCGCGGCCCTCGCCAATCCGACGGTTCAGGCCTACCTTGCCGCCAACAACCTCAGCATCCGCAAGGTGGTCGTCGTGCCTGACCGTATCGTCAATCTGGTGGCCGGCTGATGCGCAGCGGGCGTCGTCTCCTGCTGGCGCTGGCCGGGACGGTTCTGCTGGCCGGTTGCGGCTTCACGCCCCTGTATGGCGAAGCGGGGGTCAGCGGCGCCCTGTCGCGCATCGCCGTAACGACGCCCGACGACCGGCTGGGTTATCGCCTGCGCGAACAGCTGGAGGACGCCTTCGGACGCGACGGCGCCCAGGCGCCGCTTTATCGCCTGGCGACCGAGGTCGAGCACAAGCGCCGCCCGCTGGGCCGCCGCATCGACGACACGGCCAGCCGCTATGAACTGACCGTCAGGGCCGCCTGGTCCCTGACCCCCGTCGCAGGCGGCGAAACCCTCAAGGGCGTGCAGACCACCACCATCACCTACGCCGCCGCCGACCAGCCCTACGCCGCCATCGCCGCCCAGCAGGACGGCGAGGACCGCGCCGCCGCCGATCTGGCCCGACTGATCCGCCTGGACATGATGCGCGTCCTGGCGGGGCGTTGAAGGCCGGCGCATGATCCTGTCCCGGCGGCCTGACGTCGACCGCTTTCTGAAGGCGCCGGACGCCGGCGTTCGCGCCGCCGTCATCCACGGCAAGGACCGCTCGGGCGTGACCGAACGCGCCCTGACGCTGTGCAAGACGATCACGCCGGATCTGAACGACCCGTTCAACGTCACCCTGCTGACCGAAGCCGATATCGACGGCGACCCGGTTCGGCTGGAAGAGGCCCTGACGGCGCTGAGCATGATCGGCGGGCGGCGTCTGGTGCGGGTGCGCATGGGCGACGCCAAGGGCGGCGTCGACAAGGCCGTGGCCGCCGCCCTGAGCGCCCACGCCGAGGGCGCCTACAACCCCGACGCCATGCTGGTGATCGAGGCCGGGGCGCTAGGCCGCGAATCCGCCCTGCGCAAGGCCGCCGAAAAGGCCCAGGGCGCGGTGGCCATCGCCTGTTATGAGGACGAGGTCGGCGATGTCGCCCGCATGACGCGCGAGGCCTTGGGCGCCGATAAGGTGGGCCTGACCTCGGACGCGCTGGATCGCTTCGTCGCCCGCCTGCCCCGCGAACGCGGCCTGATGCGCCAGGAGATCGAACGGCTGATCCTCTACATCGGCCCCGGCTCGGGCCGCACCATCGACGTGGAGGAGCTGGACGCCCACCTGGGCGTCGAGCCCGACGCCTCCCTGTCCGACGCCGCCCTACAGGCGTTCGGCGGCCGCCCCGGCCCCGCGCAGGCGGGCCTGCGCCGCGCCCTGGCCGAGGGCGAAAGCGCCGTCATGGCTGTGCGCATGACCTCGCTTCATCTCGGAAAGCTGCGCCGGATCAATATCCTGCAGGCCAACGGCGCCGGCGCCAAGGAGGCCGCCAAGGCCGCCGGCGTCTTCTGGAAGCAGGAGGCGGAAATGCTGCGCCAGGCGCGCGGGTGGCGCCTCGAACTGCTCGACGAGGTGCAGGACAGCGTCAACACCGCCGACGTCATGACCAAGACCACGGGCATGCCCGAGGCGCTGATCGCCGAACGCCTGCTGCTGGAAATCGCCGCCCGCGCCAAGCGCATGGGGCTTTAAGCGCCGCCCTAACGCGCTTCGCGCTGTTTGAGGGCTAGGCTTTCCTCCCCATGCAATGAGGAGGGGGACCGCGTAGCGGTGGAGGGGCTTCTCCGGCGGACCCAAGCAGCCCCTCCGTCTCGTCGCCTTCGGCGTCGATCCACCTCCCCACAAGGTGGGGAGGAGACGCCGCGTCAGCCGCGCTTCGATGCGCGCCGGAAGGCCGGCTTGTTCTGCGCCACAGACTGGCGCTGCATGGATTTCTCGGTCGTGGCGGCGCCGGCCGCCCCGCCGAAGGCGCCCGTATTGCGGCTCGTCGCCTGCTTGGCCGCCAGGGCGCGTTTCAGCGCATCTGCAGCGCTCGGTTTTTCAGTTTTCTCAGTCATGGCGCCACCCTAACACGAACGGCGCCGGAAAGAGCCTCTTAGCCGCGCATCAGGCGGCGGCACAGGTCGTCCAACTGCTCCAGGGTGCCGTATTTGACGGTGATCTCGCCCTTGCCGCCCTTGTCGGCCAGCGAAACCTTCAGACCCAGGGCGTCGGACAGATCCTGCTCCAGGGCGGCGATGTCGGCTGCGCCCTCCCCGTTCGGCGCGGGTCGGACCTTGGGCGTCTTCGGGCCGTCGGCCGCACGACGAGCCAGGGCCTCGGTCTGGCGCACGTTCAGGCCCTTGGCGATGACCTCCGCCGCCAGCTGTTCGGCGTTCGGGGCGGTGATCAGGGCGCGCGCGTGGCCGGCCGACAGCTCGCCGCGCACCACATGCTCGCGCACCGACTCGGGCAGTTGCAGCAGGCGCAGGGTGTTGGCCACGTGGCTGCGGCTCTTGCCCACCACGCCCGCCAGGGCGTCCTGGGTGCGGCCGAAACGCTCCATCAGCACGGCGTAGGCGTTGGCCTCTTCCATCGGGTTCAGATCGGCGCGCTGGACGTTTTCGATCACGCCGACTTCCAGCACCTCGATGTCGTCCATCTCGCGCACGACGATCGGCACCTGGGTCAGCCGGGCGGCCTGGGCGGCGCGCCAGCGGCGTTCGCCGGCGATGATCTGCCACACGCCCGCTTCGCCCGGCTGCGACCGCACGAGGATCGGCTGCAGCACGCCCTTGTCGCGGATCGAGGCCGTCAGTTCGTCCAGATCGGTCTTGGCGAAGATCTTGCGCGGCTGATCGGGATTGGGCTTCAGCGCCTCGATGGGCGCGCGCTGCACGCCTGCGGGCGCCGGGCCGGCCGCATCGACGGCGACCGCTTCCTGCGCGTTTTCACCCAAAAGCGCCGAGAGACCCCGGCCCAGACCACGCTGACGTTCAGACAAGATGCTGTTTCCGTTTACTTATCAGTTTGATCAGGCCGCGATGGCCTGACGACGTTGGCGCTCGCGCGCGACCAGTTCACGCGCCAGCTTCAGATAGGCCTGACTGCCCGCGCACTTCAGATCGTAGATCAAGGCCGGCTTGCCGAACGACGGCGCCTCGGACACCCGCACGTTCCGGGGAATGACGCTGTCATAGACCTTGTCGCCGAAATGAGCGCGCACATCGGCCGCCACCTGGCCGGACAGGGCGTTGCGGCGGTCATACATGGTCAGGACCAGGCCCTGGATCTCCAGCGCCGGGTTCAGGCTCTGGCGCACCATCTCGATGGTCCGCATCAGCTGGGTCAGACCCTCCAGGGCGAAGAATTCGCACTGCAGCGGTACCAGAACGGCGTCGGCCGCGGCCATCGCATTCAGCGTCAGCAGGTTCAGGGACGGCGGGCAATCAATCAGGACATAGCCATACCGGGAATGACCATTGCCGCCCTGCTTCGCCAGGGCGTCGCGTAGCCGATAGGAGCGGCGATCGGACTGGCTCAGCTCGATCTCGACGCCCGACATGTCTGGGTCGGCGGTGACGATGAACAGGCCAGGCACGGCGGTTTCGATCGCAGCCTCGTCGACGGGGCGGCCGTCGACGATAACGTCATAGATGGTCACCCGCCGTGTTTCACGTGGAACACCTAGGCCGGTCGAGGCATTGCCCTGCGGGTCCATGTCCACGATCAGCACCTTCTCGCCGATCGCGGCCAGCGCCGTGCCGAGATTGATGGCGGTCGTGGTCTTGCCTACGCCGCCCTTCTGGTTGGAAACCGCCAGAACGCGGGTGCCATGAACCGAGGACGGCTTAACGGACTCAACGGACACGGCGAAGACCCCTCAGTGAAACGATGCGGCCGCGCGGATCGCTGCGCGAGACAGCGAGCTCGGCTTCAAACTGCCAGACCCGACGGGCCTCTTTCAACTCAGCCTCGGCCTTCTCTCCCTTGAGGAACAGACCTTTTGCACCGCGTTGGAAGTAGGGCTGTGCATAACCCAACAGCTTCTCCATCGCCGCGACGGCCCGCGCCGTTACGACATCAACCGCGATCGCCTGCTCCTCGGCTCGGCCGTCGACCACGGTGGCGGGCAATTCCAGGGCGTCGACAATGGTCTGCAGGAAACGGCAGCGCTTGCCGAGGCTGTCGACCAGCCAGACGTGGGCGCCTGGCCTGCCCTTCAGCAAGATCGCCAAGACCACGCCCGGAAAGCCCGCCCCGGCGCCCAGATCGGCCCAGGTCTTCGCCTCTGGCGCGAGATCCAGAAGCTGGGCGCTGTCCCAGGCGTGGCGGTTCCAGAAATCGGGGATGGTGTCCGGCCCGACCAGGTTCATGACCTCGTTCGCCTCGGCCAGCATGGCCAGGAAGGTCGTCAGGTCAGCGATGTGTGCGTCGCTGGCCCCGGTCTGGGCGCGAAAGGCGTCGATAGCGTCCGACATCAGGCGACGACCGCCGCGAGATCTGCGTCCACGTCCTTCACCTTCTTCACGTGAGCCAGAAGCGCCGTCAGCGCGCCCGGCGTCATACCTTCGATCCGGCCGGCCTGCCCCAGCGTCAGGGGACGGATCATGGCCAGCTTCTCGCGGACCTCATTCGACAGGGCGCCGATGGCGGCATAGTCAAGGTCGCGTGGCAGGGCGAGCCCCTCCTCCCGTCTCAGCGCCTCGGCGTCCTGGGCCTGACGGTCGAGATAGCCGGCATAGACGGCGTCGATCTCGACCTGCTCGCGCACCGCGGCGGGCCAGTCGGCGATTTCGGGGTGGATCGCAGTGAAGTGATCCAGGGTTACGTTCGGGAAGGCCAGCAGGTCGCGGATCGAGCGACGCTGACCATCGGCGTTGACCGTGATTCCCAGCGCCCCCGCCTCCTTGGGCGTGAACAGCGTTTCACGTGAAACACGATTGGCTGCGCCCAGAAGGTCCGCCTTCTCCCGCCAAATCTTGGCCCGCTCTGCGCCGACGATACCCGTTTCCATTCCGATCGGCGTCAGCCGCTGATCAGCATTGTCGGCGCGCAAGGTCAGACGATACTCGGCCCGGCTGGTGAACATGCGATAAGGCTCGGTCACGCCGCGCGTCACCAGATCGTCGACCATCACGCCGATATAGGCCTGATCTCGGCCGAGGATCAGCGGATCAGAACCGGCGGCGGCGCGGGCGGCGTTCAGGCCGGCGATCAGCCCTTGCGCGCCAGCCTCCTCATAGCCGGTCGTACCGTTGATCTGGCCGGCCAGATACAGGCCATGCCGCTTCTTGACCTCCAGCGCCGGGGTCAGCTCCCGCGGATCGACATAGTCGTACTCGATGGCGTAGCCGAAGCGGAACACCTCGACCTGCTCCAGACCCGGCATGGTGTGCAGGAAGGCCAGCTGAGTCGCATCGGACACCGAGGTCGAGATGCCGTTCGGATAGACGCTGGGATCATCCAGACCTTCCGGTTCCAGGAACACCTGGTGGCTGGTCTTGTCGGCGAAGCGCACCACCTTGTCCTCGATCGAGGGGCAGTAGCGTGGGCCGCGCCCGGACAGCCGGCCGCCATAGACCGCGCTTTCGCCGAGGTTATCAGCGATGATGCGGTGCGTCTCTTCGGTCGTGTGGGTCACGCCGCAGGCGATCTGGGGCACCTCAATGCGGTCGGTCAGGAAGCTGAAGGGCGCGGGCTGGTCGTCCGCCGCCTGCATCTCCAGCCGCTCCCAGGCGATGGTGCGGCCGTCCAGGCGCGCGGGCGTGCCGGTCTTGAGCCGGCCCATCATCAGCTCAGCGGCGTGCAGGTCGCCCGCCAGGCCCGTCGAGGGATCCTCGCCATAACGGCCGGCCGGAATGCGCAGGTCGCCGCGATGGATGACGCCGTTGAGGAAGGTGCCGGTCGTCAGCACCGCGGCGCCGGCGCGGATGGTCTCCCCTGCCCCGGTCTTGACGCCGACCACCCGGTCGCCGTTCAGGATCAGCCCCTCGGCCGTGCCCGCCATCAAGGTCAGGTTGGGATAGTCCGCCAGTTCGGCCTGCATGGCCTCACGGTACAGGCGCCGGTCGATCTGGCTGCGCGGGCCGCGCACGGCGGCGCCCTTGGACCGGTTCAACATGCGGAATTGAATGCCCGACACGTCGGCGAGACGGCCCATGAGGCCGTCCAGGGCGTCGATCTCGCGCACCAGATGGCCCTTGCCCAGGCCGCCGATCGCCGGGTTGCAGCTCATCTCGCCGATGGTCTCCAGCTTCTGGGTCAGAAGCAGGGTGCGGGCGCCCGCGCGGGCAGCGGCCGTCGCAGCCTCGCAACCGGCGTGGCCGCCGCCGATGACGACGACGTCGAAGGTGTGATCGCAGCTCGAACTCATGGCGTTCACATAGTCCATCTGGACCGAAATCGCCACCGGCTGAGGAACCGTTGTTTCACGTGAAACAGGCGAAAGCCGGGCCTATTTGCCGATGCAGAAAGAGGAGAAGACCTCGCCCAGGATGTCCTCGACGCCGATGGCGCCGGTGACCCGAGCCAAGGCGTCAGCGGCGCGCCGCAGGTCGTCGCCGGCCATTTCCGGCGCCAGATCGAGCGCCCGGCGGCCCTCCTCGACGGCAGCCAAAGCCTCGGCCAGGCGGCGGCGATGGCGTTCACGCGTGACGGCCGGGAAGTCAGCGCCGGACAGGTCGCGCGCCAGCCGGGCCGCGATCCACTGATGCAGTTCGGCCAGCCCCTGCCCCGTCGCCGTGCTGACGCTCACGGCTTCGAGGTCCGGAGCCGGCGCCACGGCGCCCAGATCGGCCTTGTTCAGCACCTGAAGATCGGAGGGGCGCACGAAGGCGGCTGCCGGGTCCTCGGCGCCTTCGGTGGAGGGCGAGCGGACCCACAGGCGCAGATCGGCGCCCTCGGCGCGCGCACGGGCGCGGCGGATGCCCTCGGCCTCGACCGGATCGTCGCTGTCGCGCAGACCGGCCGTGTCAGACAGGGTGACGGCGTAACCGCCGATCATGATGTCGGCGTCCAGCACGTCGCGCGTCGTCCCGGCGATGGGGGTGACGATGGCCGCTTCGCGCGCCACCAGGGCATTGAACAGGGACGACTTGCCCGCGTTGGTCTCGCCGATCAGGACGATACGATAGCCCTCGCGCACCCGCCGCCCGCGATCGGAATCGGCCAGGGCTGCGCGAAGATCGGTCGCCAGAGCGTCCAGAACCGGTCCGGCCGTGCGCGCCAGATTGTCAGGCACTTCCTCGTCCGGGAAGTCGATCTCGGCCTCGACCAGCGACAGGGCCTTCAACAGGTCGCGGCGGAATCCGGCGTAGGCGGCGGACAGGGCGCCGTCGAGCTGGCCCAGGGCCTGAGATTTCTGGGCGTCCGTTTCAGCGTCGATGAGGTCAGCGACCGCCTCGGCCTGGGCCAGATCCATGCGGCCGTTCTGAAAGGCGCGACGGGTGAACTCGCCCGGCTCGGCGGGACGCAGGCCAAGCCCGATCAGGGCGGTGCTGGCCGCCTCGACGACGGCGCGGCCGCCGTGCAGGTGCAGCTCGGCCGAGTCCTCGCCGGTAT
The DNA here is from genome assembly GCF_053345555.1 of Brevundimonas sp. M1A4_2e. Classification (NCBI taxonomy): domain Bacteria; kingdom Pseudomonadati; phylum Pseudomonadota; class Alphaproteobacteria; order Caulobacterales; family Caulobacteraceae; genus Brevundimonas; species Brevundimonas sp. M1A4_2e. Next base: position 311,370 of record NZ_JBKFAI010000003.1, on the reverse strand, counting down.
AGGAGCGCGGGGCGACGAAGCGCAATACCAGGGCCTCGTCGATCAGACGGCCGTCGTGGCGCAGGCTGCGCACCGAGGCCAAGCGCGGCGCCAGCCCCCCTGCCCCCATCGCTGCTAGGGCGGCCTCCGTGCCCGGGCCCGACAGGCGCAGGATGGCGACGGCGCCGCGGCCCGGCGGCGTGGCGAGGGCGAAGATGGTGTCGATCATACCTTCTCCTCCCCATTCCATGGGGAGGGGGACCACGAAGTGGTGGAGGGGCCAGCGCGGAAGGAAACGGCCCCTCCGTCTCGTCGGCTGCGCCGCCGATCCACCTCCCCACTTCGTAGGGAGGAGAACAGGAGCCTCACGGCTTGGGCGCGCCCGTGACCGCGGCTTCCATCAGGCGGCGGAACTGGTCCTGAGCCTGAACGCCGAAGCTGGTCCAGGTCTTCATCAGTTCGTCGGGCTGCATGGCGGCCATGTTGGCGTCCATGCGCTTCTGCATTTCCGCGACCAGATGGTCGTTGAGCGGCGCCACGTCCGGAAGGCCCAGGAAGGCGCGAGCCTCGGCCGGGGTGCAGTCGATCTCAATGTTCAGCTTCATGACCCGCGCTCCTGTTTCACGTGAAACAGGCCCTCAAGCAGCCGCCCGCCGCGCGGGCGGCGCTAGGGCCAGTATCAGGTGTTCATGGACTGGAAGAAGTCGCCGTTGTTCTTGGACTGTCGCAGCTTGTCGAGCAGGAACTCGATCGCGTCCTGTGGACCCATTGGGTTGAGGATGCGGCGCAGGACATAGGTCTTGGCCAGCTGGTCCTTCGGCGTGATGAGGTCTTCCTTGCGGGTGCCCGACTTGAGCACGTCGATGGCCGGGAAGATGCGCTTGTCGGCGACCTTGCGGTCCAGCACGATTTCCGAGTTGCCGGTGCCCTTGAACTCTTCGAAGATCACCTCGTCCATGCGGCTGCCCGTGTCGATCAGGGCCGTGGCGATGATGGTCAGCGACCCGCCCTGCTCCACATTGCGCGCGGCGCCGAAGAAGCGCTTGGGCCGCTGCAAGGCGTTGGCGTCGACGCCGCCGGTCAGCACCTTGCCCGACGAGGGAACCGTGGCGTTGTACGCGCGGCCCAGGCGGGTGATGGAGTCCAGCAGGATCACCACGTCCTTCTTGTGCTCGACCAGGCGCTTGGCCTTTTCGATCACCATCTCGGCCACGGCGACGTGGCGGGTGGCCGGCTCGTCGAAGGTCGAGGCGACGACCTCCCCCTTCACCGTGCGCTGCATGTCGGTGACTTCTTCGGGGCGTTCGTCGATCAACAGGACGATCAGGAAGACTTCGGGGTGGTTGCGCTCGATCGACTTGGCGATGTTCTGCAGCATCATCGTCTTACCGACGCGCGGCGGGGCGACGATCAGGCAGCGTTGCCCCTTGCCCAGGGGCGCGACGATGTCGATGACCCGGCCCGAGCGATCCTTCAGCGTCGGATCCTGGATCTCCATGTTAAGCCGCTCTTCGGGATAGAGCGGCGTCAGGTTGTCGAACAGGACCTTGGTCTTGACCATCTCCGGATCTTCGAAGTTGATCGTATCGACCTTGAGCAGGGCGAAATAGCGCTCGCCCTCACGCGGGCCGCGCACGGCGCCGTGCACCGTGTCGCCCGAACGCAGGCCGAAGCGGCGGATCTGCGACGGCGAGACATAGACGTCGTCCGGACCCGGCAGGTAGTTGGCGTCGGGGCTGCGCAGGAAGCCGAAGCCGTCCGGCAGGATCTCCAGCACGCCCGAGGCGATGATCTCGACCTCTTCGTCGGCCAGGGTCTTGAGGATGGCGAACAGCAGGTCCTGCTTGCGCAGGTTGCCGGCGTTCTCGATGTCCAGGCCCTCGGCGAAGGCGACCAGGTCTTCCGGCGTCTTCTCGTTCAGTTCCTGAAGCGTGATGCGGCCGTTGGGGACGATGGGCTCGCCGTCGTCGTCCTCATCGTCGTCTTCAGCCGTGGTGTCGACGCCGTGGTCGTCGTCGTCAGAGATAGGCTGAACCGGGACTTCGGGCTCGGCCTCCTCGACCGGCGCCGCCGCGCGGCTGCCGCCCAGGCTAAGGGTGCGACGCGGCCGCTCAACCGGCGTTTCCGTTGCATTTTCAGCGACTTCGGTGTCCGGAGTATCAGGCGTGTCGGTCATGATGGCGTGCTCGTTCGCGCGCCCGGACGCGGCGAGGCGGCCAGGAGCAGAAAGGTCGTAATGGCTTCAGCCGCAGGGGCTGGGAGGGAGGGCGACGGGTTCCCGCAGGCTCAAACCGGCAGGCGTCGCAAAAGAGAGGGACCGCGCTGCACGGATCGGCCGCACGGTTCACCGCAGCGGAACCACGAAAGACCCCTGCAGGTCAAGGCCTTCAAGCAGCGAGCGACGCCGTCGCTCGCGTCAAGGCGCTTAGAAACTCCATTCCATCGTCACCGACAACACCATGACGATGGCCAGGACGAACGGAATCTCATTGGTCATGCGCCAGAAACGACCAGAATATTTCGACGCGCCTGCCGCGATCTTCTTGCGCTGACCCGCCAGGAAGCCGTGCCAACCGGCCAGCAGGAAGACGCCGATCAGCTTGGTCATCATCCACGGCTGATGGGCGAAGGACCAGTCAACGCCGTCGCCGCTGCGCAGCCAAAGCAGCCAGCCGCCGAAGATGAAGGCCAGGATCATGGCCGGGTTGATGATGATCCGCAGCAGCCGCGTCTGCCAGGCGCGCAGCAGGGCCTGCATCTCGCTGCGCAAGGGTTCAGGCTTGGCGTTCTGCTCGGCGTCATAGGCGAACAGACGCGGCAGGAAGAGCATTCCGGCCATCCAGGCGATCACCGCCAGGATGTGCAGCCCGCGGGCCAGATTGTAATAGTCCATGTCGATCCCCTCAGGCCGCCCTGGAGCCCTTTGAACAGCCGGACGGGCAGGCTTTCAAGCCGGCGCATGGTCGACCCTGCGAAGCCCCCTGCGGCGCGGTCCCCGGCGTCTCCAGCGCCCGCGCGACCGCATCGGCCAGGGCGGTGATGAAAACCGGGTCGGCGCTGACCGTCGGCGCGCGCAGATAGGGCGCGCAACCGACCTTATGGGCCAGTTCGCCGTATTCCATGTCCAGTTCGACCAGGGTCTCGATGTGTTCGGAGACGAAGGCGATCGGCACCACCAGCGCGCCCACGCCGTCCTTGGCCGCCTGTTCGATGGCGTCAGGCGTGGGGGGGCCCAGCCATTTCAGCGGACCGACCCGGCTCTGATAGCAGATGGCCCAGTCGGTCAGGCCCATGCGCTCCACTACAGCGGCTACGGTCGCCTCGACCTGGGCCTGATAGGGATCGCCCGCTGCGACCAGCTTCTCGGGAATGCCATGGGCCGAGAACAGCACCCGCACCGGCTTGCCTTCCGCCTTGTCCAAGGTCTGCTGGATCAGTCGGACCTGGGCCTCGATCAGGCCTTCGGCGTCGGGGTAGCAGCAGACGACGTGGGTCTCGCCCGGTCCGTCGTAGCACTCGGTCCACTTCTTCAGCGAGGAGGCCGTCGTGGTGGTCGAGAACTGCGGATAGAGGGGCAGAAGGACGATCTGGTCGGGCTGGAAGGCTTTGACCGCCGCCGCCGTCTCTTCGGTCAGCGGATGCCAGTAACGCATGGCGATGAAGACCCGGCTGTCGTCGCCCGGCGAGGCGTCCGCCAGGGCGCGCGACAGGGCCTCCGCCTGCTTCTGCGTCTCGGGCAACAGGGGCGAGCCCCCGCCCATCAGGGCGTAGTTGGCCTGGGCCGAGGTCTCGCGACGGCTGGAGATCAGCTTGGCCAGCGGCGTGCGCACGATCCCCGGCAGACCGATGATCGCCGGGTCGTTGAACAGGTTGAACAGGAAGGGTTTGACCGCTTCGGGGCGGTCGGGACCGCCCAGATTGGTCAGGACGACCGCCACGCGCCGGCCGGGTCGTCCCTCTAGGGTCGCGGCGGTCTGGTTCATTGGGCGCCGATCCGTTTCAGCACTTGCTCGACATGGGCGATGGGCACGTCAGGCAGGATGCCGTGGCCGAGGTTGAAAATCCACGGCCCCTGGCCCCAGGCCTCCATCAGTTGATCGACACGGCGGTCCAGCGCCTCGCCGCCTGCGCGCAGCAGCAGAGGGTCAAGCGCGCCCTGAATGGGTTTGATCTTCTGCACGCGCTGGCCGACGTCCAGCGGACAGGCGGTGTCCAGCGCCACGCCCTGCACGTCGCATTCGCGCGCATAGCGTTCGGCCAGGGCCGCCGAGCCCCTCGGGAAGCCGATCAGGGGCACGGTGACGCCCAGCTCGCGGGCGCGGGCGACCAGCTTCTGATGCGGCTTCAGCACCAGGCTCTCGAACAGATCGTCGGGCAGGCCCTCGGCCCAGCTCTCGAAGATCTTCAGCACCTGGGCGCCGGCGTCCTGCTGCATCTTCAGATAGTGGGCGGTGGCTTCCACCAGGACGTCCAGCAGGCCGTAGACGATCTCGGGCTGGGTGTAGGCGTAGGTGCGGGCCGCCGCGCGCTCGCCCTTGCCCATGGTCCGGTGTTCGCCGTCCAGCATATAGGTCGCCACGGTCCAAGGCGCGCCCGCAAAGCCGATCAGGGCGCGTTCAGGCTCCAGTTCCGCGCGCACCAGGCTGAGCGTCTGGCCCACGGCCTTGAGGGCCTCTCCAGCCTGCTGAGCCTTGTCGGCCATCGACTGCACCGACGGCAGGGCGCCCAGGCGCGGGCCTTCCCCCGCCTCGAACCACACCTTTTGTCCCAGGGCGCCGGGGATCAGCAGGATGTCGGCGAAAACGATGGCGGCGTCGAAGCCGAAACGGCGCATCGGCTGCAAGGTCGCTTCGGCCGCCATCTCCGGGTTCAGGCAGAAGGCGATGAAGTCCGGCGCCTTGGCCCGCAGCTCGCGGTACTCCGGCAAGTAGCGCCCGGCCTGACGCATGAACCACACAGGCGGGCGGGAAAGGGTTTGGCCCTGGAGAGCCTGGATCAGAAGGGGCGTGCTCATGTCTTGGGCTTTAGGATGCACACCCCCAAGCCTCAATACCTATTCAGATTTAAGAATTGAAAGAATTAGAGGTTGGAAGCAGGGCGGGGGAGCGCGGGGATAACCCTGGACCGTCCCGGTCAGACTCCCTTTTGTCCCCGTTTCGCGGCGAAAGAATCCGCGGGATCGCGGGCGGGGGTGTGAGTCATGGGGATAAGCCGTGAAACACCCGCCAGACTCGGGTTTGCCTCTGGGCGCCGTTGTGGGTGAATCCACGGGCGCCGAATTTGGACAGGCGCTCCTGCCCACAGCATGGGATGAAACCTCGGCGCCCAGGCGGACGACTCCGGCGCCGATCGCGGCAACGGCGCCCGCGATCCCCGCTCGCGACCGGAGACAGGGCTTGCTACAGGATTCGGCGCCCGGTCTTTCACGAACGGCGCCCCGGCTTTTCAACAGGGCGCGGGGATGATCCGACCGTGGGACAGAAGGAGACGCCGTCCTCATGAGCCCTGCCCGTCCTCCCGGCGCTTCGCGTCTGGCCACCTATTTCCATGTCCATCTCGTCTCGGATTCGACGGGCGAGACGTTGAACGCCATGGCCAAGGCGGTGATCGCCCGTTTCGACGGCGTCATTCCCATCGAGCACATCTACGCCCTGGTGCGGTCCAACAAGCAGATGGAGCGGGTGCTGGAAGAAGTCGCCGCGGCGCCGGGCGTGGTTCTGCATACGCTGGTGGATCGGGAGCTGCGCGAGCAGCTGGAGGAAGGCTGTCGTCGGCTGCAGATGCCGCAGATTGGGGCGCTGGACCCGCTGGTCGGCGCCCTGTCGCGCTACCTCGGGGCGGATGTTTCGGCGCGGGTGGGCGCCCAGCACGCCCTGGACACCGGCTATTTCAACCGGATGAGCGCGCTGGACTACGCCATCGCGCATGATGACGGACAAGGCACGCTGGAGCAGCTGGAACAGGCCGACGTCGTCCTGTGCGGCGTCAGCCGGACGTCCAAGACGCCGACCTGCATCTATCTGGCCCATCGCGGCATTAAGGCGGCGAACGTGCCGCTGGTGCCGGGCCAGGAAGACGGCGAGCGGTTGACGGCGCTGAAGCACCCGCTGGTGGTCGGCCTCACCGTCTCGCCGGACCGCCTGGTGCAGATCCGCCGCAATCGCCTGGACGGGCTGAACGCCAGCCACGCCTCGGCCTATGTCGACCATGATTCGGTTCGCGAAGAGACCATCAAGGCGCGGCGCGCCTTTGAACGGCGCGGCTGGCCGACCATCGACGTGACCCGGCGTTCGGTCGAGGAGACGGCCGCCGCCATCATCAACCTGTTGAGCGAGCGGCGCAGCCGCAAGCTGGGAGCGCCGATGTGACCGAGGCTCCCCATGAACGGCTGATCCTGGCCTCCAAGAGCGCCGCGCGCCGGGCCATGCTGGAAAACGCCGGCGTGCCCTTCGCCGTGCAGGTGGCCGATGTGGACGAAGACGCCCTGAAGACCCCGGGCGTCGATCCGGCTGAACTGGCGGTTGAACTGGCCCGGGCCAAGGCGCTGGCGGTGTCGCGTCATGACCCGGAGGCCTGGGTGCTCGGCGCCGATCAGACCTTGGCCTTTGACGGCGGGCTGGTCTCCAAGGCCCCGACGCTGGCGGCGGCGCGCGCGCGCCTGTCGGCCATGCGCGGCCGCTCGCACCACCTGCATTCGGGCGCGGCACTGGCGCACAAAGGCCAGATCGTCTGGAGCGGGCTGGACACGGCCGAAATGAAGGTCCGCGCCTTCTCCGACGCCTTTCTTGACGCCTATCTGACGGCGGAAGGCGAAGGCCTGCTGGCCTGCGTCGGGTCCTACCGCCTCGAGGGGATGGGGGCGCAACTTTTTGACGCAGTGCGCGGCGACTATTTCACTGTTCTCGGATTGCCGTTATGGCCCGTCCTCACAGAGTTGAGGCGTTCGGGGGTCATTGGGTCATGAAGATAGAAACGGAACCGGCGGTCCGTCCGGCCCGCATCACGGGGCAGGTCCGGCTGGGCGGGGTCGTCGGCAACCCGATCGGCCACTCGCTGAGCCCGATCCTGCATAACGCCTGGCTTGAGGCGGCGGCGGTCGACGGCTCCTATGTCGCCTTTCAGCCGAAGGACCCCAATGGATTCCGCACCCTGGTCGCCGCCGGGCGGGCGGGTCTGATTCAGGGGCTCAACGTCACGGCGCCGTTCAAGGAACAGGCTTTCGCCCTGGCCGACGACATCGCCCCGGCGGCCAAGGCGACCGGTTCAGCCAACATCCTGGTGTTTGAAGACGGCCGGGTCCGGGCCGACAGCGCCGATGGGGCCGGCGTGCTCTACGCCCTGGCGGAACAGGCGCCGGCCTTTGAGCTGAACGGCGCCCATGTCGTCATGCTGGGCGCAGGCGGCGCCGCTCGCGCGGTTGCGGGCGCCCTGGTTCAGGCCGGGGCGCGGCTGTCGATCCTGAACCGCACGCGCAGCCGCGCCGAAGCTCTGGCCGCCGATCTGGGCGCCGGGGTGGCGGTCGCCGAGGACGAAGGGGTGCTGGCGACGGCCGATCTGGTCATCAACGCCCTGAGCGCGCCGCCGACCATCGACCTCAGCGTCTTAAAGGCCGACGCGGTCGTGATGGACATGACCTATAAGCCGGTGCTCACGCCCTTTTTGGCGGCGGCGCAGGCGCGAGGGCTGATCACGGTCGACGGCCTGGCCATGCTGATCGGTCAGGCCGGACCGTCGTTCGAGGCGATTTTCGGCGTTCCGCCCCCGCCGCTGGATCTGCGCGCCGTGGCTATGGCTCATCTGGACGACGCCGCATGATCGTTCTGGGGCTGACCGGCTCCATCGGCATGGGAAAATCGACGACGGCGAAGATGTTCGCCGACGAAGGCGCGGTGATCTGGGACGCCGACGCCGCCGTTCATCGGCTCTATGGGCCGGGCGGAGCGGCCGTGGCGCCGCTGGCGCAGGCCTTTCCCGGCGTGGTCGTGGATGACGCTGTCGATCGGGTGCGGCTGGCCGAGGCTCTGGGGCGCGACGAGACCGCCTTTCAGAGACTGGAAGCCATCGTCCATCCGTTGGTCGGCACAGACACCGCGCAGGCGCTGACGGCCGCGCAGGCGCAGGGCGCGCGTCTGGCGGTCGTGGACATTCCCCTGTTGTTCGAGACGGGCGGCGACGCCGCCGTCGACGCCGTGGTGGTGGTCACCGCCGAACCCGAGGTGCAGGCCCAGCGCGTTCTGTCCCGACCCGGCATGACGCGCGAGCGGTTCGACGCCATCGCGTCGCGCCAGACGCCGGACGCTGAAAAGCGCGCCCGCGCCGACTTCCTCATCGACACGGGCCGAGGTCTGGAGGCGGCGCGCGACCAGGTGCGCCGGATCGTGGGGACAGTCCTGTCTCCGTCGTGGACGCCGCCGCGCGGCGCTCTTTCGTTTGGGGCCGATCCCCGGCATTAAGGGGCATGGCCCGCGAAATCGTCCTCGACACTGAAACCACCGGCTTCGATCCCAAGACCGGCGACCGGCTGATCGAGGTGGGCTGCATCGAGATCGAAGACCTGCTGCCGACGGGGCGGACTTTTCACCGCTTCATCAACCCCGAACGGCTTATCCCGCCCGACGCCATCAAGGTGCACGGCATCACCGACGACAAGGTCAAGGACGCGCCCAAATTTCATGAGGTCGTCGACGACCTGATGGAGTTCCTGGGCGACGCGCCGCTGATCGCGCACAACGCCAACTTCGACCGCAACTTCATCGACTTCGAGATCGGCCGCATCGGCCGCAAGCCGCCGCCGCAGGACCGTTGGATCGACACCCTGGCCCTGGCCCAGAAGCGGTTTCCGGGCATGGCCAACTCGCTGGACGCCCTGTGTAAGCGCTACAAGATCAGCCTGGTAGAGCGCACCCTGCACGGCGCCCTGATCGACGCCCGCCTGCTGGCCGAAGTGTATCTGGAGCTGCGCGGCGGCAAGGAGCGGGCGCTGGACCTGACCTCGACGCGCGGCGGTCCTGCGGAGACGGCGGTGCGCGCCGCCTACGGCGCCCGGCCGCGCCCCCTGCCCTCCTTCGTCACAGCCGAGGAAGAGGCGGCGCATCTGGCCTTCCTCAAGGCGACGATCAAGGATTTCAGCCTGTGGGCGGGCTACGGCGTGTCGGTCGAGATCGAGACCGAAGAAGCCGCCTGACTGCATGCGCCCCAAGAAAAAGGGGCGCCCTTTCGGTCGCCCCTTCCCCGTAAATCGTCGCTCAAGCAGCAGGACGCCGCGCGTCCTGCGATAGCGATCAATCTTGTCGCTCAAGCAGCGCGGCGCCGCGCGCCTCGCGCTAGCGACCCTTTATCAAGCCTGGCCCGTTTCGGCCGGCGCGCTGGCGATTTGCTGCTGGCGGGCGATGTAGATGGCGGCGAAGTCGATCGGGTCGACCATGAAGGGCGGATAGAAGCCGCCGTCCGCCGTCGCCTGCGCGATGATCTGGCGCGCGAAGGGGAAGAGGTAGCGCGGGCATTCGATCAGCAGCAGGGGCTCGATGTCCTGGGGCTGGACGCCCTGCAGGGCGAACAGGCCGCCGTAGAGCAGTTCCACGTGAAACACCGGCGACTTGTCGTCAGCCGTCGCCTTGATCGACAGCTTCAGGTCCACTTCGAACAGGCCGTCCGGGCGGCCCTGGGCGTTCATTTCGACGCCCATGTCGATGGCGGGCTTGCCGTCGATGCGCAGGCTGTCCGGCGCCTTGGGGTTCTCGAACGACAGGTCGCGGATGTATTGGGCCAGGATGCGGAAGCCCGGGCCTTGCGGCTGGCCGTCCTGCGGCTGGGCTTGGTCGGGCGTCTGGCCGTTGGCGTCGGCGGGCGGCGTGGCGTCGGTCATGGGTATGGAAACCGTCTTGCAGAAATGAGGCGTCCCGCTCGTTCGTCGAGCAGGCGTGAGGGGCGGCGGTAGCATGGCGAGACCCTGTGTCGCAACGTCGAGACCGGCGTTCGCCCCCTGCTTCGCCTTGCGCCCGCCCGGATCGACCCCTAATCACATTGTACGCCCAGCCCTTTCGCTTGGAAGGCGAGCCCGCCGGGCTCCTCCTGACGTGCGACAGGCGGCCTGACTAAAATCGAGGAACCCACCGTGCCGGTGACCTTTCAGATCGTGATCTTCGCCGTTATCGCGGCGGTTCTGCTGTTCCAGCTTTATAATGTGCTGGGCAAGAAGGTCGGCCGTCAGCCGGAGGACAATCCGAAACCGATGGCGGTTCCGGCGGCGCTGGGCGGCGCGGCCGAGGCGCCCCGGGGGCCGGCTGTCGACCCGGCCCTGACGGCGGCGATCGCCGGGCTGAAGGCGCGCGATCCCAACTTCGACCCGCACCGGTTCCTGGAGGGTGCGCGTCAGGCCTATGAGACCATTGTGGGCGCCTACGCCAAGGGCGACCGGGAGGCCCTGCGCCCGCTGCTGACCGACAAGGTCATGGGGTCGTTCGAGGCGGGCATCGCCGCCCGTGAGGCGCGCGGCGATATCGAGAGCGCCGAACTGGTTCACCCTCCGCGCGCCGATCTTGAGCTGGCCACCGCCGAGGGCGATCGCGCCCTGGCCAAGGTGCGCTTCCTGGCCGAGGTGCGCGGCTCGCTGACCCCCTCGGGCGGCGAGACCGTCACGGAAGAACGCCGCACCGCTGAAATCTGGACCTTTGAGCGCCGCCTGGGGGCGTCCGACCCGAACTGGGCCCTGGCCCGCGTCGAGCCGGCCGCCGCCTGATGATCGCCCGGTCCGCGTCCCTCGATCAGACGGGCGCGGCCCGTTCCCCTACGGCTCCGCTTTCGTGGGCGGGCGTTGCGGCCCTGAGCCTGCTGGCGGCGGCCTGCGCCTCTACGCCCCGCCCGATTCCGACCCCCGGCCCCACCCCGCCGGTCGACTGGCCGACCCTGCCGCCGGTCGCGGGCGCGCTTAATCTGGCGGCCCTGCCCGGCTGGGCCGAGGAAGACCATCTGGCGGCCCTGCGCGCCTATGCCGCCGGTTGCGGCCCGTCGCGCATCGCGGTCGAGACCTGCCGCGATGCCCGCGCCCTGGTCGCCCGCGCCAACCCCAGCGACGCCCGCGCCTTCCTGGAAAGCCGTTTCGCGGCGACCGAGGTCCAGACCGACGACGGCGGACGCGGCCTGCTGACGGCCTATTTCGCCCCTGAATATCCGGCTCGCCGCACGCCCGACGCCGAGTTCGACGCGCCGGTGCTCAGCCGTCCGGCCAATCTGTCCAGCGTCGGCGATCGCGCCGCCATCGAGGCCGGCTCGGCCCAGTCGTCGGTCCTGGCCTGGATGAAGGCGGAGGATCTGTTCTTTCTGCAGATCCAGGGCTCGGGCACCCTGACCTTCCCCGACGGCGCCCGTCTGCGCGCCGCCTACGCCGCCGACAACGGGGCGAAGTTCGTCGGCATCGCCCGCCCCATGGCCGACGAGGGCCTGCTGCCGCGCGACGGCACGTCCGGCGAGGCCATACGCGCCTGGCTGGCGGCCCATCGCGGTCCGGAGGCGCGCCGCGTGATGGCGCTGAACCCGCGCTACATCTTCTTCACCACCAAGCCTGATGACGGCGACGAGGCGACGGGCGCGGCGGGCGTGCCCCTTCCCGCGCGGCGCTCGGTGGCGGTGGACCCGTCGCGCTGGACCTATGGAGAGGCGGCCTGGATCGAGGCCGACGGCGGCAATCTGCGCGGCGCCCGCGCCAGCTATCGCGGCCTGGTCATGACGCTGGACACCGGCTCGGCCATTCGCGGCCCGGTGCGTGCGGACCTCTATATCGGTCGGGGCGATGCGGCGGGGCACGAGGCGGGCGCGGTGCGCCACCCCTTGCGCATGTGGCGGCTGATCCCGCGCGGCTAGGAACCTCTCGATATCGCGGCGGGTTGCTAACACAGGCGTGGACGGGTGTCAGGAGAGCGTCATGAGGCAGGCTGCTGCATATGCGATGGATCGTCGATTGTTCATGACGGGCGCCGTCTCGGGAGGCCTGGCGCTCGGCGGCCCAGCACAGGCTCAGACGGCCGCGACGACGATCTTCCACGGCGGCTCCATCCGCACCATCGATGATGCGCGACCGACGGCTGAGGCCTTGGCGATGCGCGGCGCCGCTATTCTGGCGGTCGGCTCGCTGGAGGAGGTGCAGGCCGCGGCAGGGCGCGCCGCGCGCCGGGTCGATCTTGACGGGCGGACCCTGCTGCCGGGTTTCTTCGATCCGCACGGCCATGTCTCGATGGTGGGATTGCAGGCCCGCTACGCTAACCTCCTGCCGGCGCCTGACGGCGAGGGGAACGACATCGCCGCCCTGCAACGGATCACGCGCGATTGGATGAACCGTCATGCGGCCCTGGTCCGTGACACGGGCTTGGTCATCGGCTTCGGCTATGACGATTCTCAGCTGCAGGAGCGGAGGCATCCCACGCGGGACGAACTGGACGCCATCTCCGACGCCGTGCCGGTGCTGTTCCTACACCAGTCGGGGCACCTGGGCGCGGCCAACGGCGCAGCCCTGGCCGCCGCGGGCGTGGGGGCGGACCCGGCCGACCCGCCCGGCGGCGTGTTCCGGCGCAAGAACGGCTCGCGCGAGCCGGACGGCGTGCTGGAGGAGACCGCCCTGTTCGCCGTCATGGGCGCCCTGTTCACCCGACTGGACGCCGAAGCCAACCGTCAGATGATCGTCGAGGGCGCGCGCTACTACGCCCGTTTCGGCTACACCACGGCCCAGGACGGGCGCTCGTCCACAGATACCTGCCGCATGATGGCGGGCCTGGCCGAGGCGGGGGCTCTGCCCATTGACATCCTGTCCTTTCCGGACATCCTGACCTCGACCGACGTCATGGCCACGCCTCTGTACCGGCGAAATTACGAGGGCCGTTTCCGGATCGGCGGGGTCAAGCTGACGCTGGACGGCTCGCCGCAGGCCAAGACGGCCTGGCTGTCCCAGCCCTACTTCGTCCCGCCCGAGGGCGAGCCCGCCTCCTGGCGCGGCTATCCGGCGGTGACGGAGCAACAGGCGCTGGACGCCATCGACCTGGCTTTCGCCAACGACTGGCAGATTGAAGTCCACGCCAACGGCGACGCCGCCATCGACCTGATGATCGCCGCCGTCCGCGAAGCCAGCCGCAAGCATGGCGCGCGCGACCGCCGACCGGTCCTGATCCACGGCCAGACGACCCGGACGGATCAGCTCGACGACCTGAAAGCCCTGGGGATCGTCCCCTCCTTCTTCCCCATGCACACCTTCTACTGGGGCGACTGGCACCGGGATTCCGTGCTGGGGCCGCGGCGGGCCGAGGCCATCTCGCCCTGCGGATCGGCCTGGCGGCGCGGGATGCGCTTCACCAGCCACCACGACGCCCCGGTGGCCAATCCCGACGCCCTGCGCGTGCTGTCGGCCACGGTGACGCGCCGCACCCGCTCGGGCGACATCCTGGGGCCGGACGAGCGCGTGCCGGGCGAGGTCGCCCTGAAGGCCATGACCCTGTGGGCCGCCTGGCAGCATTATGAGGACGACCGCAAGGGTTCGCTGGCGCCGGGCAAGCTGGCGGACATGGTGCTTCTCGATGCAGACCCGGTGACGATCGATCCCGACCGGCTGGCCGGGATCAAGGTCACAGACGTCTATAAAGACGGCCGCCCGGTCGAACTGAGCTAGGTTTTTAGCGCTTCTTCAGACTGCCCAGCACGCCGCGCAGCAGTTCGCGGGTGATGGTCGATCCGGCGGTGCGCAGCACGGATTTGGTCAGGGCTTCGACCGGGGTCTGCCGGTTGGACGGCGCGCGGGGGCGGGGCGTGGCCGGAGCGCGCGGAGCCGGCGCCGAACGCGCGGCCTTTTGGGCCGCCTTGGCCTTTGCCGCAGCGGCGGCCGTTTCGGCTTCGAGGCGGTCGGCCTGGGCGCGGCGGGCCTTCAGCACCTCTTCGGCCGACTCGCGGTTGATCGCCGTGTCATAGAGGCCGCGCACCGGGCTGGCGGCCATGGTCGCGGCGCGTTCAGCCTCGGTCGCCGGGCCGAGGCGCGAGTCGGGCGGACGGATCTTGGTCCGGGCCACCACGGTGGGGGCGCCCTTCTCATCCAGAGTTGAAACGAGCGCTTCGCCCACGCCAAGCGCCTGAATGGCCTCGGCCGTGTCGAAGGCGGGATTGGTGCGGAAGCTCTGGGCGGCGGCGCGCAGACCCTTCTGTTCGGCGGGGGTATAGGCGCGCAGGGCGTGCTGCACCCGGTTGCCCAACTGCGCCAGGACGCTGTCGGGAATGTCGGCGGGGTTCTGGGTGACGAAATAGACGCCGACGCCCTTGGAGCGGATCAGCCGCACCACCTGCTCGACCTTTTCCAGCAGGCCCTTGGGCGCGTCGTTGAACAACAGGTGCGCCTCGTCGAAGAAGAAGACCAGTCGCGGCTTCTCCGGGTCGCCGATCTCGGGCAGCTGCTCGAACAGCTCGGACAGCAGCCACAGCAGGAAGGCGGCGTACAGGCGCGGGCTGTTCATCAGCCGCGTAGCGTCCAGCACATTCACCTGGCCCCGGCCGTCCAGGGCGGTGCGCATCATGTCCTCAAGCCGCAGGGCCGGCTCGCCGAAGAAGGCCCTGCCCCCCTGCTGCTCAAGCTGAAGCAGAGCCCGCTGGATGGCGGCGATGGAGGTCGGCGAGACGTTGCCGACCTCGCGGCCGATCGCTTGAGCGTTCTCCCCGACATAGGCCAGCAGGGCGCGCAGGTCCTCCAGGTCCAGCAGCAGAAGGCCTTCCTCGTCGGCGACGTGGAAGGCGACGGTCAGCACCCCCTCCTGCACGTCGTTCAGCTCCAGCATCCGGGCCAGCAGCACCGGGCCGACGTCGGAAATGGTGGCGCGGATCGGGTGGCCCTTCTGGCCGTACAGGTCCCAGAACACGACGGGCGCCGACCTGCCGTTCAGCGTCAGCCCCATCTTGCCGGCCCGCTCGGCGAACTTCTCAAGCGCGCCGTCCTGGCTGATGCCGGACAGGTCGCCCTTCACATCGGCGCAGAAGACCGGCACGCCCGCCTCGGAAAAACCCTGCGCCATGATCTGCAGGGTGACGGTCTTGCCCGTGCCGGTGGCGCCCGCCACGACGCCGTGGCGATTGGCCCGGTTCAACAGCAGGCGCTCGGGCGCGCCCTCAAAGGACTGGCCGAGAAACAGGGCGGGGGCGTCGGTCATCAGCGGGTCTCCTGCGTGGCGAGCCATGCTTAATCGACCGCGCCGCCGCTGCAAGGCGGAACCTCGGCGGTTTACAGCGATTGACGCGGGTTCAAGCCAGCACGACAGTCCCGCCATGAAGCTTCCGATCACCGTCAATCATTCTTCGCCGGCTTCCACTGCGGTGGTGTTGATCGCCGTCGTGGCCGCAGGAGCGGCCCTCTATTGGCTCAGGGACATCCTGACCCCCCTGGCCATGGCCATGTTCCTGATGATCATGATCGACGGGGTGAAGCGGGCCATCGAAAGCCGCACGCCAATCCCGCCGCGCTTCGCCGGCGCCGCAGCCCTGCTCGTCGTGGTGCTGGGCTTCCTGTTGTCGATCTGGATCATCGTCGACGGCGCTGCGGGCTTCTTCACCGACGCCTCGGGCGTGGCGGGCAGCATCGGCCCGCGCATCGACCAGATCAGCCGCGACGTGTCCGCCCTGGTCGGGTTCAGCGATCCGCCGACCCTTCACGACATGATCGCCGGCATCGACGTGCGCGGCTGGCTGACCAGCGCCGCCTTCCAGGTTCAGGGGGCCGCGACCGGCGCCTTCTTCGTCATGATCTATCTCGGCTTCCTGTTGGCGTCTCAGGCGGGCTTCCGAAAGAAGATGGTCGGCATGTTCCCCGAACGCGGCCCGCGTCAGGAGGCGCTGGAAGTGTTCGAGCGCGTGCGCAGCGGGGTCGAGGGGTATCTGTGGGTTCAGGCCGTGACCGGGGCCATGATCTGCGCCGTCGCCTGGGTGCTGATGCGGGCCGTGGGGCTCCAGAACGCGGAGTTCTGGACCTTCGTCATCTTCATCATCGGCTTTATCCCGGTGCTGGGCGGCGCGGTCGCAGGCTGCGCCCCGCCCCTGTTCGCCCTGGTCCAGTTCGAAAGCTATTGGCCGGCGGCGGTCCTGTTCGTCGGGCTTCAGGTGCTGCTGTTCGTGGTCGGCAATCTGGTGCAGCCGCGGATGCAGGGCGACAATCAGAACATCGACCCCATCGTCGTGCTGCTGGCCCTGGCCTTCTGGGGCAAGCTGTGGGGCGTGGCGGGGATGTTCCTGTCGACGCCTCTGGCGGTGATGGCCATGGCGATCCTGGCCGAGTTCAAGGGGTCGCGCTGGATCGCCGTCCTCTTGTCGGGCGACGGCGAACCCTATGCCCGCAAACCCGGCAAGGAAAATCAGCCTAAGGGCGGTTCTTCCTGGCTCGGAAGGATTTTGGGCCGCGACGTCCCGCCGCAGGATAGAAGCCTGAAATAATCCTTCAATTGTCCTTGAAAGGCCGCAATCGCCGCCTATCTCATCCTCACACGACGCGGCCCTCCCCTCCCCCTCCCGGGCCGCGGCGTCTGAGGCCGGCGCTTCCCCTCCCCCTCCTGAGCGCCGGACCGAGCAGGCCGTCGGACATCGTTCGACGGCCTTGTTCGTTTCTGGGACCCGGTCGATACTCTGCCGTCGGGCGGTTTCCGTCAGAAGATGGCGGAAATGGGGCCTTTGCTGCTGCGCTGCGCGGGGGTGGCTCGCAAAATCGTCCACAACTGGGCCTCTTGCGCCACATGGTGCGCTGCACACTGAAAATCCATGCGTTTCGGGGCTCAAGCGGCCTAGCCGTTCTCGCCGGGCGCGCTAAGGTGCCGCGGTTTTCCCCAGCGGTTTTTCCACCGCGCCGTTTGAGACTGTCGTCATGTCCGCTGCTTCGCGCATCGTTCCCGCCGTTCCCGCTGACTTGGGAGCGCTGGAAGCGGCCTATGCGCGGATTGCGGCGCCGCCGGGAGCGCCCGAAAAGGCGCTGCTGGCTCAGGCCTTCGACGACTACGCCGCCGATGAGACGCCCGAACTGGGCGGCGACGATCTGGCGGTCCTGCTGGCCGGCGCCTGGCGCGGCGCCCAGGCCCGCAATGCAGGCGAGCCCGCCCGCATCACCGTCGGTCCTCTGGTCGACGAACACGGCGTCAACACGGGCTATGATCAGGTCCTGATTCTGCAGGACGACGGCCCCTTCCTGGTCGACAGCGTGCTGGGCGAACTGGCTGAGGCGGGCGTCACCGTCCGCGCCCTGTTCCACCCGATCGTCGAAGTCGAGGCCGGACGCCGCGACTCCCTGATCATCGTCGTCATCGACCCCCTGCCGCAGGAGCGCCGCGACGCCCTGGGCGAAGGCCTGGCCGCGGCTCTGGCCGACGTGCGCGCCGCCGTGCGCGACCACGCCGCCATGCTGGAGGCGATGGGCGCCGAGATCGCCCGCCTGGAAGCCCATCCGCCGGTGGGCGTGGCCGCCGAGGTGCTGGCCGAAAACCTGGCCTTCCTGCGCTGGGTCAAGGACGACCACTTCGTCTTCCTGGGCGCGCGCCAGTACGACTACCCGCGCGGCCCCGACGGAACCTATGAGGCCGAGGCGCCCCTGAACCAGTCCACCGACGGTCTGGGCGTCCTCAGCGACCCCGAGCGCCGCGTCCTGCGCCGCGCCAATGAGCCGGCCGTGCTGACCCCCGCCATGCAGGCCCAGCTTAACGAGAGCGAGCCGGTCACGGTGGCCAAGGGCAATATGCGCTCTCGCGTGCACCGCCGCGCCTATATGGACTACATCGGCGTCAAGCGTTTCGACGACCAGGGCCGGGCCGTGGGCGAGACGCGCTTCGTCGGCCTGTTCACCCATGAAGCCTACGACGTCATGGCCCATGAGGTGCCGCTGCTGCGCCGCAAGGTCGAGAACGCCCTGGCCCGCGCCGACAAGGCGCCGGGCAGCCACAACCACAAGCGTCTGCGCACCATCCTGGAAAACTATCCGCGCGACGAGCTGTTCCAGATCGGCGAGGACGAGCTGCTGGATACGGCGCTGGGCATCCTGCACCTGTATGACCGTCCGCGCATCCGCCTGTTCACGCGCCGCGATCCGTTCGACCGGTTCGTCTCGGTGCTGTGCTTCGTCCCGCGCGAGCGCTACGACGCCGGCCTGCGCCAGCGGATCGGCGCCATCCTGGCCCAGGCCTGGGGCGGCCGGGTGTCGGCCGCCTATCCGCAGATGTCGGACCAGCCGCTGACGCGCGTCCACTACATCATCGGCGTGACGCCGGGCGAGCATCCGGTCCCCGACCTCAAGGCGCTGGAAGCCGAGGTGGCCGAGGCCGGCCGCAGCTGGATCGACCGCTTCGAGCGCGCCCTGCGCCAGGCCGGGGTGGACGAGGCCGCCGTCGGCCCGACCAGCGCCCGCTGGGCCGAGGGCTTCGGCGTCGCCTTCCGCGACCGCTATGACGCGGCCGAGGCCGTGGCCGATCTGGAGCAGTTCGACCGTCTCAACGAGGGCGCGGCCGCCGATGGCGTCCACGCCGAGCCTGTAGCGGTGCGCGCCTTCCGCACCGCCGACGAGACCAACCTGCAGTTCCGCTTCAAGCTGTATCGTCGCGGCTCGGCCGTGCCGCTGTCGGACGTCCTGCCGATCCTGGCCGACATGGGCCTGAAGACGCTGGAGGAATCCGACCACGTGGTGCGCACGATCGGTCAGGAGCCGATCTACATCCACGACTTCCTGCTGGAAGACCCGCGCGGCGCCGACCTGGTGTTCGCCGATCTCAAGACCCCGTTCGAAGAGGCCTTCAAGGCCGTGTGGAACGGCCGCACCGAGAGCGACGGCTTCAACCGTCTGGTGCTGGAGCTGGGCGTCGACTGGCGTGAGGCGGCCCTGATCCGCACCCTGGCCCGCTATCGTCAGCAGACCGGACTGGACCCGTCGCAGGCGGTGCAGGAAGCAGCCCTGCGCGAATATCCCGACGTGGCCCGCGCCATCCTGTCGCTGTTCAAGGCCAAGTTCGACCCGGCCCACGGCGGTACGGTGGCCGAGCGCGAGGCTTCGGTCGCCGAACTCGACGCCAAGATCGAGACCCTGCTGCAGGACGTGAAGAGCCTGGATCACGACCGCGCCCTGCGCCGGATCGCGGCCCTGATCGACGGGATCAAGCGCACCAACTTCTATCAGGTCGACGCCGAGGGCCATCCGAAGGCGCACATCTCGATCAAGATCGCCGGCCAGGAGCTGGCCGACCTGCCTCTGCCCAAGCCGTTCCGCGAAATCTTTGTCTGGGCGCCGCACATCGAGGGTTCGCACCTGCGCTTCGGTCCGGTGGCGCGCGGCGGCCTGCGCTGGTCGGACCGTCGCGACGACTTCCGCACCGAGGTCCTGGGTCTGGTGAAGGCCCAGCAGGTCAAGAACTCGGTCATCGTGCCGGTCGGCTCCAAGGGCGGCTTCTATCCCAAGCAGCTTCCGGTTGGCGGCACGCGCGAGGAAATGCAGGCCGAGGCCATTCGCGCCTATAAGACCTTCCTGTCCGGCATGCTGGACATCACCGACAACATCGTCGGCGACGCCGCGCCGGTGCGTCCGGCTGACGTCGTGGCCTGGGAAGGCGACGACCCCTATCTGGTCGTGGCCGCCGACAAGGGCACGGCGACCTTCTCGGACATCGCCAACGGCGTGAGCCAGTCCTACGGCTTCTGGCTGGACGATGCTTTCGCCAGCGGTGGTTCGGCCGGTTACGACCACAAGGAAATGGGCATCACCGCGCGCGGCGCCTGGGAGGCGGTCAAGCGCCACTTCCGCGAAGTCGGCAAGGATATCCAGACCGAGCCCTTCACCGTGGTCGGCGTCGGCGACATGTCCGGCGACGTCTTCGGCAACGGCATGCTGCTGTCCAAGGCGACCAAGGTCGTGGCCGCCTTCGATCACCGCGACATCTTCATCGACCCGAACCCGGATCCCGCCCGGTCGTGGGAAGAGCGCATGCGTCTGTTCGAGACCCCGCGCACCAGCTGGCAGGACTATGACAAGAGCCTGATCTCGGAAGGCGGCGGCGTCTTCTCGCGCTCGGCCAAGTCGATCACCCTGACCCCGCAGATCAAGGACCTGCTGGACATCGAGGCTGACACGGTCGACCCGGTCACCCTGATGCAGGCCATCCTGAAGGCCCGCGCCGAACTGCTCTACTTCGGCGGCATCGGCACCTACATCAAGGGCTCGGGCGAGACCAACCTGCAGGTCGGCGACAAGGCCAATGACGCCATCCGGATCAACGGCGGCGACATCCGCGCCCAGGTCATCGGCGAAGGCGCCAACCTGGGCATGACCCAGCTGGGCCGCATCGAGGCCGCGCGTGCGGGCGTGCGTCTGAACACCGACGCCATCGACAACTCGGCCGGCGTGGACTCCTCCGACCAGGAGGTGAACATCAAGATCCTGCTGGGCGGCGCCATCGCCTCGGGCCACTTGAAGGCCGAAGACCGCAACGCCCTGCTGAAGTCGATGACCGATGAAGTCGCCGACAACGTCCTGCGCCACAACTACGACCAGACCCTGGCCCTGACCCTGCAACAGGCCGAAGGCGCTGATGCGCTGGACGCCCAGCAGGCCTTCATGCAGCACCTAGTCTCGATCGGTAAGCTGAACCGGGCGGTGGAATACCTGCCCGACGACGCCCGCATGGCCGAGATGAAGCTGCAGGGCCAGCCGCTGTCGCGGCCGGAGCTGGCGGTCCTGACTGCCTATTCCAAGCTCGAACTGTTCGACGAGATCGTCGCCTCGACGGCGCCGGACGACGCCTTCTTCGAGCGGATGCTGGTCGACTACTTCCCGACCCCGCTGGCCCAGTTCGAAGAGGACATGAAGGGTCACCGCCTGCGTCGCGACATCATCGCCACCGTGCTGTCGAACGAGATCGTCAACATGGCCGGGCCGACCTTCCCCGACCGCCTGCGCGCGGCGGCGGAATGCGACACCGCCGCCATGGTCACGGCCTTCGAGACCGCGCGCCACGTCTTCCGCCTCGATGAGGCCTGGAAGGCGGTCGAGGCCCTGGACCTGAAGATCCCGGCCGAGGCCCAGACGGCCCTGTATCAGGAGATCGCCCTGGTCCTGCGTCGCCAGACCTTCTGGCTGGCGCGCCGCGCGGCCCGTACCGAGACGACGGTCGGCGGCATGATCGCCGCCTATCAGCCCGCCGCCGACGCCCTGCGCGCCGCCGGTCCGGACGTGCTGTCGCGCTATGAGCACGCCCGCTACGAGAGCCGGGTCCAGACCTTCATCGGTCTGGGCGCGCCCGAAGAGCTGGCCCGCGACATCGCCATGCTGCGTCCGATGGTGGCCACGGCCGACATCGGCGATCTGGCGGGCGAACTGGGTTGGGACGCCCCGGCGATGGCCCGCGTCTACCACCAGGTCGGCGCCGCCTTCGACTTCGACCGCCTGCGCGTGGCGGCTGGGTCGGTGCCGTCGGGCGATCACTTCGATCGCCTGGCCGTGCGTCGCCTGATCCAGGACCTGATGACCGAGCAGCAGCAGCTGACCCGCGCCGTGGCCAAGGCCTCGGCCCAGGCGGCCGGCGCCGGCGAGGACAGCGCGGAACAGGCGGTCGAAGCCTGGATCGGCGCCCGCATGGATCAGGTGGAGGCCCTGCGCGGCTCGGTCGACGAGATCGAGACCTCGGGCTCCGGCTGGACCTTCGCCAAGCTGACCATTGCCAACGGCGCCATCCGTGAGGTGTTGGCTTCAGCTTCCTAAGCGAGGCGGCGCCGGGCGAGAGCCCGGCGTCACGCGCTACTCGCGACGCGGTCGCTCGCTGCTTGAACGCCTTTTTGGCGCTATCGCTCGCCGCGCAGCGGCTCGCTGCTTGAGTGCTTTTTGGAGCGCGATCATTCGCTGCGGCAAATCAGGGCCCGTCCGTTTCGTCGTGTGCGAGGCGGGCGGGCCTTGGCGTTTGGGGCGGGGTCGGTTTAGGTGGCGCCTTGCTGTTCAGTGAACCGGAGGGCCCATGCCCAGGAAGTTCCTCGTCGTCGTCGACGACAGTCCCGAGCTGGGCGCCGCCCTGGCCTACGCCTCCCGCCGTGCGCGCTCGACCGGGGGCCATGTGGTGCTGCTGCGCGCCCTGCCCGGCGGATCGGACGAGCACTGGTCCGGCGTCCGCGACGAAATCCGCCGTCAGCAGCGCGAAGAGGCGGAAGGCCTGCTGACCCGGCTGGGCGAGAAGGTCGCCGAAACCTCGGGCGCCCCGCCCGTCTATCTGATTGAGGAGGGCGATCCCCAGGCCGCCATCCGCAAGGCCGTCGGCGACGACCCCGACATCAAGATCCTTATCCTGGCCGCCGGGGCCAATGGCCGCGGTCCCGGCCCGCTGATCTCGGCGGTGCTGAAACAGGGCGCCGCCTTCACCGGCCGAAAACTGCCCGTCACCATCGTGCCCGGCGAACTGACCGACGAAGAGATCCAGGACCTGGCCTGACCGTCATGAAAATCCGTCTGATCGCCGCCGCCGTCCTGTTGTCGCTGGCGGCGTTCGCGCCTGACGCCCAGGCGCAGTCGGGGGCGCGAGGCTATGTGGTCCAGGGCGACTGCGACGGCCGCCCGGCGACGCAGGTGCGGATGGCGCCGGGTTATTGTCTGGGGCTGGTCTGGCAGGGCCCAGGTTGGGGAGCCGGGCATGACGGCCCGCGTATGCCGCGCGGCCTGATGCCGCTGGAGAACGGCGACTGGCTGGTCACCGATCTGGGCGCCTGGGAGGCGGACAAGGGGGCGGTGTGGCGGCTGTCGTTTGCGGCCGACGGCGCGGTGCGCTGGCGACGGCTGGCGGGCGGGCTGTCCATGCCGCACACGGTCAAGCGCGGGCCGGACGGGCGCATCTATGTGTCCGAGATGAACCGCGTCCTGACGCTGGACCCCGACGCCGCCGATGCGCAGGCCAGTGTCCGCACCGTCATCGGCGACCTGCCGGACAACCGGCTGCACGACAATCGCCATCCGCTGTCGAGCTTTGTCTTCGAGGGGAACGGCGATCTGCTGGTCAATGTCGGAGCGCCCAGCGACCGTTGCCTCGACGCGGCGGGCAAGCCGAAGGTCGATGTGCGCGGTGCCTGCGTCGAGGACGCCGCGACGGCGCAGGTGCGGCGCCACGCCTATCTGGGGAAGGGCCGCTGGGCCGAGGACAGCACCGTTTTCGCCAGCGGACTGAGGAACTCCATCGCCCTGGTGCGGCACTCGTCAGGGACGGTGCTTCAGGCCGAGAATTCGGTCGATCTGGAGACGCCGGATCATCCCTATGACGAGATCAACGTACTGACGCAGGGGCGCCATTACGGCTGGCCCTACTGCGTCGATCTGGCCACGCCCCTGCCCGGCTGGCCTGCGGGTCAGCCGCGCTGCAATGAGCGCGAGAAGCCGATCGCCCTGTTGCCGCCGCACGCGGCGCCGCTGGACCTGATCTATTATGAGGGAGCGATGTTCCCCGAACTTCAGGGACGACTGCTGATGACCTGGCACGGTTTCCGCCGCACGGCCGGGCGCATCGTGGCGGCCGAGACGGATGAGGCGGGGCGGCCCCTGACCGATATCGGCGGGCGCTACGCCATCTATCCGCGAGGCGCCCTGCCCTACCCCGCCGGGGCGCCCAGCGTGAACGGCAAGGTGCTGACGCCGGGCTGGGATAGGATCGCCGGTCGCCATCCGCGCGGCTCTCCGGTGACGATGGCGACGGCGCCGGACGGCTCCATCTGGGTCACGGATGACAGAAGCCGGGCGATCCTGAGAATCGCCCGGCCCCGGTAGGCTTGGGTTTTAAGAGGGCGGCTCAGCCCTTCTGGCCGTCCCGCTTGGCCAGGACGCGCAGGCGAAGGGCGTTCAGCTTGATGAACCCTTCCGCGTCCTTGTGATCATAGGCCTGGACGCCTTCCTCGAAGGTCACCAGGTCCTGGTCGTACAGGCTGTTGGGGCTCTCGCGGCCGATGATGGTCACGTTGCCCTTGTAGAGCTTCACGCGGACCGTGCCCGAGACCTTCTGCTGGCTGTGGTCGATGGCGGCCTGCAGCATCTCGCGCTCGGGGCTGAACCAGAAGCCGTTGTAGATGAGCGAGGCGTATTTCGGCATCAGCTCGTCCTTCAGGTGCATGGCGCCGCGATCCAGCGTGATCGACTCCATGCCGCGATGGGCGGCCAGCATGATCGTGCCGCCGGGGGTCTCATAAACGCCGCGCGACTTCATGCCGATGAAGCGGTTCTCGACCATGTCCAGACGGCCGACGCCGTTGTCATGACCCAGTTGGTTCAGCTTGGTCAGCAGGGCGGCGGGCGACAGGGCCTCGCCGTCGATGGCGACCGGGTCGCCCTTCTCATAGGCGATGGTGATGATGGTCGGCGCATCCGGGGCGTCTTCCGGCGCGATGGTGCGCTGGTGCACGAACTCGGGCGCCTCGACGGCCGGGTCTTCCAGCACCTTGCCCTCGGACGAGGAGTGCAGAAGGTTGGCGTCGACCGAGAAGGGGGCCTCGCCGCGCTTGTCCTTGGAGATCGGGATCTGGTGCTTCTCTGCGAACTCCAGCAGGGCCTCGCGGGACTTGAAGTCCCATTCGCGCCACGGGGCGACGACGCGGATGTCGGGCTCCAGCGCATAATAGCCCAGCTCGAAGCGGACCTGATCGTTGCCCTTGCCGGTGGCCCCGTGACAGACGGCGTCGGCGCCGACCATGCGGGCGATCTCGATCTGGCGCTTGGAGATCAGCGGACGCGCGATCGAGGTGCCCAGCAGATACTGGCCCTCATAGACGGTGTTGGCGCGGAACATGGGGAAGACGAAGTCGCGCACGAACTCTTCGCGCAGGTCGTCGATGAAGATGTTCTCGGGCTTGATGCCCAGCTTCAGCGCCTTTTCCTTGGCGGGGGCGAGCTCCTCGCCCTGGCCCAGGTCGGCGGTGAAGGTCACCACCTCGGCGTTATACTCCGTCTGCAGCCACTTCAGGATGATCGACGTGTCCAGCCCGCCCGAATAGGCGAGGACGACTTTCTTGGGGGCGGGCTTGCTCATCGGTCGGGAATTCCTTTCAACAGGATGCGTATCGGCGCATTCGGCGCGCTTAAAGGACCAGACGCGCCGCGATGCAAGGGCATGATTGCGGTGCCGCGTCCCGAACCGCCGCTCTAAGCAGAAAGGGCGCCGCGAGCCAGCCCGCAGCGCCCCTGTTTCCAGCTGGATTTTCAGCCGTTTATCGGCCTCAGGCGGCCAGGGCTTTGAGCGCGTCCACGAGGTCGGTCTTTTCCCACGAGAAGCCGCCGTCGGCGTCCGGCGTCCGGCCGAAATGGCCATAGGCGGCGCTGCGGCGATAGATGGGCTTGTTCAGCCCCAGGTGTTCGCGGATGGCGCGCGGCGAGGCGCCGCCGATCAGCTTGGGCAGTTCGCGCTCCAGCACCGCCTCGTCGATCTTGCCCGTGCCGTGCAGGTCGACGTGGACCGACAGGGGCTTGGACACGCCGATGGCGTAGCTGATCTGGATGGTGCAGCGGTCGGCCAGACCCGCCGCGACGACGTTCTTGGCCAGGTAGCGGCAGGCATAGGCGGCCGAGCGGTCCACCTTGGTCGGGTCCTTGCCCGAGAAGGCGCCGCCGCCGTGCGGGGCCGCGCCGCCGTAGGTGTCGACGATGATCTTGCGCCCGGTCAGGCCGGCGTCGCCGTCAGGCCCGCCGATGACGAAGGTGCCGGTCGGGTTGATGTGCCACTCGGTCTCGGCGGTGATGAAGCCGTCCGGCAGCACCTGTTCGACATAGGGCTTCACGATGGCCGCGACCTGGTCTTGGCTCAGGTTCGCCTTGTGCTGGGTCGAGACGACGATGGAGGTCGCGCGCACCGGGCGGCCGTTTTCGTAGTGCAGGGTCACCTGGCTCTTGGCGTCGGGCTCCAGGCCCGGCTCCTCGCCCGAGTGACGGGCCTCGGCCAGGGCCTTCAGGATATTGTGGCTGTAGGCCAGGGTGGCCGGCATCAGTTCCGGCGTCTCGTTCGAGGCGTAGCCGAACATGATGCCCTGGTCGCCCGCGCCCTCGTCCTTGTCCTCGCCGGCGTCGACGCCCTGGGCGATGTGGGCCGACTGCGGGTGCAGGTGGTTCTGGAACTGCAGCGTCTTCCAGTGGAAGCCGTCCTGTTCATAGCCGATGTCGCGCACGACGCCGCGGACCGTATCCTCGATTTCCTGTTCGACGCCAGGGGCCCAGTTGCCCTCCGTATCCATGATGCCCTGACCGCGGATCTCGCCGGCGATCACCACCAGATTGGTCGTCGTCAGGGTTTCACAGGCCACCCGAGCCTCGGGGTCCTTGGATAGAAACAGGTCGACGATGGCGTCCGAGATCTGATCGGCGACCTTGTCGGGGTGGCCTTCCGAAACGCTCTCGGAGGTGAAGAGGAACGACGAACGGGCCAAGGCAGGCTCCTGCGTGACGACAATGTCCTCAGACATATAAAGATATGCTTATACGTGCAAGACGGCATCTGTCCTGACGACCAGGCGGCCCCCGCCGCCTTTTTCCGGGCGTGACGCGTCTCGCAGACGCACGCGAACTATTGCGCTGCAACATTCGATGTGGCAGCAAAATCCTTTCTTGGTCAGAAAACTGGCTCGTTTCTACGATGGGGGCGAGCTTATGCCTATAGATTTGGAACAAACATGCCGAATCCAAACATCCTAGACGCGGCCCTGACCCGTCTCGACGAGGCGGCGCGCCACGTGCAGATCGATAGCGATGTGCTGGAGAAGCTGAAATATCCGCGCGAGACGATGAAGGTCCGACTGTTGATCCGCATGGACGACGGGTCGCGCAAATCCTTCCTCGCCTGGCGCTGTCGCTATGACGACACGCGCGGCCCCACCAAGGGCGGCATCCGCTTTCACCCGGCCTCCACGGCGGAGGAGGTCGAGACCCTGGCCTTCTGGATGACGGTGAAGTGCGCCGTGACCAACCTGCCCTACGGCGGCGGCAAGGGGGCGGTGCAGGTCGATCCCAAGAGCCTGTCCAAGGCCGAGCTGGAGCGGCTGTCGCGCGCCTATGTCCAGGCCTTCGCCGGCATCATCGGCCCCGACCGCGACATTCCGGCCCCCGACGTCTACACCGACGCCATGATCATGGGCTGGATGGCCGATGAATACGCGTCCATCCAGGGTCAGGCGGCGCCCGCCGTCATCACCGGCAAGCCGATCGCCCTGGGCGGTTCGGTGGGGCGCGAGGACGCCACGGCGCGCGGCGGCTTCTACCTCACCTGCCACCTGACCGAGCGGCTGGGGCTGCCGACCGAAGGCCTGCGCGTGGCGGTTCAGGGCTTCGGTAATGCGGGCCAGCACGCGGCGCGCCTGTTCCGCAGCATCGGCGCCAAGATCGTCGCCGTGTCGGACTCGGGCGGCGCCGTTCAGGCGGCCTCCGGCCTCGACCTGGACGCCCTGTTGGCGGCCAAGGCGGCTGGCCAGTCGGTGGTTCAGGCTGAACACGGCGGCAAGGTCATTTCGCCGGATGAACTGATCGCTGTCGAATGCGACGTCCTGGCCCCCTCGGCGATGGAGGACATGATCCACGACGGCAACGCCGCCTCGGTTCAGGCCAAGGTCGTGCTGGAGCTGGCCAACGGCCCGATCACGCCCGAGGGCGACCGCATCCTGGCCGAAAAGGGCGTCATCGTCCTGCCGGACATCCTGGCCAATGCGGGCGGGGTGACGGTGTCCTATTTTGAATGGGTCCAGAACCGCCAAGGCTACTACTGGACGCTGGACGAGGTGCAGTCGCGCCTCAAGACCATCATCGAGACCGAGGGCGACGCCGTGTGGTCCATCGCCGAGGACAAACAGGTCACCTTGCGCACCGCGGCCTACATCCACGCCCTGGGCCGTCTGGCGGGCGCGATCGAGGCGCACGGCACCCAGCAATTCTTCACCAGCTAGGGGGCCTTCAGCCGCAGGTTTCGGTTTCTCCAAAGCGTCGCACTTCCAACCGCTTCCCTGTCATCAGTCTTCGGCAAGGGACGGCGAGTGAAGGTTGGGAGTGCGCCGATGGACGTCTTCTACTGTCTGATCCACACGCCCGAGGCGATCACGCCGGAGCTGTGCGTCCTGTCCGGCGCCACGGAGATCGAGGCCGTGCATGGCGTCAATGAAGTCGCGCGCGACTGGCCGCGTCTGGAGCGCATAGACCTGTATCGCGGCAATCACGAGATCCGCAGCTTCGCGCCCAGCGACCTCGTCCCTACTAGCCCCATCCGCGCCCTGGCGGCGTGAAGGCCAAACGGCCGCCGCAAGGCGTCAAGGCGGTTGCAT
The DNA here is from genome assembly GCF_053345555.1 of Brevundimonas sp. M1A4_2e. Classification (NCBI taxonomy): domain Bacteria; kingdom Pseudomonadati; phylum Pseudomonadota; class Alphaproteobacteria; order Caulobacterales; family Caulobacteraceae; genus Brevundimonas; species Brevundimonas sp. M1A4_2e. Next base: position 283,107 of record NZ_JBKFAI010000003.1, on the reverse strand, counting down.
AGCGGTGAATGGAGAGTGGTGCCGCTTAGGTGACTCGAACACCTGACCCCCTCATTACGAATGAGGTGCTCTACCAGCTGAGCTAAAGCGGCCCCGGCGTCGTCCGCGTATGGAGGCGCGAGCGAGCGAGGAGGGCTCTTTATACGGGCGCGGCGGGCTTGCCAAGAGCCGATAGCATCGACGGTCCATCGGGCGCTGCGGCGATGCGGATCTGCGTGAAATCGAATGGGCGCAGGGGCGCGGCGGCTGCGTCGGAAATGCAGACGGCCAGGCGGCCGGATGAGGCGGCGCGGGGCAGGTCGGTCGCCAAGGCGCGGGCGGCGCGCGGGGAATGCAGCATGACCGCGTCGAAGGCGCCGGGCGCGGGCGCATGCGTCTCGAAGGCGGCGTAGACGGGTAGGCGCTGGACCGGGCGGTCGGGCAGCAGGGCGGGCAGGTCGCCGGCCGGCTCGCGTGCGCCAGGCGCTAGCAGCGGGCCGGGCGGGGCTTCGGCGGCGATCAGGCGGGCCAGGGCGTGAATGTCGCCGGCGGCGGAGCGCACGTCGGCGAAGCCTGCGGCGCGGGCGGCTTCCGCGGTGGCGTCGCCGACGGCGAACACGGGGTGGCCGCGAAAGCGCGGGATCAGGGGAGCGAAGGCCTCGACGCCGTTGGGGCTGGTCAGGGCGAGGACGGCGACGGCGTCAGGCTCCGGAGCGGCGTTCAGCGCGCCGGGTAGGGGGGCGAGCGTCAGGAGCGGAACGACCACGGGCTCGAAGCCCAGCGCCGTCAGCCGGTCCGCCGTGCGGGCGGCGCCCGGCTCGGCGCGCGTGACCCAGACGCGGCGGATCGGCGTCACGGCTCTAGAGCGCGATCTTTTGATCGCCGGCCACGGCCTGGACCTGGCCGCCGAGATCGAGACCGAGGGCGCGGGCGGCGGAAAGGTCGGCTTGGGTCAGGTCGGCAGGGGCGGCGATCTCGCCCGAGCGCGTCCAGCGGCCCGACCCGTCGGGGCTGAGCATTTCGGTGCTGAGATGCAGGCGGCCTTCCGCGATGTGGGCGTAGGCGCCGATGGCGGTGCGGCAGGAGCCTTCCAGCGCGGTCATGGCCCCGCGCTCGGCGGCGACGCAGAGGGCCGTGGGCGCGTCGTTGAGGGCGCGGGTCCAGGCGGCGTTCACGTCGTCCTCGCGCGTCTGCAGGGCCAGGGCGCCCTGGCCCGGCGCGGGCAGGAAGGCGTCCAGCGGCAGGCGCTGGCGGATGACTTCGCCCAGGCCCAGGCGATTAAGGCCCGAACAGGCCAGCAGGATGGCGTCGAAGTCGCCGTCGCGCAGACGCTTCAGCCGGGTGTCCACGTTGCCGCGCAGCATCTCGATGTTCAGGTCGGGCCGCAGGGCCAGGGCCTGAGCCTGTCGACGTAGCGAAGCGGTGCCGAAGCGGGCGCCCTGCGGCAGGTCGGCGAAGGTCGCGTAATGCTCGCTGATGAAGGCGTCGCGGGGGTCTTCGCGCTCGGGCACGGCGGCGATGGCCAGGCCGGGGGGCTGTTCGGCCGGAACGTCCTTCATCGAGTGGACGGCGACGTCGACGCGGCCGTCCAGCAGGGCCTCCTCGATCTCCTTGGTGAACAGGGCCTTACCCCCGACTTCCAGCAGGCGGCGGTCCTGGATGCGGTCGCCGGTGGTGACGATCTCGACCAGGGGGACAAGGGTTTCGATCTCAGCCTCGGGCACGCCCAGGGCTCGGCCGATGGCGCGCTGCATCATGCCGGATTGGGCCAGAGCCAGGCGCGAACGCCGGGTGCCGATGCGCAGGAGAGGTTGAGTCACGTCGAGACGCCGTTGCGAAAGGGGGGGCGGGCCGCTAACTCCGCCCGATGACAATGGACGCGGACTATAGCAGGGCGGCGGACGGGGCAACCGGACCGGAGCGGGACGGTTTGACCGTGCTGGGTCTGGAGACCAGCTGCGACGAGACCGCCGCTTCGGTTGTGCGTCTGTCGGCGGCGGGCGCCCAGGTGCTGTCCAGCGTCATTCACAGCCAGATCGACGACCATGCGGCCTATGGCGGGGTGGTGCCGGAAATCGCCGCCCGCAGCCATGTGGAGATGATCGACGGCGTGACGCGCCGGGCCATGAGCGAGGCCGGGCTGGACTGGAGCGGGCTGGACGGGGTGGCGGCGACGGCGGGGCCGGGCCTGGTCGGCGGGGTCATGGTCGGCTTGTCCTACGGCAAGGCGGCGGCGCTGGCGCGGGGCTTGCCGCTGATCGCGGTCAACCATCTGGAAGGTCATGCGGTGTCGGCGCGACTGGGCGCGGAGACGACCTATCCCTTCCTGCTGCTGCTCGTCTCGGGCGGGCACTGCCAACTGCTGGAGGTGCGCGGCATCGGCGACATGAGCCGGCTGGGCACCACCATCGACGACGCGGCCGGCGAGGCCTTCGACAAGATCGCCAAGGCCCTGGGGCTAGGTTATCCGGGCGGGCCGGCGCTGGAGAAGCTGGCGGCCCAGAGTCGAGAGAACGGCGGCGACGGCTCGCGGTTCGAGCTGCCGAGGGCGTTGCTGGGGCGCAAGGACTGCGACTTCTCCTTCTCGGGGCTGAAGACGGCGGCGTCTCGTCTGGCCCAGACCTGCGAGACGGATCAGGACCGGGCGGATCTGGCCGATGCGGTGCAGAAGGCGATCGCGCGCCAACTGGCCGAGCGCTCCGAGCGGGCGATGAAGGCTTACGCCGAGGCGCACGAACATCGCCTGTTTGTCGTGGCGGGCGGCGTGGCGGCGAACAAGACGATCCGGCGGACTCTGGAGGATCTGGCGACGAAGCACGGCTTCGCCTTCCTGGCGCCGCCGATGGCCTATTGCACCGACAATGCGGCGATGATCGCCCTGGCGGGGGCCGAGCGGCTGGAAAAAGGGCTGACGTCGGACATCGATGTCGCGGCTCGGCCACGATGGCCACTGGACGAGACGCGCGCGAGCGTCGATCCTGTTCACAAGAAAACGGGCCGCAAGGGCGCCAAGGCTTAAAGCGGCCTGAAGCCCTGCGGGGGTCGGGGGACCGGAGAAGATATGGAATTTCATACTGCAGGCGTAATTGGCGGCGGCGCCTGGGGCACGGCCCTGGCGCAGAGCGCGGCGGCGGCGGGTCTGGCCGTCATCCTGCAGGCGCGCGAGCCTGAGGTGATCGAGAGCATCCGCGCGCGCCGGATGAACGACGCCTTCCTGCCGGGGGTCGAACTGGATTCGGCCATCAACGTCACCTCGGATCTGGCGGATCTGGCCGACTGCGATCTGATTCTGGCCGTGCCGCCGGCTCAGCACATGCGGGCGACGCTGACGGCGTTTGCGCCTTACGCCCGGCCGGGTCTGCCGATCATCCTGTGCTCCAAGGGCATTGAGCGCGGCTCGTTGAAGCTGATGACCGACGTGCTGGCCGAGACGATCCCGTCGGCGACCGCCGCCGTGCTGTCGGGGCCGAGCTTCGCCGCCGAAGTGGCGCGCGGCCTGCCCAGCGCCGTGACCCTGGCCTGCGCCGACCTGGAGATGGCCGAGGCCCTGGCGGGCGCCCTGTCGGGCCCGGTCTTCCGTCCCTATTTCGCCGATGACCTGATCGGGGCCGAGACGGGCGGAGCGCTGAAGAACGTCCTGGCCATCGCCTGCGGCATCGTCGAGGGCCGCGAACTGGGCCGCAGCGCCCACGCCGCCGTCATCACCCGCGGCTATGCCGAGATCGTCCGCGTGGCCACGGCCCTGGGCGGCAAGGCCGAGACCGTGGCGGGGCTGTGTGGCGTCGGCGATCTGGTGCTGACCTGCTCCAGCCCGCAATCGCGCAACATGAGCCTGGGCCTGGCGCTGGGACAGGGTTTGAGCGTCGAGCAGGCGCTGGCCGGCAAACGCTCGGTAGCCGAGGGCTATGAGAGCGCGCCCGCCGTGCGCGAGCTGACCCGCAAGCTGGGCGTCGATACGCCCATCTGCGAGGCGACGGCGGCGGTGCTGGCCGGCGAGATGACCGTGGATCAGGCCATCGAGAGCCTTATGAGCCGCCCGCTGAAGCCCGAGCGCGAATAGTGGCGCAAGAGGTTCCCGAGGTCGAAACGCAGGAGCGCAAGCGGGTCTGGAAGACCCCGCCGAACGTGGCCCTGTGTCTGGAGGCCGACATCGCCGACCCCGGCTCGCGCGGGTTCGTGCTGCAGATCGGCGAGGCCTTCTTCCACGGCTTCGTGGTGAAGAAGGACGGCCAGGTAGCGGGCTGGGTGGATCGCTGCCCCCACGCGGGTTTTCCCATCGCGGTGGAGCTGGACCGCTATCTGACGCCGGACGGGTCGCTGATCCTGTGCGGTTGGCACGGAGCGGCGTTCGAGCCGCTGTCAGGGGCCTGCGTCGCCGGCCCCTGCGCAGGCGGCAAGCTGACGCCCTGGCCGGTCGCGGCGCGGGACGGGGTTATTCGGACGGCGTAAGCGCGGCCTATTCCTTCGGCACCAGCTTGGGGTCCTTGGTGAAGGCGTCATCGACCTCTTCCTCGGTGATCCGCTTGGACGGATCGCCCGGCTGGTTGAGGTCCTGTTCTTCGGTGCCGTCGCCCATCATGCCGGGGTGAGGGTCCTTGGGGTCTTTCTCGGCCATAGTGATCTCCTTTGCCGCGATGCAAAGGCAATCCGCGGATGCCGCAGGGCGTTCCATCACGCCGGCGCGAGCCTGAAGACGACTAGCGTTTCAGGCGCCGCGCATTGGCGGTGGCCTTGGCGTGGACCGGCGCCAGGGCTTGTCCCTGCGCCTTCAGCGCGGCGCCGTAGAAGGCCCAGCCGTCGCTCATCGCCCGGCTCCAGGCGCCCATCGCCCAGTCGCCCTGGGCGGCGGCGAAGGCGAAGGGGGTGTCGGCGCGCGCCAGTCTGGCCAGGCAGTCGGCGGCCTCGGCCCCTTCGCGCGCGGCTGCGCGGCCCGCCCGTTCGGCCAGATCCATCGCCCCAGCATAGGCCGCCCCGGCCGAGGCCGCCATGGCCTCGACCTTCTCGGCGCCCATGCGGCCCAGCTCGGCGTGGTCGGCGCGCAGCGGATCGGCCATGGCCTCGCCCATGATCCCCAGCCGTCGCGTGATCACGGCGGCCGAGGCTTGGGCCAGTTCCTGACCGGCCTGGGCGTTGCGCAGGGCGTTGCGGGCGGTCTTCTGCATGGGGGTCATGCAGCGACCCTGAGCCTGTTTCAGGCGACCGGCAAGACTTCCTGTGCGAACTCCGTCAGATCGCGGATCAGGGCCGGGACGGCGGCGTCGATGATGCGCTGGCCCTTTTCCGGGGTCGCCTGGGCCGGGTCCGAGCCGATGCGGCCGTCGGGGAAGCGTGCGCGATAGTCGTTGGCGTCGCGGATCGGGCCGAAGGGGGCGATCTTCGGCTCATAGTCGGCGGTCTTGATCCGCTCGGGATAGCCCGCCTGGGTCACGGCGATCTCCGACGGGGTGGCGTGGCTGCCGTGGCCCGTCGGGAAGATGTCCTCGCACAGCTTCTGCACGCCCGGCAGGTCCCACCAGTTGCGCAGCTTCAGCACGAAGGGCGGGCGCTCGGCCCAGGGCTCGGGCGTGAAGGACCAGTCGGCGTAGATCTCGGCGAAGGCCGCCTCGATGGTGGCGACGTTGCCGCCGTGGCCGTTCAGGAAATAGATGCGCTCGAAGCCGTGACGCGTCAGCGACGACACCCAGTCGGCGATCGCCGCCATAAAGGTCGACGGGCGCAGGGTGATGGTGCCGGGGAAGGCCAGGTGGTGCTGGGCCATGCCGATGTTGAAGGTCGGGGTGACCACCAGGCTGTCGTCGCCCTTCTCGGCGGCGTGGGCGATGATTTCGGGGCACAGCCAGTCGGTGCCCAGAAGGCCGGTCGGCCCGTGCTGTTCGTTCGAGCCGATCGGCACGATCACCGTCTTGGACAGCAGGGCGCCGGACTTCAGGCGCTCGTCGATTTCAGGCCAGGACGACAGGTGGATCAGCATGGGAAACGGCTCCGGCGGGCGGAATGAACGGGATTACGGGCGGCTTTACGCTGATCCGCCGTCAGGGCCAATCAGGGGCGGTCGCCTATTCCGGCGCGAAGGCGCGGACGAAGCGGCGGGCGACGTCGCGCGCCCGGGCGGGCAGGTCGGCGATGTCGGGATGCGGCAGCCCCAGCACCGAGCGCAGATGGCCGTGGCCCAGGGCCATGCCAGTGAACATCTCGGCGGCGGCCAGGGGGTCGGGGACGCTCAGGCGGCGCGCCTCGTCCTGGACCTTCAGCCAGGCGGCGATGCGCCGGACGCTCTCGCCCGGACCGGCGTCATAGATGGCGCGCGCCAGTTCGGGCGCCTCGGGCGAGACCAGGGCCACGCCGCGCAGGGCGGCGCCCTTGCCGCCTGTGCAGATCTTGCTGATCAGGGTCTCGGCGATGGCGGCCAGCACCGCTTCGGGCTCGGCGCCCGAGGCCAGGGGGGCGGTGACGGCGTCCGAGCGCTGGGCCGCCAGGGCCCGGCCGATCTCGGTCTTGGAGGCGAAGCGGTTGTAGAGGGTCTGTTTCGAGACGCCCGCGCGCCGGGCGATCTCGCTCATCGAGGCCTTGGCGCCCTTTTCGACGAACAGGCTGGCGGCGGCCTGAAGGATAGCCTGGCTCTTTTGCTCGTCGATCTGGCCGCGGGCGCGGGGCATCAGTGGACATCCGAAGAAGCGGCGGCGGCGTTGGGTTTGGCGGGCTTGGACAGCAGGGTCAGGAAGCCCGCGCAGGCGCAGCCGATGGCCAGCAGGGCGAAGGCGTCGCCGAAGGCCAGAGTCGTCGCCTGTTTCTGCAACATCCCATAGACCGCCTTCAACGCCGAGGCCTGCGGGTCGATGGAGCCTGAAAAGCGCACGGCCATGCCGGCGATCATGTCGCGCACCCCCTGATGGGTCTGGTCGATGGCGCTGGTCAGCTCGGCCATGTGCAGGGCGGTGTTCTGGGTCAGGGAGGTGTTGAGGATGGCCAGGCCGAAGGCCCCGCCGACGTTGCGCGCCAGGTTCACCAGGCCCGAGGCGTTCTTGACCATATGCGGCGGCAGGGTGGCCATCGTCACCTGCTGCGAGGCGATCATGGCCAGCATGACCCCGGCGCCGCGCATGGCCTGAATGCCGGCGAACTCCCAGAAGCTCCACTCATCCGTCACGACGCGGGCGTCCCACATGCCCCAGGCGGCCAGCATGAAGCCGACGAACATCAGGATGCGCGCATCGACCCTGCGCACCAGCCGCCCGGCGATGGGGCCGGCGGCGAACATGGCCAGCCCCGAGACCACCATGGTGGTGCCTACCTCGGCCGCCGAATAGCCGCGCACCCGGCCCAGAAACAGCGGCAGCAGGAAGGTGCCGCCGAACAGGGCCGCGCCGACGATGAAGGTCATCAACACCCCCACGACGAAGTTGCGGTTGCCGAAGGCGCGCAGCTCCACGATCGGATTGCGATAGCTGAGCGAGCGCCAGATGAAGGCCGGGCCGCAGACGGCGGCGACGACGCTGAGCAGCAGGATCCGGTCGTCGGCGAACCAGTCCTCCTTGGCGCCTTCCTCCAGCACGAACTGCAGACCCATCAGAAAGGCCGCCATCAGCATCAGGCCCCACCAGTCGAAGCCCTTGGCCAGACTGGGGTCGCCCTTGTCGAAATGGGCGTAGCGCCCGACCAGGAACAGGACGATCACGCCGGGAAAGACGTTGATGAAGAACAGCCAGCGCCAGCTGAGCCATTCCGTCAGATGGCCCCCCAGCGTCGGGCCGACGGTCGGCGCCAGCGTCACGATCAGCCCCATGATGACGCTGGCGGTCACGCGCCGCTCGGGCGGGAAGGCGGTGAAGGCCACGGCGAAGACGGTCGGGATCATCGCCCCGCCGACAAACCCCTGCAGCGCGCGGAAGACGATCATCATCTCGATGGAGGACGACAGGCCGACCATGACGCTCATGATCAGGAAGCCGAAGCAGGACGCGAGGAACACCTTTCGCGTGCCCCATAGCCGCGACAGATAGCCCGACAGGGGGATCATCACGACTTCGGGGATCAGATAGGCGGTCTGAATCCAGCTGATCTCATCGGCCGAAGCGCCGACCCCGGCCTGAATCTGCGGCAGGGAGGCGGCGACGATCTGTATGTCCAGAATGGCCATGAACTGGCCGATGACCATGCCGGCGAAGCCGAGCAGCAGGACCGTCCAGTTGATCTCGGGCTGGGCGGCTGGGGGCGATGACGCGGCCGCGTCGGTCACGGGGCGGGGCTCGGGTTGGCGGCTTCGGCGAAGGCGGCGCCGCCCTGGCTCTTCAGATCGACCTTGACCTCGACCGACAGGCCGGGGCGCAGGACGATCGGCTGACCCTTGTCGTCGTGCTCGACCGCGATGCGGACCGGGACGCGCTGGGTGATCTTGGTGAAGTTGCCGGTGGCGTTCTCGACCGGGATCAGGGCGAACTCGGAGCCGGTGGCCGGGGCGAAGCTGTCGATCCGGCCGTGCAGCGACCGGCCGGGGAAGGCGTCAGCCTTGATCTCGACCGCTTGGCCCAGGCGCATGCGCCCGACCTGCGTCTCCTTGAAGTTGGCGACCACATAGGCGTCCGTCAGCGGCACCACAGACATCAGCTGGCCGCCCGCCTGAACGACCTGACCCACGCGCACGCCGCGCGCCCCGACGACGCCCGCCACCGGTGCGCGGATCACCGTGCGCTCAAGCGTCAGCTTCGCCTGTTCGACCAGGGCGCGAGCCTGCTCCACGGCGGCCACGCTCTGCTGGCGGGACGAACCGAGGGCGGCGACGGCGCGCTGTTCGGCGGTCAGGGCGGCCTGGGCTTGGGCGACCGAGGCGCGGGCGGTTTCGGCCGTGGCGCGCTGGGTCTCGATGCGCTGCTGCGAGACCCAGCCCTGGGCGGCCAACTTGCCGTAGCGGTCGACCTCGGCGCGGGCGAGATTGGCTTGGGCCTCGGCCTGGGTCACGGCGGCGGCGCGGGCGGCCACGGTGGCCCGTTCCTGCTCGGCGCGGGCGTCGACATTGGCCACGGCGGCGCTCAGGGCCGCCAGATTGGCCTCGGCCTGGGCCAGGGCCGCGCGCGCGTCGGCGTCGTCCAGCCGGACCAGCACCTGACCGGCCTCGACGCGCTGGTTGTCCTTGACCAGGACCTCGACCACCTCGCCGTTGATGCGGGGGCTGACGGCCACGGTGTCCGCCTGGACGAAGGCGTTGTCGGTGGCTTCCCAGCGCTGTTTGCCCTGCCACCAGACCACGCCGCCGACGATGAGGCCGAGGCCGACGACGCCGGCGACGATCAGGGGCAGACGCTTCTTGAGCGCGGCGGGGAGGGCCATGGAGAGACAGCTCGCTTGGAATTTCGCGCGTAAAATGGACGGCCGCGTCCAGAATACAACCCCGAACCGCGCCTTTTTGTCGCAGCGTATCGCGCGGGCGACGTTGACGCCGCGCGCCGGGGAGGCGAAGCGGGGGCATGGCTCCGTTGAAATCCGCGTCCCGCCAGAAGAAGGCCGTTCAGAAGGCCGGCCTGACCCCGCCGCCCGGCAAGCGCTCGCGCCAGCCGAAGACGGCTCCCGTCGGCGCCATTATCAGCTGGCCGCCGGATGAGGATCGGGTGGAGGAGATCTTCGTCCGCCTTTCCGGCGTCATGCCCGATCCGAAAACCGAGCTGGAATTCGTCAATCCCTACACCCTGGTGGTGGCGGTGGCCCTGTCGGCCCAGGCGACCGACGTGGGGGTCAACAAGGCCACGCGCGCCTTGTTCGCCGTGGCCGACACGCCGCAGAAGATGCTGGCCCTGGGCGAGGAGGGGCTGATCCCGCTGATCTCGTCGATCGGCCTGTATCGCACCAAGGCGAAGAACGTCATCGCCGCCGCGCGGATGCTGGTCGAGAAGCACGGCGGAGAGGTCCCGCTGAACCGCGCCGACCTGCAGGCCCTGCCCGGCGTCGGGCGCAAGACCGCCAGCGTGGTGCTGAACGAACTGGGCATCGAGCCGGCCATCGCGGTGGACACCCACGTCTTCCGCGTCTCGCACCGGCTGGGGCTGGCCAACGCGGCGACGCCGGACAAGGTCGAGGCCCAGCTGCACCAGGTGGTGCCGGAGGCCTGGCTGCCCAAGGCGCACCACTGGCTGATCCTGCACGGCCGCTACACCTGCCTGGCCCAGCGGCCGAAGTGCGCGGGATGCGTGATCTCCGACCTATGCCCATCGCGGGCCAGCTTCATGGGCGTGTAGGCCTAGCGCTCCAGCCGCGCCCGCACCGCCTGACCGAAGCGGGCGCCAGCTTCAGGCGCGGCGGCCAGGTAGAAGTCCGGCTCGATGAGTTCTGCCTCCATCAGCACCCAGTCGCCGTCGTCGCCCTTCGTCATGTCGATGCGGGCGTAGAGCAGGTCCTCGTCGATGGCGGCCAGGGTGCGTTCGGCCAGATCGAGCGCGCCCTGGGGCGCGGCCTTCAGCGCCTGGTATTGTCCGCCGTACTGGGTCTGGATGCGGAACTCGCCCGCCGCGCCGGGGCGCTTGTTTACGACGTGGCTCAGTTCGCCGCCGAAATAGAGCAGGGAGGTCTCGCCCTCGGTCTCGATGGCCTTGAGATAGGGCTGGATCATCGTTCCGCCGACGGGGGCGTCGGCCAGGGCCGCGTCCAAGGGCTCGCCCGCCGTCACCCGCAGGGTGCGCCAGGCGCCGCCCGAGACGGTCGGCTTGACGATCAGGGTCTCGGCGCCCGTGGCGGCGAAGGCGGCTTCCAGAACCGCAGCGTCGACGTGGTCGGCGAAGATCGTCTCAGGTACGGCGACGCCCTTTTCGGCCAGACGGGCCAGATAGCGCTTGTCGGCGTTCCAGCGCAGCGTCTGCGCCGGATTGGCCAGGGGCGCGCCCGCCTCGGCCCAGGTCGTGCAGGCCTGGACCCAGCGGTCGTGGCCCTGATGATAGCCCCAGACCAGCAGCGGCAGGACCAGGGGGAAGTCCATCAGGGCGCGGGCGTTCTCGACGTGATCGGTCCAGGGCGTCGGCCGCGCCGTGATCCCCGCCGTGGCCAGCGCCTCGCCCAGCCGGTCCAGCACGCCGGGCCACAGGGTCGAATAGGTGGGGTCGGCAGGGTCGGGGGTCAGGACGGCGACGTCGGTCATGGGCGCGGCTCCGCAAGGCCCGGCGAGGGCGGTGTGCAACAGGTCCATCGGCTTTAGGCCGCCGCCGGATCGGCGTGAAGGGCCGCTTTTCGCACGACGGCGGGGCCGGCGCTCTGGCGCGCGGCGGCCTCGCCCGCTATGGGGCGAAGATGACCCAATCCCTGCCCGCCTTCGCCCAAAACGCCCGCTTCGACGTCTGCGCCCTGGGCAACGCCATCGTCGACGTCCTGGCGCCGTGCGAACCGGCCTTCCTGGAAGCCAAGGGCCTGGTCCCCGGCTCGATGCAGCTGGTCGACGAGGAACAGAGCGCGACCCTGTATGACGCCATGGCCGCCGGGGTCGAGGCCTCCGGCGGATCGGCGGGCAACACCGTGGCGGGCGTCGGCTCGTTCGGCGGGCGCGCCGCCTATATCGGCAAGGTGGCCAAGGACACGCTCGGCGAGGTCTTCAGCCACGACATCCGCGCCGTCGGCGTCCACTTCGACACTCCCGTGCTGGAAGACGGCGCGGGCCAGGGCTTCGGCACCGGCCGCTGCCTGATCAACGTCACGCCGGACGGCCAGCGCACCATGTGCACCTTCCTGGGGGCCGCCAACCAGCTGACCACGGCGGACGTGGACGCGGGCGTGATCGGCGACAGCGCCATCGTCTATCTGGAAGGCTATCTGTTCGACCCGGCCCCGGCCCGCGCCGCCTTCGAGGCCGCCGCCGCCGCCGCCCATGCGGCCGGCCGCAAGGTCGCCATCACCCTGTCGGACAGCTTTGTGGTGCATCGCTGGCGCGCCGAACTGCTGGCCTTCATCGAGACCTCGGCCGACATCGTCCTGGCCAATGAGGCCGAGCTGCACGCCCTGTTCGAGACCGAGGATTTCGACCACGCCGCCGCCCACCTGGGTCGCATCGTCGAGGTGGCGGCCGTGACGCGCGGCGCCGCCGGTTCGGTCCTGTTCCGCCGCGACGAGCGGGTCGAGGTCGCCGCCTATCCGGTCGAGAAGGTCGTCGACACCACCGGCGCCGGCGATCAGTACGCGGCCGGGGTGCTGCTGGGCCTGTCGCGCGGCCTCAGCCTGGCCGAGGCCGGGGCGCTGGGGTCGCTGGCGGCGTCAGAAGTGATCGCCCACTGGGGGCCGCGCCCCATGGTCGCCCTCAAGGACCTGGCGGCCCAGCACGGGCTGGGCCTGTAGGTCGGGCCTCGTCCCTGCGTCACTGTTATCCGTCATCCTCGGGTCAAGCCCGAGGATGACGGCGTAAGAAGAAGCGCCGCGACAAAGGGTCGGACGCTGCGCCCGCTTGCCGTGGAGCGCTGGGCCGCGTAATCGGCGGCCCATGTTCGGCCTCGCCAATCCCGACCGCTTCATGCGCTTCACCGGCCCGCTGGTTCCGGTGCTGTGGGCCCTGGCGCTCGGCCTGCTGCTGCTCGGGACCTGGTTCAGCTTCACCGCGCCGGCCGACTATCAGCAGGGCGACACGGTGCGCATCATGTTCATTCACGTCCCGGCGGCGTCGCTGGGGCTGATGGCCTATGGAGCGCTGGGTGTCTCTAGCTTCTTCGCCCTGGTGTTCCGCCATCCGCTGGCCGATGCAGCGGCGCGGGCGGCCGCCGTGCCGGGTGCGGCCTTGACCGCCCTGGCCCTGGTCACCGGCGCCCTGTGGGGCCAGCCCATGTGGGGGACGTGGTGGGTGTGGGACGCGCGCCTGACCTCGGTGCTGGTGCTGTTCCTCTTCTACCTCGGCTACATGGCCCTGCGCGCCTCGATCGACGATGAGGCCAAGGCGGCGCGGGCGGCGGCGGTGCTGGGTCTGGTCGGCCTGATCAACCTGCCGATCGTCAAGTTCTCGGTCGACTGGTGGAACACCCTGCACCAGCCCGCGTCGCTGCTGCGCTCCGGCGGGACCAGCGTGGACCCGGTCTTCCTGCCCGCCCTGCTGACGATGATGGCGGCCTACGCCGTGCTGTTCGGGGCGATCTGGCTGACGTCGATCCGCACCGAGGTCCGTCGCCGTCGTGTTCTGACCCTTCGCGCCCGCGCGGCGCTGGAAGCCTGATGGAGTTGTCTCATGCTTGATCTGGACATGAGCCCCTACGGCGCCTTCGTCTGGCCCGCTTGGGGGATCAGCGCCGTGGTGCTGGCCGCCCTGTCAGCGCGCGCCCTGATCGCCGCCCGCCGTTGGAAGCGGGAGCTGGCGCGGCTGGAGGCGGCGCGCAAATGAAGCGCTGGCTGGCCCTGCTGCCCATCGTCGTTCTGGTCGCGCTGGGCGTCTTTCTGATGACGCAGATGGACCGGATGGCGGGCGACCCTGCCGCCGGGCCGACCTATCGTCCCGACGCGCTGGTCGGTCAGCTCATCCCCGAGACGACGGTCCTGCCCATCCTGTCGGACGGCAAGGCCAGCGACGACCTTCTGGACCTGAAGACGGCGGGCGTGGGCAAGCCGATGATCGTCAACGTCTTCGCCAGCTGGTGCGCGCCGTGCCGCCTGGAGCATCCGCAGCTGATGGAGCTGAAGGAGCAGGGGATCGCCGTGGTCGGCGTGGCCTATAAGGACGACCCCGTCGCCACCGACGCCTTCCTGGACGAGCTGGGCGACCCCTATCGTCTGGTGCTGGTCGACCGCGAGGGCCGGGCCGGGCTCGACCTGGGCGTCTCGGGCGTGCCCGAGAGCTTCGCCGTCGACGCCTATGGGACCATCGTCGCCAAGTCCTCGGGGCCGATCCTGACCGACGCCGATCTGAAGACGCTGACCGACGCCCTGAACACTCCAGCGCGTTGAGGCGACCGCCCGAAACAGGGTGAATTGCGCATTAACCATATCTAGACGAAGCGCGGGCATCCTCAGCCCATGTCCGCCATTTCGTCCGAGCGGCCGGCCTTTCCGCCCCAGGCGGGCGGCGCGGCCCACGCCCTGAGAACGGCCCAGTCGGCCTTCTTCCGCCAAGCCATGGGGCTGGCGGCGCCGGTTGCGGCTGAGGAGACGATGCGTTCGGCTGCGGCGGTTTCTGCGCCGGTCGAACAGGCGGCGCCGACATCGCGGCTGCAACGCCCCGGCTCCCTGCTCGACATTCGGGTTTAGGGGGCGGTCAGAATTTGCCGCTCATCCCGGCGGACGCCGGGATAAGCGGAAAGGAAGAACTTAGCCCTCAGCGGCGCCCTTGAGCGGGACCACGACGACATCGGCTGCATCGTCGGTCTGCGGTTGATCTGAAACGGCTTCGGTTGCGCCCTTCTTCTTCTTCCTGCCCCGGTCTTCGCCTTTGCGCGCTGCCTTTTCCGCCTTCTTGGCTTCCTTGGCGGCTCTCTTCGCCGCCTTGACCTCGGCGCGGACTTGTTCGGGGGCGGCGTCGGCGGCGTCGGAGAGGCTGCAAAGCAGGTCCAGGAAACTGTCGCGCTTGGATTTAGGCAGCAGGCCCATGATCCGCTTGTCGGCGGCCTCGACGCGCGGGCGGGCGGCGATGAGGGCGGCCTCGCCCTCAGGCGACAGGCGAACGGCCTTGGCGCGCGCATCCAGCGTCGAGCGTTCGCGCTCCAGCAGGCCCTTGGTCGTCATGCGCGCCACCAGATCCGCCAGGGTCGAGCGGTCGATCCCGGTCGCCTTGACCAGGTCGGTCTGCGTCAGGCCCGAGCGGGCGGCCACGGCCTCCAGCACGGCGAACTGGCGCTGGGTCAACCCGTCCGGCCCGGCTTCCTCGGCGTAGATGTCCAGCGCCAGCTGCAGCGCCCGGTGAATCAGGTGGCTCGGCGATTCCGCCAGCCCGCCCTTGATCTTCGCCTGCTTGCCCGACTTGATCATCGTCTTCGTTCCCGAACAGCCCGATACCGGCCGTGGCCGGATGATGCTGCGACAGCTAACAGTCTGGCTTAACGCTTTGACGACGCAAACGCTGACGGTTTGAAGACATTTATTCTGGGGCCTACCGCGCTTCGCGCGGCTTGAGGCCTTTGTTGGCGGGCCTATCGGGCTTCGCCTTGCTTGAAGCCCGGAAATGGGGGCGTGAAGAGCTCACTCACTCCGTCATCCTCGGGCTGGACCCGAGGATCGAGCGTAGCGGCGCTCTTTTGCGTTCCGACGTCGCGCAGGCGGATAATCCGATCCTCGGGTCAAGCCCGAGGATGACGGGAAGAAGTGAGACCCAACCCTAAAGGCCGGTGTCGGGCGAGACGGGGCCCGGTTCCTCGTCCTTGGTCATGTTCTTCAGGATCAGCGGCACCTGCGACAGGCCGAAAATCGAGGCCGCGATCCACAGCACGCCGCGGAAGGCGGTCCAGACGCCGTTGGGATCGGGCGTCCCCAGGTTGAGCGCCGACCAGAGGGCGGTGACGGCGGTCGGGCTGCGGAACACTTCATTGGCGATGGCGACGGCCAGGAAGTAGAGGCCGTAGCGGAAGGTCAGTTTGCGCCACGCCTCGTCGGTCACCTTGATGGCCGAGCCCAGCAGGGCTTTGAACGGGTATTTCTTCAGCGGCAGCGAGCCGAGCAGGACGGCGGCCAGCAGGCCGTTCTGCACCGTCAGCTTCAGCTTCACGAACAGGTCGTCGTCGGTGACGATGGTCAGCACGCCGAACACCAGGGCGAAGCCGCCGGTGATCAGGGGCATGGGCGCCAGGCGCCGCTCCAGCACGAAGCCGACGGCCAGGGCGATCATCGAGGCGATGACCAGCACCCACGTCGCCTTGATCATGTCGCGGGTGATGAAATAGGCGGCCATGAAGGCGACCAGGGCGCCGAAGTCGACGGCCTGCCGGATCCATTGCGGACGTTTGCTCTGGGTCGCTTCAGTCATGGATCAGTCCTCAAGCCCGACCAGCGATCGGGAAAACGCGCGGGCGTCGAAAGGTTGCAGGTCCTCGACCCCTTCGCCGACGCCGATCAGCTTGATCGGGGCGTCGGAGGCCTGGGCCACCGGCACCAGGACGCCGCCGCGCGCGGTGCCGTCCAGCTTGGTCATCACCACGCCC
The DNA here is from genome assembly GCF_053345555.1 of Brevundimonas sp. M1A4_2e. Lineage (NCBI taxonomy): Bacteria > Pseudomonadati > Pseudomonadota > Alphaproteobacteria > Caulobacterales > Caulobacteraceae > Brevundimonas > Brevundimonas sp. M1A4_2e. Next base: position 267,055 of record NZ_JBKFAI010000003.1, on the reverse strand, counting down.
GAGACATAGGCGGTGCGGCCGAAAATCTTTTCCTGCTCCAGCGCGTTGCGGCCGACGGTGGCGTCCAGCACCAGCAGGGTTTCGTGCGGGGCGTCCGCATCGACCTTCTTCAGCACGCGCACGATTTTGAGTAGTTCGTCCATCAGAGTGGACTTGTTCTGCAGCCGCCCGGCCGTGTCGATCAGGACGACGTCGAAGCCTTCCGCCTTGGCCTTGGCGTATGCGTCGAAGGCCAGACCGGCGGCGTCGGCGCCGTCGCGGCGGCTTTCGAAATGAGCGCCCGCGCGGTCGGCCCAGACCTTCAGCTGCTCGCGGGCGGCGGCGCGGAAGGTGTCGCCGGCGACGATCATCACCTTGGCGCCCTTGCCTGTCAGGTCCGAGGCGATCTTGCCCAGGGTCGTCGTCTTGCCCGAGCCGTTCACGCCGACGAACAGGACCACATAGGGCTTGGGCCCGCTAAGGGGATCGAACGTCGCCTGACGCGGCGTCAGTTCGGCCGCCACGGCCTCGGCCAAGGCTTCCTTGACCTCGCGCTCGTCAGAGGTCTTGCCGAACCGCAGGGCGCGGAAGCGTTCGACGATGCGGGCCGAGGCGGCCGGACCCAGATCGCTCTCGATCAGATGTTCCTCCAGCCGCTCCAGCGCCTCTTCAGATAGAGGCTCCTTGACGAAGGTCGAGACGACCTGATCGGTCATCTGCTTGGAGGATCGGGACAGACCCGCGCTCAGCCGCTGAAACCAGCCTTTTTTGGGCGTATCGCTCATGAGGTGAGCCTTAGCCGACGGCGGTTCGCAGGTCACGAACTTCCCGCTGCCGCTCATCCCGGCGGACGCCGGGACCCAGTGCTTTGGCTTCGGGCCGCAACCCTATATTGATCGAACGGTCTTAGAGATCGGGCGCCGCGCCTCGCGGCTCTCACTGGATCCCGGCGTCCGCCGGGATGAGCGGATGGATTGATGGCCTCGAACAGTTCCTTCCACGCCCCGCGCAGCCACGGCTTCGTGCGCGTCGCCGCCGCCACCCCGGTGGTTCACATCGCCGACCCGGCCGCCAACGCCGAGGAGCATGAACGGCTGATCCGTCAGGCGGGCGAGAAGGGCGTGGACCTGCTGGTCTTCCCCGAACTGTCGCTGAGCGCCTACGCCATCGACGACCTGCACCTGCAGGCGGCCCTGCTGGAAGAGGTCGACCGCCAGATCGCCCGTCTGGCGGCGGTCGCGGACGAGGCGGGCGTGATCGCCGTCATCGGCGCGCCGATCCGCAACGGCGACGCCCTGTTCAACTGCGCCGTCGTGCTGGGCGGGGGCGAGGTGCTGGGCGTGGTGCCGAAGACCTATCTGCCCAACTATCGCGAATACTATGAGAAGCGCTGGTTCGCGCCCGCCGCCAGCCGCAGCGAGGACGCCATCGTCCTCAATGGCGAGCGTGTCGACTTCGCCCCGGGCCTGATCTTTGAGGCGACCAACCGGCCGGGCTTCGTCTTCGCCGTCGAGGTCTGCGAGGACTTCTGGGCGCCGCTGCCGCCGTCGACGCGGGCGGCGCTCGCAGGCGCGCGCATCCTGTGCAACCTGTCGGCCTCCAACATCGTCATCGGCAAGGCCGACGAGCGCGCCCTGCTGTGCGCCAGCCAGTCGGCGCGCACCCTGTCGGCCTATGTCTTCGCCGCCTCGGGCTGGGGTGAAAGCACCACCGATCTGGCGTGGGACGGTCAGGCGACCATTCACGAGCTGGGCGCGCGGCTGGCCGAGGGCGAGCGGTTCGCGATGCATAGCCATCTGACGATCGCCGACGTGGACGTGGACCGCATCGGTCTGGACCGCTTACGCAACGGCACCTTCGCCGACTGCGCCCGGATCGAGGGCGAGGCCGCGACGGTGGTTCCGTTCGAGGCGGGGGAGGGGCCGGCCGACGCCCTGATCCGCCCGCTGGACCGCTTCCCCTTCGTCCCGGACGATGGGGCGCGGCTGGATCAGGACTGCTTCGAGGCCTTCAACATCCAGGTCCAGGGGCTGATGCGGCGGATGACGGCGACGGGGTCCAAGACCTTGGTGATCGGCGTCTCGGGCGGGCTGGATTCGACCCAGGCCCTGCTGGTCGCCTGTCGCGCCTTTGACCGGCTGGAGCTGCCGCGCACGGGCATTCTGGCCTTCACCATGCCCGGTTTCGCCACGTCCGAGGGGACCAAGTCCAACGCCTGGAAGTTGATGACGGCGCTGGGCGTAACGGGCGCCGAGATCGACATCCGGCCCGCCGCCGAACAGATGCTGCGCGACATCGGCCATGCCTTCTCGAACGGCGAGCCGGTGCACGACATCACCTTTGAGAACGTGCAGGCGGGCCTGCGCACCGACTATCTGTTCCGGCTGGCCAATCAGAACCACGGCTTCGTTCTGGGCACCGGCGACCTGTCGGAACTGGCGCTGGGGTGGTGCACCTATGGCGTCGGCGACCACATGAGCCACTACAACGTCAACGGCGGGGTGGCGAAGACCCTGATCCAGCACCTGATCCGTTGGGTGGCCGAGCGCGGTCTGGTGGGCGAGGCCGCGACGCCGACCCTGCACGCCATTCTGGCTACCGAGATCTCGCCCGAGCTGGTGCCAGCGGGCGCCGACGGGGCGATCCAGTCGACGCAGAGCATCGTCGGTCCCTACGCGCTGAACGACTTCTTCTTGTTCTACATCAGCCGCTTCGGCTTCAAGCCGTCTAAGGTCGCCTTCCTGGCGCATCAGGCCTGGGGCGACGCGGCGACGGGACGCTGGCCGGTCGGCCTGCCGCAGGGCGAGCGGGTCGCCTATGACCTGCCGACCATCAAGGGCTGGCTGCGCAAGTTCCTGGTCCGCTTCTTCCAGACCAGCCAGTTCAAGCGCTCGGCCGTGCCGAACGGGCCGAAGGTGGTCACCGGCGGGTCGCTGTCGCCCCGTGGCGACTGGCGCGCGCCGTCGGATTCCTCAGCGCGGGTGTGGCTGGACGAACTGGACGCCAATACGCCTGAGGGTTGAAAGCGCCGTTTCGGGGTTTACCCGCCTGCATCACGCAGGTTAGCGTTTCGACCTCCCCGCCCTCTGTGAGACTGACATAGCCCGGTCGTGCGGGAGAGCCCGGACCTGTCCGGGTCAGCCTAGGGGCTGAGCGTTCGGGACTGGAGAAGGATACGCCATGCGTTTTGCAACGGCCGCCGCCCCGACCGCCATTCTGGCCGCCCTGTTTCTGACCGCCGCGCCCGCTCTGGCGCAGGACGGCGCTGAACCGGCGCCCGCCGCCGCGCCTGCCCCGGCCGGCGAGCCCACCGACGCCGAACTGGCCCAGTTCGCCGCCGCCATGAAGACGGTCTCGAGCGTGGCCGCCTCCGTCCAGAACGGAACGCCCACCGAGGAGCAACAAGCCCAGATGGCCGCCGCCGTGCAGAACTCGGGCCTGGCCGTCGAGCGCTTCAACGCCATCTCGGCCGCCGTCTCGGCGGATCCGGTCCTGCAGGCGCGCGCCGCCGTGGCTGGCGCCGCTCCGTCCGCGCCCGGCTCGGTGGGCGCTGGCGTGACGGACGCCGAAATCAGTCAGTTCGCCGCCGCCATGGCTGAAATCTCTGGCATCGCCCGCGCCCTGAACGGCGCCCAGCCCAATGAGGAGCAGCAGGCGCAGATGGCGGCGGCCATCCAGAACTCGGGCCTCGAGATCGAGCGCTTCAACACCATTTCCGCCGCCACGGCTCAGGATGAGCAGCTTCAGGCGCGCATCGCCCTTGCCCAGGCGCGGCAGGGCGAATAGGCCATAGGGGACGGGCCGTCGCGGAAGCGGCGGCCTTCTCTCTATTGCAGGCAGGACTGATCATGAGCGACGACGTCACCAAGGACTCCAACGGCAACATCCTGTCCGACGGCGACAGCGTGACCCTGATCAAGGATCTGAAGGTCAAGGGCTCGGGCGGGGTGACGCTGAAGCGCGGCACGATGGTCAAGAACATCCGCCTGACCGGCGATCCCGATGAAATCGAAGCCAACGTCGAAAAGGTGCGCGGCCTGGTCCTGCGCACGGAGTTCGTCAAGAAGGCTTGATTTAAGAGGCCTACCGCGCATTCGCGCTACTTGAGGCTCGTTGTTAAGCGGGCCTATCGCGCTTTGCGCTACTTGAGGCCCGAGAGCTCGTGACCCCGTCGTCCCGGAAGCCCGCAGGGCTATCCGGGACCGCCGGGAGCCCGGAGTTTCAACAGCTGGCGGCAGCGCCTCGGGCGGTCCCGGCTGACGGAAGGCAGGATCAGCCCACCCCCGCCAGAAACTCGAAGATGGCCGCCCGCGCCTCGGGTTCGTCCAGCATGGGGGCGTGGCCCACGCCGGGGATCTCGGCGTAGGCGAGGCTGGGCGCGGCCTTCTTCATCTTATCGACGATGGCGGGGCTGAGCAGGTCCGAGGTTCCGCCGCGCACCAGCAGGGTCGGCTTTTTGCGCGCCAGAGCCCGGAACGATGGCCACAGGTTGGGGACCAGGGCCTTGGACCCGGCCGCCTTGAACGGCGCTGCGATGTCGGGATCGTAGTCCAGCACCGGCGCGCCTTCGGTCCCCTCGCGGAAGACGCGGCGCGAGAAGGCGGCCCAATCCGCATCCGTATAATCGGGAAAGACCGCCTCATTGATGCGTCGGGCGTAGGCTGCAGCGTCGTCCCAGCTGTCGATCACGACCGGCTGGCCGGTATAGGCGGCGATGCGGGCCAGGCCCTCGGCGGCGACTTCGGGGCCGACGTCGTTCAGGATGGCGGCGGCGATGGCTTTGGGCTTCAGCGCCGTCAGCGCCATGGTGATCAGCCCGCCCATCGAGGTGCCGAGGAAGACCGCCTTCTCGATCCCCGTCTGCTCCATCAGGGCGACGACGTCCTTGGCGTAGACGTCCGGCGTGTAGGTCATGGGGTCGGGCGCCCGGTCCGACCGGCCGCGCCCACGCACGTCGACGGCCAGGACGCGGCGCCCGCTGTGCGCGATCAGCCCGGCGATGACGCCGAAATCGGCGCTGTTGCGCGTCAGGCCGTGGATGGCGATGACCGGCAGGCGGGCCGGACCCTCGGCCGGGGCGTAGTCGCGGGCGTAGAGGCTGAGGCCGTCCGGCGAAGTCCAGCGGCGCTCGACATAGCGGTCGGCCAACGGGGTGGTCATCGGCATGGGGCGTCTCCGAACAGTCAATCTACGGCGGACGACGTTAATTCATCGAATGCGGAATAGCGATCAGCCGGGCAGCAGATCGCGCACGAATTGATCCAGGTCGCCCTCGGTAAAGCGATGGCCCGCCACGCCCGCGCGCCGCGCCGCCTCCATGTCCGACGGCTGGTCGCCGATCATCAGCGAGCGGGACAGGTCCAGATCATGGTCGGCCGCAGCCCTCAGCAACATGCCCGGATTGGGTTTGCGGTCGGGGTGGTCCGGGTGGCGATAGCGCTCATCCGCCGCCTCGGAGTGAAAGGGACAGGCGTAGACGGCGTCGATGCGCCCGCCGCCCTCGGCGAGCCGCTGGATCAGCTGGCGGTTGAACTCATGCATGGCCTCTTCGCTGAACATGCCGCGCGCCACGCCCGACTGGTTGGTGACGATGACGGTGACATAGCCCGCGTCGTTCAGCCGCTTCACCGCCTCGGCGGCGCCGGGGATCAGCACCAGTTGGTCGGGCCGGTGCGGATAGCCGCTGTCGACGATCAGCACGCCGTCGCGATCCAGAAAGGCGCCTGGATGTTTCATGGGTCGGCTCATGATGGCTCCGTCAGCAGGGCCGAAAAGGCTGTCATCAGATGGTAGAAGGTCGAGGCGGGCACAGACGCATCGTGCGACCGGCCGTTGGCGTCGAAGGCGTCGAACCACAGGCCTGGAACCGGCGTCGCCAGGTGCGTATCGAACAGGCGGTCGACCAGACGGGCCGCTCGGTCGTGATCGCCGCGCAGATGCAGGGCCCGCAGCAGTTCGGTCTGGGCCCACAGGCGCACGCCGCCGTCGCGGACCCGTCCGATCCGATCGATCTCGCGCACGGCCAGGCCATCGGCGCGAACCCCGCAGGTCAGGGCGCTGGTGTAAAGCGCGCGCGCCGCTGCGCTGTGATCCGGCAGGCCGAGGCGCGCCGCCCGGTCCAGCAGCCAGACCCATTCCATGTGATGGCCGGGCTCGATGCACTGGCCTTCGGACCCGGGGCGGATGCTCCAGTCGCGCTCATAGAACTCGCCCAGCATCAGATGCTCGCGATCGAAGAAGCGGCGGTTGAACAGGTCCAGCACAGACCGCGCCGCTGTCTCGAATGCGGGATCGGGCGCCGTCGCCTGCCAGGCCAACAGGGCCTCCAGCATGTGCATGTGCGGGTTCTGGCGGCGCGGTAGGACGGGCGGCAGCGCCTCCTGCCAGCCGCCGTGTTCCCGGTCGGCCATCTGGGCCGTTATGGCGGTCAGGATCTCCAGCGCCAGAGGCCGCGCCCGCCCATCCTTCAGCACACGATGCGCCCCGGCCAGGGCGAACAGCACGAAGGCCAGGTCATACAGGTCCGGCGTGGCGTCGATGAGCGCGCCCGCATCGTCCGTGGCGCGCACCCACAGGCCGTCGTCGCGCCGGCCGCCGTCGATCAGGGCGTCCAGTCCGGCGCGGGCGATGGCCTCGCCCTCGCTCCAGCCCAGCGCCGACGCCTCGGTGAAGACATGGATCTGGCGCGCCTGAACCCGTGTGCGCCGCGGAACGCCGGTGACGGCCCGCCCGCTGAAATCCAGCTTCTCATAGAAGCGCCCGTCGGCGTCGACCCCGGCTCGCGCCCACAGCGGCAGGGCCTGGCCGAACAGCCAGTCGCGAACCTGTTCCTTGGCGGCGGGATCGAAGCGCATGATCCCGGCTTAGGCGGCGCCCATGTCTTTGCCAAGCGGCCCTTTCGTTGCATCGCGCAACGCGAAGTGACCCCGGAGGGTTTGTTCAGCACCCCGCCGCTTTGGTAGGACGCAGCCTGACACAGACGACCCGCCTTCGCGTCCGCGCCCCGGAAGACGATCCCCCGCCGCGCCGGCCCTATCGAGAGAGCGACATCGCAATGACCATCCCCTTCATCGACCTTCAGGCCCAGCGCCTTCGCCTCGGCGGCAAGATCGAGGCCGCCGTCCAGGAGGCCGTGGTCGGCGGCGCCTGGGTCATGGGCCCGCAGGTGCGCCAGTTCGAGGCCGACCTGGCCGCCTTTGGCAAGGCCAAGCACGCCCTGGGCTGCGCCAACGGCACCGACGCCCTGGCCCTGCCGCTGATGGCTTGGGGGATCGGGCGCGGCGATGCGGTCTTTGTCCCCAGCTTCACCTTCGCCGCCACCGCCGAGGTCGTGCCCTGGTTCGACGCCGAGCCGGTCTTCGTCGACGTGGACGAGAACACCTACAACATGGACCCGGCCGCGCTGGAGCGCGCCATCGAGGGCATCAAGGCCGAGGGCCGCCTGACGCCGCGCGTGGTCATCGCCGTCGACCTGTTCGGCCAGCCGGCCGACTATCCGGCCATCAAGGCGATCTGCGACAAATATGATCTGAAGTTGATCTCGGACTCGGCCCAGGGATTCGGCTGCACGATCGACGGCGCGCACCCGCTGAAATGGGCCGACGTGACCACCACCAGCTTCTTCCCGGCCAAGCCGCTGGGCTGCTACGGCGACGGCGGGGCGGTGCTGACGAATGACGACGACCTGGCCCAGCTGATGGATTCCATCCGCGTCCACGGCAAGGCGGTCGGCGTCGACCTGAAGGACCGGACCTTCGACCACGACCCCAAATATCTGAACATGCGCATCGGCCTGAACAGCCGCCTGGACACCATCCAGGCCGCCGTCCTGATCGAGAAGCTGAAGGTCTTCGGCCAGGAGATCGAGTGGCGCAACGCCGCCGCCGCCCGCTACAACGAGGGCCTGCGCGCCCACGTCGCCAAGGTTCCGGACGTCCCGGCGGGCAATGTCTCCAACTGGGCGCAGTACACGATCGAGCACCCGGACCGCGACGCCCTGGCCGCGCACCTGAAGGATCAGGGCGTGCCGACGGCGGTCTATTATCCGATCCCGCTGCACCTGCAGCCCGCCTATGAGCATTTCCCGTGCGGCGCCGGGGGCCTGCCCGTCACCGAGCGGCTGAAGGATGTGGTGATCAGCCTGCCGATGCACTCGGACCTCGACGCACAGACGCAGGACCGCATCATCGCCGCCGTCGCCAGCTTCAAGGCCTGATCCGCATGACCATCCACCAGACCCCCCTCAAGATCGGCGTCGCCGGCGCCGGCGTCATGGGCCGCAACCACGCCCGCGTGCTGGCCGAACTGCGCGACGTCGAGCTGACGACGGTTTTCGATCCCGACGCCGTGACGGCCGAGGGCGTAGCCGCCGCCTATGGGGCGACCGCCGTGACGACCGCCGAGGCCTTCGTCGCCGCCGGTCTGGACGCCGCCGTCATCGCCACGCCGAACCGCTATCACGCCGAACTGGGCGTGGCCCTGCTGAACGCGGGCGTCCATGTGCTGGTCGAAAAGCCGATCGCGGCCACGGTCGCCGACGCCCAGGCCATGATCGATGCGGCCAAGGCCAATGACCGCGTGCTGATGGTCGGCCACGTCGAGCGCTTCAACCCGGCGGTCGAGACGGTCAAGCGCGCCATCGACGGCGACGAGATCATCTCCATCCAGATCACCCGCGTCGGCCCCTTCCCGCCGCGCATGGGCGAGGTCGGGGTGGTCATCGACCTGGCGGTGCACGATATCGACATCATCCGCCACCTGACGGGCTCGGAGATGACCGAGGTCCAGTCCCTGCTGGGCCACGCCCACGCCTCGCGCGAGGACTCGGCCCTGCTGCAGTTCCGCATGGACAACGGGGTGATCGCCCACATCACCACCAACTGGGTCACGCCCTACAAGACCCGCGTGCTGCAGGTGGCGACCAAGAACCGCTTCATCGTCGCCGATCTGATCACCCGCCAGGTGACCGAGTATTTCGGCCAGCAGCCGGACGGCTCCTACTCGACGCGGATGCTGAATTCTTGGCCCGCCGAACCGCTCAAGAAAGAGCACGAGGCCTTCATCGAGGCCATCCGCAGCGGCGAGACGGCGGCGGTTTCGGGCGAGGACGGCCTGCGCAACCTGGAGGTGGCGCTGAGGTGTCTGGGGGAATAAGGCGCACATACATTTCCGCTCACCCCGGCGGACGCCGGGGCCCAGTGAGAGCTGCAAGTATGGCGGCTGAGGCCAAAGGACTGGATCCCGGCGTCCGCCGGGATGAGCGGGGAGAGTTTAGGCCTTCACCACCTGCATGGTCAGCCATTCGGCGATCAGGGCGGGCTTGTCGCCGCCTTCGATCTCGATGGTCAGTTCGTGCTTTAGCAGCCAACGCGTCATGCCGTCCTGGGCGCCCTTGTCTTCCGCTGACAGCAGTTTGAAGCGGCCGCGCACGCGCGATCCCGACGGCGCCGGGGCGAGGAAGCGCAGGCGGTCGAAGCCGTAATTGACGGACATTACCAGATCATCCAGCGGGGCGACGGCCTCCATGCTCATCGCCGAGGCGAGGCTGAGGGTCAAAAAGCCATGCGCGATGGTCCCGCCAAAGGGGGTCGCCTTGGCGCGTTCGGGATCGACGTGGATGAACTGCTCGTCCTCGGTCAGGCTAGCGAAGGCGTCGATGCGCGCCTGATCCAGTTCGAACCAGCGGCTGACGCGGACGTCCTGATCGATCATGGATTGAAGTTCGCTGGCCTTGGTCATGGATGACGCTCCCCTTACAGACGGGCGTCAGCTTAGCCGCCATCTCCCCGCCCGCGCCAGCGAGGTCTATCCCGCGAACCGCCCCTCGATGACGGCGCTGAACAGGCCCGGGTCGACGTTGCCGCCGGACAGAACGACGCCGGTGGTCAGGCCCTCGCCCGCGACCTTGCCCGACAGAAGGGCGGCCAGGGACACGGCGCCGCCCGGTTCGATGACCAGCTTCAGCCAGCGGAAGGCGAAGCGCATGGCCTCGGCGACCTCGGCGTCGGTGACGGTCGCCGCGCCCGCCAGGCGTTGGTTGATGGGGAAGGTCAGTTCGCCCGGCATGGGCGCCATCAGGGCGTCGCAGATCGACGGCGCGCCCTCGGGATGGCCGACGCGCATCCCGGCCGCCAGCGAGCGGCGAGTGTCGTCGAAGGCCTCCGGCTCGACCACGATGACGCGGGTGTCCGGGCTCTGTTCGGCCATGACCAGATTGATGCCGGCGATCAGCCCGCCGCCCGAGGCGCCGCACAGCAACTGGTCCATCGGCGCGCCCGCTTGCTCCAGCATCTCCAGCCCGACCGTGCCCTGACCCTCGATGACGAAGGGATCGTCGAAGGGCGGGACGAGGACGCAGCCGCGCTCGGCTGCGATCTCGGCGCCGATGGCTTCGCGGCTCTCGGTCCAGCGGTCGTAGAAGCGCACCTCGCCGCCGAAGGCGCGCACCCCCTCGACCTTCACCGCCGGACTGTCCGACGGCATGACGATCAGGGCGCGGGTCCCGACGGCCTTGGCGGCGGCCGCGACCCCCTGCGCGTGGTTGCCCGAAGAATAGGCCACGACGCCACGCGTCTTCTCTTCGTTGGTCAGTCGGCTGATGCGGTTGTAGGCCCCGCGGAACTTGAAGGCGCCCGCGACCTGCAGCGTCTCCGCCTTCAGCAGCACCCGCCCGCCGACGGCCTCGTTCAGGGCCGGATGCTCAATCAGCGGCGTGCGAACGGCGGCGGGGGCGATCTGGCGGGCGGCGTCGACGACGCCTTCGATGCTGGGCGTATGCATGGTTCCCTCTTACGCGCGGACGCGGGCTCTGCATAAGTGCCATCATGCATGCGAACATGATCCTCGCCATCGACCAAGGCACGACCTCGACGCGGGCGATCGCGTTTGAAGTGTCACAGCCTCAAGTAGGGCAAGGCCCGATAGGCGCAAAAGCAGATGCGCCTCAAGTAGGGCAAGGCCCGATAGGCGCAAAGGCAGATGCGCCTCAAGCAGGGCGAAGCCCGATAGGCGCAAAGAAAGACGGCGCGCTCAGCGCCGTCGCCGTCAGCCAGATCGAGCTGGCGCAGCATTTTCCGCACTCGGGCTGGGTCGAGCATGACGCGGCCGAGATCTGGCGCGCGACGCTGCAGACCTGTCGCGAGGTGGTCAGGAAGGCGGGCGGCGTCGGCCGTTTCGCCGCCATCGGCATCACCAACCAGCGCGAAACCTCGGTGATCTGGGACGCGGCGACCGGCGAGCCTTTGCACCGCGCCATCGTCTGGCAGGACCGGCGAACGGCCGAGGCGACGGGCAAGCTGGCGGCGGCAGGGCATGAGGCGATGGTCCAGGCGGCGACGGGCCTGATCCTCGATCCCTATTTCTCGGCCTCGAAATACGCCTGGCTGCTGGACGCCGTGCCCGGCGCGCGCGAGCGGGCGGCGCGGGGCGAGGTGAAGCTGGGCACCATCGACGCCTGGCTGATCTGGAAGCTGACGGGCGGGCGCAGCCACGTCACCGACGCCACCAACGCCAGCCGCACCAGTTTGATGGACCTGACGACGCGCGCCTGGCGCCCGGACCTGTGCGCCCTGTTCGGCGTGCCGATCGAGGCCCTGCCTGAGATCAGGGACTGCGACGCCCTGTTGGGCCAGACGGACCCAGCCCTGTTCGGCCGCGCCCTGCCGATCCACGGCGCGGCGGGAGACCAGCAGGCGGCCCTGGTCGGCCACGGGGCGCTGAAGCCGGGCGACGCTAAGATCACCTATGGCACCGGCGCCTTCCTGGTCGCCAATGTCGGCGCGGCGCCGGTGGCCTCGACCTCGCGGCTGCTCGGCACGCTAGGCTACGCGGCGGGCGGCGAGGCGGCCTATGCGCTGGAGGGGTCCATCTTCTCGGCCGGGTCGGCGATCCAATGGCTGCGCGACGGGCTGAAGGTGCTGTCGGATTCGCGCCAGTCCGAGGCCGTGGCCCAGTCGCTGACGGACAACGGCGGGGTCTATCTGGTCCCCGGCTTTACTGGATTGGGCGCGCCGTGGTGGGAGCCGGAGGCGCGCGGCACCATCGTCGGCCTGACGCGCGACAGCGGCCCGGCGCATATGGTCCGCGCAGCGCTGGAGAGCCTGGCCTACCAGACCCGCGACCTGCTGGACGCCTTGAAGAAGGACGGCGCGCCGCCGCTGAAACGGCTCAAGGTCGATGGCGGGGTCACCGCCAACGCCTTCGCCATGCAGTTCGTCGCCGATATCTGCGAGGTCGAGGTCGAGCGCCCCGCCTTTCAGGAAATGACGGCCATGGGGGCGGCGCGGCTGGCGGCCTATGGGGTGGGCCTGACGTCCGCGCTGTGGACCGCGCCTGCTGAGTCGCCCGCCGTCTGGACGCCGCGCATGGAGCCAGCGGAAAGAGCGCGTCTGCTGACAGGATGGCGCGCCGCCGTGCGGGCGGCCGTCGCGGCGGCGCGACCCGAGTAGGCGGGCGGCGGTCGCCATTTGGAACAGTTATTATTGCAGATCGATTTGTGAAACGGGTGCGGAAGGCCTACCTATCGGTCTGGAGCATGAACACTGATGTCTGACAGCCAACGTTTTCCCGTCGCCGCCCACGCCCTGGCCTATCTGGCCCACAAGGGCGCCTATGCGGCGACCGAGGCCGAGCCGAGCGCCGTCCTGGCCGCTTCGGTGCCGACCAATCCGGTGGTCATCCGCCGGGTGACCGCCCTGCTGGCCAAGGCGGGGCTGATCGCGACGCGTCCGGGCGCCTCGGGCGGGTCGTGGCTGCTGCGGCGGCCTGAGACCATCTGTCTGGACGAGGTGCTGCGGGCGGTGAACGGTTGCGCCCATCTGGGCTCTCCGCCTGCAGGGGCCAAGGGCTGCCCGATCGGCGAACATATTCCGCGTCAGGTGGCCAAGGCTCTGACGGCGGCGGATCAGGCGGCGGGCGCGGCCCTGTCGAAGATCACCATCGCCGACCTGCTGGAAGAAGATCCCGAGGTGCTACGCGCCTTCGCCCCGCATCCGTCCTGTCCCAACGCCGACGCAGCCTGACGGGCCGTCCGTGGGGGAGGGGCGTCGCACCGTTCTGATCACCGGCGCCTCGGCGGGCATAGGGGCGGCGCTGGCCCGCGTCTGCGCCGGGCGCGGATACGACCTGATCCTGACCGCCCGTCGCGAAGGGCCGCTGCAGAGCCTGGCCGAGGAACTGGGCGCTGCGTACGGCGTCGCGATCGCCGTCCTTCCGGCTGATCTGGCTGACCCTGACGCGCCCGGCCGTCTGGTCGAGACGATCGCGGCGCGGGGCCTGGCCGTCGACGGCCTGATCAATAACGCAGGTTTCAGCCGCACCACCGGCTTTCTGAGCACCGACCCGGCCGACCACGCCGCCATGATCCGCGTCATGCTGAGCGCGCCGGTCGAACTGTCGCGTCTGCTGCTGCCGGGCATGGCCGCGCGCGGATGGGGCCGGGTGCTGAACGTCGCCTCCCTGGCCGGGCAGATGCCCGCGACCGGCGGCGACACCCTTTACGGCCCGATCAAGAGCTTCCTGATCAAGGCGTCGCAGGGGCTGTGGCTGGAGACGCAGGGGACGGGCGTGCACGTCACCGCTCTGTGCCCCGGCTACACCTATACCGAGTTCCACGACGTCAACGGCTCGCGCGAGCAGGTCTCGGCCGCCTATCCGAAATGGATGTGGATGGACGCCGATCGCGTCGCGCGCATCGGCTGGGACGCGGTCGAGGCGAACCGCCCGCGCGTGACGCCGGGCCTGATGAACAATGTGCTGGCGGCCCTGGGCGGAATGCTGCCCGACACGATGGCGCTGAAGATGGTCGGCGGCCACGCCAGGCGGCTGGACCGGCTTTAGCGACTACTGGCCGCCCGCCGGATAGGGGGCGGTGACGCCGGCGCTGAACATGCCCGGCAGAGCCTCGCCCAGACCCATCAGAATGAACTGGATCGCCAGGGCGCACAGGATCAGGCCCAGCACCCGCACCACAATGGCCATCCCCACGTCGCCGAGGATGCGGCTGATCGGCCCCGTGGCCGAGAAGCACAGGAAGGTGACCACGCAGGCGGCGATCATGGCGACCAGGGAGGAGACGGTGCCGACCAGGCCCAGCTTGGCCGCCTCGCCGGCGTTGATGATCACCGCCGAGATGGCGCCGGGCCCGATCATCAGCGGAATGGCGAAGGGCACGATCAGCCGCTTGAAGCGGCGCTTGGCGTAGCCGCGCACGTCCTTGGCGTCGGTCGCGGCGTCGGCGTCGGCGAAGATGGCGAGGAAGTCCTCGCGCGCCATGTCTAGCCCGAGCAACAGCAGCAGGATGCCGCCTGCGATGCGGAAGGCGGCGAGAGAAATGCCGAAGAACTGCAGCAGGCCCAGGCCGGTGAAGAAGAAGAAGCCGAGGAAGACCACGGCGAACAGGCAGATCATGGCCGAGACGCTGATCCGCTGACGCAGGGAGGCACCCGCCGTGGCCGCCGCGAAGATCGGCACATTGCCGATGGGGTCCAGCAGGGCGAACAGCGCCACGAACAGGTTGACCCCCAGATCGACCGCGTTCATTGCTCCATCCCGCCCTTAAAACCCGCCGCGCGACCGCGACTCCTTGCCCCACCTATCGGGGCATCCGCGCGCGCCTGCAAGCCGCCGAGAGCTGGAAATGTCCGCAGACCGACCCAATCGTCCTTTCGATCCGCGCGTGATCTGCGCCCTGGACGTGCCGACGACCGATGAGGCGCGGGCTTTGGTTGAGCGGATCGGCGATGCGGTGGGCTTTTACAAGGTGGGTCTTCAGCTGTTCGCCTCGGACGGCATGGCGCTGGCGCGCGAGTTGAAGGCGTCCGGCGCCCAGGTGTTCCTCGACTGGAAGCTGCACGACATCGGCGCGACTGTGGAGAAGGCGACGGCGGCGCTGGCCAATGCGGGCTGCGACCTGCTGACGGTCCACGCCCGGCCGCAGGTGATGGCGGCGGCGGCGCGCGGCGCGGCGGGCTCGGAGCTGAAGATCCTGGGCGTCACCGTGCTGACCAGCCTGACCGACGACGATCTGAAGGCGGACGATCACAGTCTGTCGGCCGCCGAACTGGTGGAGCTGCGTGTGCGTCAGGCGCTCGAGGCGGGCGTCCACGGCGTCGTCTCCAGCCCGCACGAGGCGGGGCGGGCGCGGCGGATTGGGGCTGAAGCAGGCCGGGAGGACTTCCTGATCGTCACGCCGGGCGTGCGGCCTGCCGGGGCGGCGATGGACGATCAGGCGCGCGCGGCGACCCCGGCCAGCGCGCTAGAGGCCGGGGCGACCCATCTGGTCATCGGTCGCCCGATCACGGCCGTCGCCGATCCGCGCGCGGCGGCTCAGGCGATTACGCAGGAGATTGCGCTGGTCTGATGGTTAGAGGACTGATCCCGAAGGGGATCGTGCTTCACGTGAAACAGAAAGGGCGGCGTCCGCAGACGCCGCCCTTTTTCGTGATCAGCCGCGCTCGCCGCGTTCCTGGCGGTAGGGCCGCTCGGTCGGCGACGGCGCAGACGGCGGGGCCGGCGGCACGGCGTAGTAGCCCTGATCGAAGTTCACGACCGGCGGGGCCGTCTCGACGCGCGGCGGTTCGACATAGACGTCGGGCCGGGCCACTTCGACCTGGGCCGGGGCGACGCGCACGTCAGCGGCGGCGACATGGACCGGCGGCGGGGCGACGCGCACGTCAGCGGCGGCGACATGGACCGGCGGCGGGGCGACGTGGACGCGGGCCGGTTCGACGTAGACCGGGGCCGGCTGCACATAGATCGGCGGCGACTCCACATAGACGGGCGGCTGCGAAACATAGACGGGCGGCTGGCTGACGTAGATCGGCTCGGAGCGGTAGGGCTGCGGGGCGGCGTAGGCGCCCTGGTGATGGCCCTGGTGGTAATAGCCCTGCTGTTGATGGCCGCCGCTGTAGTGGCCGCCGTAGCCGCCATAGCCATAGCGCGCCCACGGATAGCGGCCGTAGCCGTCGACCGGATAGCCGAAGGGCATGGAGCGGGTGACGCCGGAATAGCCATAGCCGCCCTGCTGGATCGGCGGCTGCGACGGGGCGACCACGACGGGCGGCCGCACCCCGGCGCCGCCGTAGCCGTACCCATAGCCGTAGCTCTCGACGGGGCCGTAGCCGCCCTGCCAGCCGGTGTCGCTGTACCAGGTCTGGGCGCGGCTCTGGACCACAGGACTGCGGGCGTAGCCGGCGGCGGCGTTATAGCGGGCGCCGGCCTGATGGGCCTCGGCGGCGCCGGCGATCAGCATCGCCGCGCCGGCGGCGGCGTAGAATAGAGCCTTCATGGCTGCGCTCCTTGTTTCGGCCGCAAAGGTTAATGCGGATCTCGTCGGAGCGTTCATTATTCTCCCGTCAAGGGAACCAGCGCGGGTTGGGGCAGCCGCAGACTGGGCGACAGCGCGGTCGCCGACTCAAGCAGCGAGCCGCGGTGCGGCGAGCGGCAGCGCCCTAAAAGTCCACCGCGAGGCCCTTCTTCTCCCAATCGCCGAAGCGGGTCGGCTCGGGCCCTTTGCGGCCGCCGACTTCGTTGGGCAAGGCGGCGTCGTCTTCTGCGGCGCGGCGTTCGGCCGCTTCCAGCAGGGCGCGGCGCGCGGCATCGCTTAGCGGGCGTTCCGGCGTGGCGTGGGGCACGTCGGCGTTGAAGACGTCCTCGGCAGAGGTTTCGGTCGGGGGGGTGGGCTGTTCGGTCACAGGTCGCCTGCCTTGAGAGCGGGGATACTGGGGCTCAAATAGACGTTCCGGCCGAACACGCCACCCCTGAAGCCCGTTAGCTCGCTCGAACGCTCGCATGAACCACCTGAAGACATTCGCCCTGCTGGCCGTGATGACCGCCCTGTTCATGGGGATCGGCTATCTGATCGGCGGCGCCACGGGCATGGCGATCGCCCTGGCCGTCGCGGCGGGGATGAACCTGTTCAGCTACTGGAACGCCGACAAGATCGTCCTGAAGATGTACCGCGCCCAGCCGGTGGACGAGACCCACCCCAACGCCGTGGTGCGCGCCTATGTCGCCGATGTGAAGCAGATGGCGCAGGACGCCGGCCTGCCCCTGCCCAACATCACCATCATTCCGAACGATCAGCCCAACGCCTTCGCCACGGGACGCAATCCTCAGAACGCGGCGGTGGCGGCGACGACGGGCCTGCTGGACATGCTGACGCGCGAGGAGATTCGCGGGGTGATGGCGCACGAGTTGGCCCATGTGAAGAACCGCGACACCCTGACCATGACGGTCACGGCGACGGTGGCGGGGGCCATCGCCATGCTGGCCAACTTCGCCATGTTCTTCGGCGGCGGGGACGACCGCGAGCGCCCCGGCGGGATGATCGGGACCATCGCCCTGATGTTGCTGGCGCCGATGGCGGCGGGTCTGGTGCAGATGGCCATCAGCCGCGCGCGCGAATACGAGGCCGACCGCGTCGGCGCCGAGATTGCCAACGACCCCCAGGCCCTGGCCTCGGCCCTGCAGAAGATCGAGGCCTATGCGCGCGGCGCAGTGAACGCCCCGGCCGAGCGTAATCCGGCCACGGCCCATATGTTCATCATCAACCCGCTGAACGGCAAGGGGGCGGACAATCTGTTCTCGACCCACCCGGCCACCGGCAACCGCGTCCGCGCCCTGATGGAGCTGGGGGCGAAGATGGGCATGAGGACGCGCCCGGCGGCGGCCTTCGTGGCGCCTTCGCCCTCCGCCGCGCCGATCCGCGGGACCAGCGTGCCCACGACCGATGACGGTCGTGCATCGCCGCCGCGCGGCCCGTGGGGCTGAACCTTCCGCACCGAGGGGGCTTTGCGTGCGCGGGCATTAGCCGCTAGAGCGCGCGCCATGACCGACGAGACCGATCCCAAGCCGTCCGACGCGGACCGTCCCGAATGGGCCAAGGCGCATGGCCCGCTGCGCTCCTTCGGGCGCATCAAGTCGCGGCCGATCAAGGCGAAGCAGGCGGCCCTGTTCGACACCCTGATGCCGCGCATCGCCGTGCCGGACCCGGCCAAGGGGCTGATCGACCCCCTGGCCCTGATGCCAGGCGCGAAGGCGGCGTGGCTGGAGATCGGCTTCGGCGGCGGCGAGCACCTGGCGGCCCAGGCGGCGCGTCATCCCGAGGCGGTGATGATCGGCTGCGAGCCCTTCCTGAACGGCGTCGCCTCGGCCCTGAGGCATGTCGAGGAAGGCGGGCTTCAGAATGTCCGCCTGCACGCCGACGACGCCCGCGCGGTGATGACGGCCCTGCCGGACGCCTCGCTGGACCGGGTGATGATCCTCTTCCCCGACCCCTGGCACAAGGCGCGCCACAACAAGCGCCGCTTTCTGCAGGACGAGACGGCGGTGGAGATCGCCCGCCTGCTGAAGCCCGGCGGCAAGGTGCGCTTCGTCACCGACTGGCTGGACTACGCCGACTGGGCGCTGGAGCGGCTGGCGCGCACGCCGGGCCTGACGCGCCTCGAGACGGGCGCCGACTGGTTCGCCGCGCCCGAAGACCACGTCGTGACCCGCTATGAGGAAAAGAAGCTCGGCGACACCGATCCGATTTTCCTGGAGTTCGTGAAGCAGGCCTGACGACGGGTCTTAGCGGCAATGCCACGGCGGGGGCTGACACGGCCCCCGCTTTGGCCTATATGACCGCTCACATCGTTAGACCGACGTCCAACGGCGTCGTTTCAAGCGGCGGCCCGGATGGACCGTCGCTTTTGTTTTCTGGAGTAGCCGTTTGCGGGCCAAGACCGCCGAAGACCGTGCTCTGCTTGAGCTGATCGACCCCGTGGCCGAGAGCCTGGGGCTGGCGGTCGTGCGCGTGCGCCTGATGGGCGGGACGCTGCGTCGTCGTCTGCAGATCATGGCCGAGCGCCAGGCGGACCATGACATCTCGGTCGAGGAGTGCGCCCGCCTGTCGCGCGCCGTGTCCGAGGTGCTGGACGCCGCCGATCCGATCGCGGGCGAATACCTGCTGGAAGTCTCTTCGCCCGGCATCGACCGGCCGCTGACCCGCCTGATCGATTTCAGCCTGTTCGAGGGCTATGAGGCCCGCCTCGAGACCGACCGCATGGTCGAGGGCCGCAAGCGCTTCAAAGGCATTGTCGCCGGGACCGAGGGCGAGAACGTCGCCATCGACCTGGACGGCGAGGACGAGACCGCCCTGATCCCCTTCGCCTGGCTGGCTGACGCCAAGCTGGTGCTGACCGATGAACTGCTGAAGCGCGGCGCCGCCTTGCGCGCGGCGCGCGGCGAACCCGAAGACGACGGCCTGCCCCAAGATACGTCTGAGGGCGCGCCCGACGCTGAAAACTCCGACTCCACTCAAGACTCCACCAAGGACGACGCCTGATGGCCGTGACCGGAATCTCCGCCAACCGCCTGGAACTGCTCTCCATCGCCGACGCCGTCGCGCGCGAGAAGAGCATCGACCGGGAAATCGTCATCGACGCGATCGAGGAGGCGATCCAGAAGGGCGCCAAGTCGCGTTACGGCGCGCACCACGACATCCGCGCCAAGATCGACCACAAGACCGGCGAGCTGACCCTGACGCGTCACGTCACCATCGTCGCCGACGACTGGCAGCCCGAAGACGAGCTGGAAGAGTTCAACGACAGCGCCATGGTGCGCCTGCGCGACGCCGTGAAGCGCGACGCCGAAGCCGAGGTCGGCAAGGAATACGTCGAGGTCCTGCCGCCGTTCGAGTTCGGCCGCGTCCAGACGCAGATGGCCCGCCAGGTCGTGACCGGAAAGGTCCGCGAGGCCGAGCGCGCCAACCAGTACGAAGAGTTCAAGGACCGCGTCGGCGAGATCGTCAACGGCACGGTCAAGCGGGTCGAATACGGCAACACCATCGTCGACCTGGGTCGTGGCGAA
Organism: Brevundimonas sp. M1A4_2e; assembly: GCF_053345555.1. Taxonomy (NCBI): domain Bacteria; kingdom Pseudomonadati; phylum Pseudomonadota; class Alphaproteobacteria; order Caulobacterales; family Caulobacteraceae; genus Brevundimonas; species Brevundimonas sp. M1A4_2e. The sequence goes on along the minus strand of NZ_JBKFAI010000003.1, from coordinate 247,228 downwards.
GGCATCATGCGCCGCGACCAGTCGATCCCGCGCGAAGTGTTCAACATCGGCGACCGCGTGCGCACCTACATCTATGACGTGCGCCCGGAGGCCAAGGGCCCGCAGGTCATGCTGTCGCGCGCCCACCCCGGCTTCATGGCCAAGCTGTTCGCTCAGGAAGTGCCGGAAGTCTATGACGGTGTGATCGAGATCCGCGCCGCCGCTCGCGACGCCGGTTCGCGCGCCAAGATGGCCGTGCTGTCGAACGACAGCTCGATCGATCCGGTCGGCGCCTGCGTCGGCATGCGCGGCTCGCGCGTGCAGGCGGTCGTGGCCGAACTGCAGGGCGAGAAGATCGACATCATTCCGTGGGTCGACGACGAGCCGACCTTCATCGTCAACGCCCTGGCCCCGGCCGAAGTGGCCAAGGTGGTGCTGGACGAAGAGGCCGACCGCGTCGAGGTTGTGGTGCCGGACGAGCAGCTGTCGCTGGCCATCGGCCGTCGCGGCCAGAACGTGCGCCTGGCCTCGCAGCTGACCGGCTGGCAGATCGACATCATCACCGAGTCTCAAGACAGCGAGCGTCGCCAGCGCGAGTTCGCCGAGCGGACCACCCTGTTCCAGGAAGCCCTGGACGTGGACGAGACGATCGCCCAGCTGCTGGTCACCGAAGGCTTCGCCACGGTCGAGGACCTGGCCTTTGTCGAGCCTTACGAAATTGCGGAGATCGAAGGCTTCGACGAGGACACCGCCGAAGAACTGCAGACCCGCGCCCGCGAGCACCTGGATCGTCTGGCGGCCGAGCTGGACGCCAAGCGCGTGGCTCTGGGCGTCGAAGACGGCGTGCTTGAGGTTCCGGGCGTGACCGCCGCCATCGCCGTCGCCCTGGGCGAAGGCGGCGTGAAGACGGTCGAGGATCTGGCCGATCTGGCCACCGACGAAATCCGCGGCGGCTACGAAGTGCGCGGCGGCGAGCGGGTCAAGGTCGCCGGCGTGCTGGAAAGCTTCAACCTGAGCCAGGAAGACGCCGAAATGCTGATCCTGCAGGCGCGCGTGGCCGCCGGCTGGATCGACGCTTCGGAACTGCCCCAGCCTGAGTACGTCGAGGAAGAGACGTTCGAGGGCGAGTTCGATGGCGACCTCGACGGCGAGGGCGAAGACGCCCCGGCCGCCGACGCGAGCGACGACGGCGAGGCGCAAGCCGCCGCCGTCGACCTCGACGACCAGTCCCGCGACATGTGATGGGAGCCGCAGCTGTCCATGAGGTCGTCCGAGACGTTGATCGATAGGGATCGTCAGGACCTGGCGTCGCGCCAGGCCCTCGATGAATCTCGCCTGATCCGTTTCGTGGCCGACCCGGACGGCGCGGTGGTCCCCGATCTGGCGCGCAAGCTGCCGGGCCGGGGCCTGTGGGTCGCCGCCGACCGCGCCTCGCTGGAGGCGGCGATCAAGAAGAACCTGTTCGCGCGCGCCGCCAAGGCCCCGCTGAAACCCGCCGCCGACCTGCCCGATCTGGTCGAAAAGCTCTTGGTTCGGCGCTGTCTGGACCAACTGGGCCTTGCCCGGCGCGAAGGCGTGCTTATCTCTGGCTTCGAGAAATGCGCTGCGGCGATCCGCAGCGGCCGCGCCGCATGGCTGATCGAAGCCGCCGACGGCTCGGCCGACGGGCGCGGCAAGCTTCTGGCCCTCTCCAGACACGCCTCGCCCGCCCCCGAAATCTGCGGGGCTTTCAGCGCGGACGATTTGAGTTTGGCCCTTGGGCTGGAAAATGCGATACACGCCGTCCTGCTGCAAGGCGGGCGGGCTGATCGCTGGACCCTGGAGGTTCAGCGGCTGGCGGGATTTCGACCTCTCTGTCCCCAGAGCTGGAACCGGGCGGGGCCCGAACACGGCGCAGAGGACGACCGGGGCGACGCCCCGGATGGAGAGCCTTAGGGTTTGAGCGGCGGCGGGCCTGTTTCCGAAACAACGGAGGCGGGGCCGCATTCTGCTATGGGTGATTGAGACAGGCGAAGGCGGAATTCTCCGCCCTGAGTAAAGCGACCGGATGAGCGACGAAAACAACAATTCCAACGACGGCAAGACTCCTGCCAACGCGCCTTCGCAGACGGGGCCGCGCGCTCCGCTGAGCCTGAAGCCGCGCGCGACGGGTTCGGTCTCGACCGGCACTGTGAAGCAGAGCTTCAGCCACGGCCGTTCCAAGACCGTCGTCGTCGAGACCAAGCGCCGGGCGGGCGCACAGGGCGGGCATCAGCGTCCGCAGGGCTTCGAGGTCGCGCGTCCGCGTTCCGAAGGCGGCGCGCCGCGTTCAGCGGCCCCGCGTCAGCCGATGGGCGGAGGTCTGTCGGCCGAGGAGCAGGAAGCGCGTCGCCGCGCCATCGCTCTGGCCACCCAGCAGGCGGCTGAAAAGCAACGCCAGGCTGTAGCCGCCAAGGCCGCCGCCGAGGCCGCTGAGCGCGAGCAGGCCGCCGCCGCTGAAGCCGCCGCCTCCAAGGCCGCCGCCGAAGCCGCCGCCGCCAAGGCCGCCGCCGAAGCCGCGCGCGTCGAGGCCGCCAAGCTGGGCGCCGCCGCGCCCGCGTCGGACAAGGCCGCTGCGCCCAAGGTCGAAACGCCCAAGGCTGTGGCTCCCAAGGTTGAGACCCCCAAGGTCGAGGCCCCCAAGGTCGAGGCCAAGCCCGAACCGGTGAAGCCGGCCGCGGCCGCGGCTCCCAAGCGCCCCGCCGTCAACTTCGGCCAGCGCGCGCCCAAGATTCCGCAAGGCCGCGCGCCGCTTGAACGTCCCGCCTTCGGCGGCCGCTCGGCCCGCGAACAAGCCATGGGCGGCGAGCGTCCGCAGGCCAGCGAACCGGCGCCGCGTGAAGCCGGCCGCGAGGGCGGCGAGCGTCCCGCCCGTCCGGCCCAGACGGTCCGCTATTCTGCTCTGAACCCGCGTCCGGCCCCCGGCGCCCGCACCGGCGCCGCCGGCGCGGCCCGCCCTGGCGGTCGTCCGGCTCCGAACCAGCCCCCGGCCCAGCCCGAGGTGGCTCGTCCCAGCCGCGCCGGCGGCGGCTTCGCTCGTCCGGCTGGACGGGAAGACGACCGCGAGAAGCGTTTCGGCGACAATGCGCCGGGCAAGGCCGTCAGCCGCACGCGCGGCGAGCCCAAGCGCCGCGAAGGCCGCCTGACCATCCACTCGGTGGCGGGAGGCGACGAGGACGCCGTCGAGCGGATGCGCTCGCTGGCCTCGGTGCGTCGTGCTCGCGAACGCGAGAAGGAAAAGCGTCGCGGCGGTTCGACCGAAACGCCCAACCGTCCGCGTGAAGTGGTCATTCCCGACACCATCACCGTTGGCGAACTGGCCAACCGGATGGCCGTGCGCGGCGTCGACATCATCAAATTCCTGATGCGTCAGGGCCTGATGATGAAGATCAACGACGTGATCGATTCCGACACCGCCGAACTGGTGGCCGAGGAATACGGCATGGCCGTCAAGCGCGTGTCGGAATCCGACATCGAAGAAGGCTTCATCGCCGAGGCCGACGAGGCCGACACGGGCGACGTGCGCGCCCCGGTCGTGGCCATCATGGGCCACGTCGACCACGGCAAGACCAGCCTGCTGGACGCCCTGCGCACCACCGACGTGGCGGCGGGCGAAGCCGGCGGGATCACCCAGCACATCGGCGCCTATCAGGTGCGGCTGGGCGACGGTCAGCGCATCACCTTCCTGGACACGCCCGGCCACGCGGCCTTCTCGGCGATGCGGGCGCGCGGCGCCAACGTCACCGACATCGTCGTCCTGGTCGTCGCGGCCGACGACGGCGTCATGCCGCAGACGGTCGAGGCCATCCAGCACGCCAAGGCGGCCGGGGCCCCGATCATCGTGGCCGTCAACAAGATCGACAAGCCGGACGCCAATCCGCAGAAGGTCGTCAACGAACTGCTGCAGTATGAAGTCATCTCGGAGAGCCTGGGCGGCGACACCCAGATCATCGAGCTGTCGGCCAAGGAGAAGCTCAATCTCAACGGCCTGACCGACGCCATCCTGTTGCAGGCCGAGGTCATGGACCTGCGCGCCAACGCCGAGCGTTCGGCTGAAGGCGTGGTCATCGAGGCCAAGCTGGACAAGGGTCGCGGCCCGGTCGCGACCGTCCTGGTCAAGCGCGGCACCCTGCGTCGCGGCGACATCGTGGTGGCCGGTTCGGCCTGGGGCAAGGCGCGCGCCTTGCTGAACGAGCGCAACGAGCAACTGCCGGAAGCCGGTCCTTCGGTCCCGGTCGAGATTCTCGGCCTGGACGAGGCCCCGTCGCCGGGCGACGTCTTCGCTGTGGTGGAATCCGAGGCCCGCGCTCGCGAACTGACCGAATACCGTCAGCGCGTGAAGCGCGAGAAGACGCAGGTCTCGGGCGGTTCGCTGTCGCTGGTCGACATGATGTCCAAGCTGCAGTCCAAAAAGGTCTCGGAACTGCCGGTCCTCATCAAGGCCGACGTTCAGGGCACCGCCGAAGCCATCGTCGGCTCGCTGGACAAGATGGGCAACGACGAGGTCCGCGCCCGCACCGTCTATTCGGGCGCCGGCGGCATCACCGAGAGCGACGTCAACCTGGCCAAGTCGGCCGGGGCGCCGATCCTGGGCTTCAACGTCCGGGCCTCGAAGCAGGCGCGCGATCTGGCCGAACGTGAAGGCGTCGAGATCCGCTATTACTCGATCATCTACGACCTGCTGGACGACATTAAGGGCGTGCTCTCGGGCATGCTGGCGCCGCTCCAGCGCGAAACCTTCCTGGGCAACGCCAAGGTTCTGCAGGCCTTCGACATCACCAAGGTCGGCCGGGTCGCGGGCTGCCGCGTCACCGAAGGCGTGGTCCGCAAGGGCGCGCGCGTGCGCATCATCCGCGACGACGTGGTGGTTCTGGAGCTGGGCGTGCTCAACACGCTCAAACGCTTCAAGGACGAGGTCAACGAGGTGCCTTCGGGCCAGGAGTGCGGCATGCAGTTCCAGGGCTTCCAGGACATCAAGGAAGGCGACTACATCGAGTGCTTCACCGTCGAAGAGATCAAGCGCACCCTGGACTAGGACGCCTAGATCTGGACGTTTGAGCCTCACGGCCTGAAACATGAAGGGCGCGGTTTCGAAAGAAGCCGCGCCCTTTGTCTTTGGCTTGCGTTGGCAGTTAGTCCTCGACGACAGACTTCAGCGCGCCGTCCGAGAAGGTCAGGATGAAGCGCTGGACCCGCGCCGCGTCGTCGGCCTGCAGCTCGATCTCTAGCCGTTCGCCGGTCAGTTCGGCGCTCATCGAGACCTCCGTCTCGCCTAGCCAGGCGCGCCCCGTGACTTGTTGATACGTCTGTTCCAGCTCCAGTCGGCCGGCCGTCCCGTCCTCGCACGTCCAGTCCCATCGTCCGGCGACCGGGGCCGGAACAGTCCATTTGTAGATGTAGCCGTCGGCGACCTTGATCCGCTCATCCGCTGGCCAGTCGCCCATGTCGAAGGCGTGCGAGACGATGCGGGCGCCGGGCTTCAGCTGGCTGAGGAGACGCGGGCGCAGCTCCACATTGATCGACTGCAGCAGATACAGGCTGACCACGGTGGCCTCGCTGACATCGACGCTAAACAGGTCTTCCTCGATGAAGTCGACCATATGCTCGACCCCGGCCCAGCCGGCGTACTCCATGGCGTCGGCGATGCGCGTCGGGTCGATGTCGAAGCCGATGCCGTGGGCGTCGCGGTCGCGGGCGGCGGCGATGACGATCCGGCCGTCGCCGCAGCCGAGGTCATAGAGGCGATCCTTCGGCCCTACGCCGGCCAGGGCAAGCATGGCGGCGACGGTGTCTTCCTCCGTCGGAACGAAGGGCACGGCCAGATAATGGTCCGGGTCCTGGGCGTAGTTGTCGATGTCGAAGGGGTCTTTGAACACGGCGCTCGGATCATGAAGAGGAGGAACGGGCGAAAGGATGCCTCGGCAGGGATCCGTATGCTCGCGCGCGCATCATGCCGGACCGACGCCCGCCTCGCCAGCGGCCGCGTATTGAAGGCTTCATCTGGCCTTGCGTTGGCCTTAGGGTTCGGCCATCGCGTCGGGGGGCGCCGAACAATGGACCGCAAATGTCACGTGCTGGACCGTCTCTTCTGTTGATCGCCACGCTGGCTGGCGCGGCCGCGTCCCCGGCCGTGGCCGACACGCGGTTCCTGTCGTTTGACGCCAGCGACCGCCCGACCCAGGCCCTGACGCGCGGCGTGACGCTGGAGGTGGAGCGCGGCTGGTTCGGCGCCACCTCGGTGAGGAACCTGTTCTCCTCGACCTCGCGCGGCTCGGCCCGGTTCGAGCGCGGCGGACCGGACCAGGTCCGGCGCGTCCTGCCCCAGGGCGCAGCCGACGGCGGCGTCTACAGCATCCTGGCCGACGGCGACGGCCGCGCCCTGTCGCGCGCCCTGTGTCCGGGCGCCGATGAGGCCTTCATCGTCGTGGGCCGGGTGCGGGCGGGCCATCCGCTGACGATCGAGACGGTCGGCCGCTGGGCTGACGGCCAGTTCCGCCACTGCGTCAGCCTGAATTACAGCTATCGCGGCGAGTGGGCGACGATGCAGGGCTCTTCGCCTGCGCGCGATGTTCCGGCGGCCTTCGGCAACAACTAAAGGCGAGGCGGGCGTGCTGATCCGCTGGAGCCTCGCTGTTCTTCTGGGTCTGCTGGCTGGTCTGTGGACGGCGCAGCGGCCGGGCGATCCGGCGCTGTTTCCGCCCCAGGACGCACAGGCGGCGATCGTCGTCCATCTGCTCGACAACGGATTTCACACCGATCTGGTCGCGCCGCGCGCGGCGCTGGCGGGCGGAGACGATGCGCTGGCGCGGGCGGTGCGAGCCCTGCCGCCCGGCGACTGGGTGCGGATCGGCTGGGGCGACGCCGCCTTCTATGTCGAACAAGGGCCGATCAGCCGGCGGCTGCCCGACGGAGCGCGGGCCCTTTTCAAACCGGGCGGCAATCCGTCCGTGGTCATGCTGGACCCGGATCCGGTCGATCCCGCCCTTCTGTCCGACGAGATACGGACGACCCTGAGCCTGTCGTCCGACGGCTTTACCGCCTTGCGCGCGCGCGTGGCGTCCTCGCTCCAGCGGGATGCGGAGGGGCGAGCGGTCATCGCCGCGAGGATGCCGGACGACGACGCCGTCTTCTACGCCAGCCAGGAGACCTTTTGGGTCGGCCATCTGTGCAACCACTGGACGGCCGAGGTGCTGAACGCGGGCGGCCTGCCCATGCCGATAGTGCGCAGCCTGACCTCTGGCGCGGTGATGCGGGCGGCGCGAACCGCCGAACAGCGCGCGGCGGAACTGGACTTGCGCGGCGCAGACGACTAGACCCCGCCCCTTCGCGTTTCAGAGCCGGCGTCCGATCCCCGGCGGCGCGAGCAGGAGGAGCCCCGATGGCCCGCAAGCAACACACCCGCAACGCCAGCGGCCCGCTGGGCCCGTCGCAGCGTCAGCTGCGCGCCGGCGAGCTGATCCGCCACGCCCTGGTCGACGTCATGCGCGAGCATGAGATTCACGACGAGGCCTTGCTGGGCGTCTCCGTCACGGTGACCGAGGTGCGGATGAGCCCGGACCTGCGCCACGCCACCTGTTTCGTCGAGCCTCTGGGCGCCGGCGTCGAGGCGGCCGAGACGGCGGGGCAAGAGAGCGCCATCATCAAGGCGCTGAACGAACACGCCAAATTCCTGCGCGGCCAGCTGGGCCGCCGCATCGACATGAAGTTCACGCCCGACCTGAAATTCCGCCACGACGAGAGCTTCGACGCGGCCAGCCACATGGACCGTCTGTTCAATGATCCGCGTGTGCGCGCCGACATCGAACAGGCTGACGACCAGGGCGAAGACTGACTCATGGCGCGGCGCAAGAAGGGCGATCTCGTCAACGGCTGGGTGTGTCTGGACAAGCCCTATGAGATGGGCTCGACCGAGGCGGTGACGAAGGTCCGTCGGCTGTTCAACGCCCAGAAAGCGGGCCATGCCGGGACGCTGGACCCGCTGGCCTCGGGCATACTGCCCATCGCGCTGGGCGAGGCGACCAAGACCGTGCCCTTCATGATGGAGGCGCAGAAGGTCTATCGCTTCACCATCCACTGGGGCATTTCGACCGACAGCATCGACCGCGAGGGCGAGATCATCGCCCGCTCCGACGTGCGGCCTTCGGTGGAGGCGGTGACGGCGGCCCTGCCGTCCTTCGTCGGCGAGATCGACCAGACGCCGCCCGCCTTTTCGGCCGTAAGGGTCAATGGCGAGCGCGCCTATGATCTGGCGCGGGCGGGGGTCGAGGTCGAGCTGCAGCCGCGCCGGGTGACCATTCACGAGGCGGCCGTGACGGCCGCGCCCGACGCCGATCACGTCGAGATCACGATGCGGACGGGCAAGGGCGTCTATGTCCGTTCGCTGGCGCGCGACCTGGCGATCATGCTGGGCGCGGAGGGCCATGTCTCGGACCTGCGGCGCGAGCGGGTGGGGCCGTTCTCGGTCGACAACGCCGTAACGCTGGATTTTCTGGAAGAGTTGGCGCATAAGGGCGCCGCCTTTGAGGGCTTGCTGCCCGTTTCGACCGCTCTGGACGACATCCCGGAGTTGGCCGTGACGGATCAGGACGCCCTCTCTTTGAGGCAGGGACGGCCGATCGTTCTGCTCCCCCGACAGATTGAAACGCTCAAGGCCCGGCTCGCCGCCGGCTCGCGGCTGGTTTCGGTCTTCGAGGGCGGAACCCTGGTCGCGCTCGGCAATCTCAGGGCCGGTCGGCTTGAACCCGACCGTGTTTTCAACCTCCCTTGAAGCAGGCCGACCGCTTGCCGACAGGAACTCCAACGCCCTCAAACAGCGAGCCTCCGCGAGGCGAGCGATAGGGCAAGAAAGGACCTCCGATGTCGATTACGGCTCAACGTAAAGCTGAAGTCATCGCCGACAACGCCCGCTCGACGGGCGACACCGGTTCGGCCGAAGTGCAGGTCGCGATCCTGACGGAACGCATCGCCAACCTGACCGAGCACTTCAAGACCCACAAGAAGGACAACCACTCGCGTCGTGGCCTGCTGAAGCAGGTTTCGCAGCGTCGTCGCCTTCTGGACCACCTGAACAAGACCGACAGCGCTCGCTATCAGGCGCTGATCGCCAAGCTGGGCCTGCGTCGCTAAGGCGCCCCGGTTGCGGATCGGATAATCTCCACGAGGCGCGGGCGGTCACGTCCGCGCCTCGTTCCGCTATTAGTAGCAAGCTTCCCGCGCGCCGCGGGTCTGACCGGCGCAACCGACGCGAGGGCCTTGAATCCGGTCCTCAATCACCCGCCCGGCCGCGACATCGCGGCCAGGTCAACGGGGACCGTTAAGGACTGAACGGCCTGACGCTCCGCACACCCCCGACGGGAATACGCCCGCGGGAGACGAAAGACGAAACATGTTCGATATCAAACGCAAGACGATCGAGTGGGCCGGCCGCCCGCTGACCCTGGAGACGGGCCGCATCGCCCGTCAGGCCGACGGCGCCGTGCTGGCGACCTACGGCGAGACCGTGGTCCTGGCCACCGTCGTCTACGGCCGTCAGCCCAAGCCGGGCCTGGATTTCTTCCCGCTGACCGTCAACTACCAAGAGAAGACGTTCGCCGCCGGCAAGATCCCGGGCGGCTACTTCAAGCGTGAAGGCCGTCCGACCGAGAAGGAGACCCTGGTCTCCCGCCTGATCGACCGCCCGATCCGCCCCCTGTTCGTCAAGGGCTTCAAGAACGAGACCCAGGTCATCGTCACCGTGCTGCAGCACGACCTTGAGAACGACCCCGACATCCTGGGCATGGTCGCCGCCTCGGCCGCCCTGACCATCTCGGGCGTGCCCTTCATGGGCCCGATCGGCGCCGCGCGCGTCGGCATGATCGACGGCGAGCTGGTGCTGAACCCGGCCATCGACACCCTGGGCGAGAGCGCCCTGGACCTGGTCGTCGCCGGCACGCAAGACGCCATCATGATGGTCGAATCCGAAGCCAAGGAGCTGTCGGAAGAGAAGATGCTCGAGGCCCTGATGTTCGCGCACGCGGGCATGCAGCCGGTGATCGACGCCATCATCGACCTGGCCGAGCACGCCGCCAAGGAGCCGTTCGACTTCCAGGCCGAAGACCACTCGGACGTGGTCGCCTCGATCAAGTCGCTGGTCGGCGAAGAGATCAAGGCCGCCTACGCCCACCCGGGCAAGTACGAGCGCCGCTCGGGCGTGGACGCCGCCAAGAAGAAGGCCGCCGAGGCCCTGGTGAAGACCGACGAGAAGCCGGACGGCGTCGACTCGTCGAAGTTCTCGGCCGCGTTCAAGGAATGCGAAGCCGACGTCCTGCGTCGCGACATCATCGAGAACGCCCACCGCGTCGACGGCCGCGCCCTCGACAAGGTCCGCGCTATCGTCTCGGAAGTCGGCGTCCTGCCGCGCACCCACGGTTCGTCGCTGTTCACGCGCGGCGAAACGCAAGCTCTGGTCGTCGCCACGCTCGGCACCGGCGAGGACGAGCAGTACATCGACAGCCTGACGGGCACCTACAAGGAGTCCTTCCTGCTGCACTACAATTTCCCGCCCTATTCGGTCGGTGAAGCGGGCCGCATGGGCTCGCCGGGCCGTCGCGAAATCGGTCACGGCAAGCTGGCCTGGCGCGCCATCCGCCCGATGCTGCCGTCGCGCGAAGACTTCCCCTACACCATCCGCCTGGTGTCGGAGATCACCGAGTCCAACGGCTCGTCCTCGATGGCCACGGTCTGCGGTTCGTCGCTAGCCCTGATGGACGCCGGCGTGCCGCTGGTCCGTCCGGTCTCGGGCATCGCCATGGGTCTGATCCTGGAGCCGTCGGGCGAGTTCGCCATCCTGTCGGACATCCTGGGTGACGAAGACCACCTGGGCGACATGGACTTCAAGGTCGCGGGCACCTCGGAAGGCATCACCAGCCTTCAGATGGACATCAAGGTCGCCGGCATCACCAAGGAGATCATGCAGCAGGCCCTGACGCAGGCTTCGGCCGGCCGTCTGCACATCCTTGAGGAAATGTCCAAGGCGATGGAGGCCCCGCGCGCCGAGCTGGGCGAGTTCGCGCCCAAGATCGAATCCATCAAGATCGCGGTCGATAAGATCCGCGAAGTGATCGGTTCGGGCGGCAAGGTCATCCGCGAAATCGTCGAGAAGACCGGCGCCAAGGTCGACATCGGCGATGACGGCACCATCAAGATCGCCGCCAACGAGCAGGAGAAGATCGAAGCCGCCAAGGCCTGGATCCAGTCCATCGCCTCGGAGCCGGAAGTCGGCACGATCTACACCGGCAAGGTCGTGAAGGTCGTCGACTTCGGCGCCTTCGTGAACTTCTTCGGCGCCAAGGACGGCCTGGTCCACGTGTCCCAGATCGCTCTGGAGCGCGTCGCCAACCCGGCCGACGTCCTGTCGGAAGGCCAGGAGGTCAAGGTCAAGTTCCTGGGCTTCGACGATCGCGGCAAGACCAAGCTGTCGATGAAGGTCGTCGATCAGGAAACCGGCGAGGACATCACCGACAAGATCAACGCCGAGCGCGCTGAGCGCGGCGAAGCTCCGCTGTCGGAAGACACCGGCGGGCGTCCCAAGCGTGACGGCGACCGCAACGGCGGCGACCGCGGCCGTCGCCGTCGCGACTAAGCCTCGGCGTCATTGCTGAAGTAAGAAGGCCCCGGCGGATCGCTCCGCCGGGGTTTTCTTTTTGGGCGCTATCGCTCGCCGCGCGACGGCTCCCTGCTTGAGCGCGCCTTCTCCCTCCCCTTCATGGGGAGGGTGGCTGAGGCCGCGAGGCCGAAGCCGGGTCGGGGCGGCTTGGCAAATCAACCGCCGAGGCCAGGACCACCTGGCCCTCCCCACCCGGTCTCCGCTTCGCTTCGACCACCCTCCCCATGAAGGGGAGGGAGAAGATCAGCTCTTGCACTCTTTCGGCGCGGTTTCGCCGTCGCGGGTCCACATCGCGCAACTGCGGTCGATCTCGCCCTGGATCAGGTCGCAGGGGTTGGCGGCGTTGCAGGGCGGGCGCGTGGCGGGGCTGACGGCGACGCAGCGCTGGACCAGCCGGGCCGAAGCCGCTTCGCCCAGGGTCTCGCGGCAGGGGCGATCGTCGATGGGTACGCGCTGGGGCGCCATGTCCGGGCCTTCGGGCGGGCGGACTTCGGGTTCGCGGGCCGGGGAGGGCGCTGGCGTCGGCGCCGACGTGGCCGGTTCGGGGCGCGGCTGGCAGGCGATCAGAAGCCCGCTCAGGGACAGGCAGGCCAGAAGAGACAGTCGGGGCATGTGCGGACTTTCGGATCGGGGTTCGCCTTGGCAACGACGATGACCCCGATCCGGCTCCGCGAAAAGTCTTATCGGCGGGCGGCTTCGACGGCGGCGCGCTGCAGGGCGAACAGCTCGGCGCAGCCGATTTCCGCCAGTTCGAACAGGCGGTCGAACTCCGCCCGGCTGAAGCCGCGCTTCTCGCCGGTGGCCTGAATCTCGACGATCTGGCCCGCCCCGGTCAGGACGAAGTTGCTGTCGGCCTCGGCGGTGGAGTCTTCCTCATAGTCGAGGTCCAGCACCGGAAGATCCTTGAACACGCCGCAGGACACGGCCGCCACCTGATCCAGGATCGGGTCGGTCGTCAGCACGCCCTCGTCCTTGAGGTAGTTGAGCGCCGAGGCCATCGCCACCCAGGCGCCGGTGATGGAGGCGGTGCGGGTGCCGCCGTCGGCCTGGATCACGTCGCAGTCGATCAGCACCTGACGCTCGCCCAGCGCCTTCAGGTCGACCACGGCGCGCAAGGAGCGGCCGATCAGGCGCTGGATCTCCTGGGTGCGGCCCGACTGCTTGCCGGCGGCGGCTTCGCGGCGGCCGCGCGTGTGGGTGGAGCGCGGCAGCATGCCGTACTCGGCCGTGACCCAGCCCTGGCCGCTGTTGCGCATCCAGCCCGGCACCTTCTCCTCGATCGAGGCCGTCACCAGCACCTTGGTATGGCCGAAGGAGACGAGGCAGGAGCCCTCGGCGTAGCGGTTGACGCCGGTTTCCAGCGTGACGGTGCGGAGTTGTTCGGGGGTGCGTTCGGACGGGCGCATGGGAATTCCTTGGAAGCGGGATGGCGCGTGCTTATCCTGAAACCATGAGCCTGTCCCGCCCTGACCTGTTTGCGGCGCCCGCCCCGTCCGTTCCGGCGGGACGGAGGGCGCCGACATGAGCCTGCTTTACCCCTCGCCCGGTCTGGCGACGCTGGATGCGCGGGCGCGCGACATCTTCCGCCGGGTGGTCGAGACCTATCTGGAGACGGGCGAGCCGGTGGGGTCGCACACCCTGGCGCGCGCCGGGCTGGACCTGTCGCCCGCCTCGATCCGCAACACTATGCAGGCGTTGACGCAGGCCGGGCTGCTGGCCTCGCCGCACGCATCGGCCGGGCGGGCGCCGACCCATGCGGGCCTGCGGCTGTTCGTGGACGGCCTGTTGGAAGTCGGCGACATCGGTCAGGAGGAGCGGCGCGAGATCGACGCCCGCCTGGCGGTGCTGGGCGCCAAGGGCGGCGGCCGCAATGTCGAGGAGGCGCTGGATGCGGCCTCATCCCTGCTGTCGGGTCTGGCGGGCGGAGCGGGCATCGTCGCCAGCCCGGTGCGCGAGGCGGGGGTGCGCCATGTCGAGTTCGTGGCCCTGGGCGGCGGGCAGGCGCTGGCGGTGCTGGTCGCCGACGACGGGGTGGTCGAGAACCGGCTGATGAATCTGGCGCCCGGCGTCACGCCCTCGACCCTGCAGGAGGCGTCCAACTTCCTCAGCGCCCGGTTGAAGGGCCGTCCGCTGGCCGAGGCCCGGCACGAGATGAAGGCCGAGATGGAGGCCGCCCGGCGCGATCTGGACGCCGCCGCCGCCCGTCTGGTCGAAGACGGGCTGGCCGCCTGGAGCGGCGGCGCAGGCGGCGCGGGCCACGACCGCAACCTGATCGTGCGCGGGCGCGGCAACCTGTTGCAGGACGCCCGCGCGGCCGAGGATCTGGAGCGGGTGCGCGTCCTGTTCGACGATCTGGAGCAGAAGGAACAGCTGATCGGCCTGCTGGACGACGTCGGCGCGGCCCAGGGCGTGCGCATCTATATCGGCGCGGAAACGCGACTCTTTTCGCTTTCGGGTTCCGCCGTGATCGCGGCGCCCTATATGTCGGGCCGGCAGCGGGTGCTGGGCGCCATCGGCGTCATCGGGCCCGCGCGGTTGAACTACGCCCGTGTCATACCGTTGGTGGACTATACCGCCCGGGTGCTGGGCCGGATTCTGGACGGACAAGAGACGTGAACGACATCAACGACGAGACCCGGGACCAACTCGAGCAGGACATCCACGAAGGCGAAGCTGCGCCTGAAGGCGATGAAAACGCCGTGGTCGACGCCCTGATCGCCGAGCGCGATCAGTGGAAGGACCGCGCCCTGCGCGCCGTGGCCGATGCCGAGAACACCAAGCGCCGCGCCGAGACGCAGCAGAACGACGCGCGCGCCTACGCCATCCAGCGCTTCGCCAAGGATCTGCTGGGCGTGGCCGATACGCTGGAGCGCGGTCTGGCGGCGGCGCCCAAGGACGCCGAAGGCCCGACGGCGGCCATGGTGACGGGGTTGGAGCTGACGCAGAAATCCCTGCTGTCGGCCTTTGAGGCCAACGGCCTGACCCGCGTCGATCCGGCGCCGGGCGACGCCTTCGACCCGCACCTGCATCAGGCGATGATGGAGCAGCCGTCGGACACCGTGCCGGGCGGCGCCGTCATCCAGACGCTGCAGCCGGGCTACGCCCTGTTCGGCCGCACCGTGCGCGCGGCCATGGTCGTGGTCGCGGCCAAGGGCTCCGGCCCGGCGACGGGCGGCGCCTATGCCGATCCGAACACGACCGGCGGGAATTTCGACGCCAAGGCCTGAGGCTTTCGCGCGTTGATATGACGACGGCCCGGCGCAGACGCGTCGGGCCGTTTTTATACGCCTGCGAAATAAACCGCTCATCTCGGCGGACGCCGGGATGAGCGGGCGGAGAGGTCAGCCCTTCAATTTCGAATCGAACAGTTCGAGCAGTCGCCGCCAGCCGTCCTTGGCGTCCGCCTCGCGGTAAGAGGCGCGGTAGTCGGCGTGGAAGCCGTGCGGGGCGTCGTCATAGAGGACGATCTGGCTGTCGGTCCGCCCTGCGGCCTTCAGCGCCTCGTTCATCGCCCTGACCGTGTCGTTGGGAATGCCGCTGTCCTGGGCGCCGTAAAGGCCCAGCACCGGCGCCTTGAGTTCGCCCGCCAGGTCGATGGGCCAGGGGCGGCCCGTCGCCTTCTGGTCGTCGCTCGCATTGGCGGCGGGCGACAGGCGGCCGTACCAGGCGACCCCGGCGTCCAGCGTCGGGAAGCGGGCCACCGCCTGCCACACCACCTTGCCGCCCCAGCAGAAGCCGGTGATGCCGACCTTGTCGGCCTTGGCCCAGGACTGGGCGCCGATCCAGTCCAGGGTGGCGCTGATGTCGCCCATCACCTGATCGTAGCTGGCGGCGGCGACGATGCGCTGGATCGCCTGCATGTCGCTGAGCGGGGCCGGGTCCTGGACGCGCACGAAGAAGGCGGGCGCCACGGCGGCGTAGCCCGCCTTGGCTAGGCGGCGGCAGACATCGCGGATGTATTCGTGCACGCCGAAAATCTCGGACACGACGATGACGACGGGGAAGGGGCCGGCGCCTTCGGGCCGGGCGACATAGGCGGGCAGGCTGAAGCCGTCGGGCGCCGGATAGGCTGCGTCCTGCGTGACCAGCCCCGCCGCGTCGGTGGCGATCGGCTGGGCCGACTGGCTAAGGGCGGCGGGGGCGTAGGCGGCGAAGAACAGCCCGCCGGCGGTCGCCACGCCCAGGCTGCGGCGGCTGGGGGCGATCTGGTCGGGGCTCAGGCCCTCGGGCCGGGTGATCAGGGTCATCGCGGGTCTCCGGTCGGCGCTGTGGAAGCGGCGACAGTGCCTCGGCTTTCCCTCCGCCGTCGAGTCTTTCCGTCTAGCCCGCGACCCGGAGCGTCAGATTGATCCGCCCGCCGTCGGGCAGCAGTCGCGAAGAGCCCGCCAGAAGCCGGTCGATCCCGTGGCGCGCCAGCCTTGCAGGTCCGGTCAGGGCGCAGACGTCGCCGGAGGCCAGGCGCACCGTGCTGGTGGCGCCGCCCTTTCCGGTTTCGTCGGGGGCCGGACCGATGCGGAACACCGCCGTATCGCCCAGAGAGACCGACAGCACCGGCGCAGTGAGGTCGCGTTCGTCCTTGTCCTGATGCAGACCCATCTTCGCCTCGCCCTGATAGAGGTTGACCAGGCAGGCGTCGGGCGGGTCGGGCCAGCCCGTCAGGGCGTCCCACAGGTCCAGCAGGCGGGCCGGGATGGCGGGCCAGGGTGCCCCCGTCATGGGATGGGTCGGCTGATAGCGATAGCCCTGACGGTCCGACACCCAGCCCACAGCGCCGAAGTTGCTCATCCGCACCGAAAAGGGCCGCCCGCCGGGCGTTGTCGGCCGGTAGAGGGGCGCCGCGTCCAGCCCTGCCTGCACCTGAGCCAGCAGCTCGCCTTGCGCCGCCGCGTCTAGCAGGCCAGGCCACAGCCGAAAGCCGGGCAGGGCGGTCGGGGTTTCGGGAAGCGCTGGGGGCGGGATTTGCGAGGTCATCGGCCGAATTTAGCGGCGCGATGCGTCCTTGTCCGCCATAAGGCGCGGAATCTGCCCCTAACCGCACAGAAGGCCTTGCGGGCCCTGCGGACTTTCCCATATCCGAGCCAATCCGGCGATAACCCCCTTTTCGTTAGGGGTTTGTCCGCCGACCTCGTCCACCGTCGCACTGGGCCTCGCGTCCGGCGCGGCATGATTTCAAAAGCCCATCAGGGGGCGGTCACGCGCGGCGCTTGATCCAAGGCCGCCGCATCGCCCGCCGCAAGGAGTGAAAAAGACAAGCCCATGGCCAAGATCATCGGCATCGACCTCGGCACGACCAACTCGTGCGTCGCCGTCATGGACGGCAAGAACCCCAAGGTCATCGAAAACGCCGAAGGCGCCCGCACCACCCCGTCGGTGGTCGCCATCCAGGACGGCGGCGAAATCCTCGTCGGCCAGCCGGCGCGCCGTCAGGCGGTTACCAACCCCGCCAACACCTTCTTCGCCATCAAGCGCCTGATCGGCCGCAATTTTGATGACCCGGTGGTGGCCAAGGACAAGGGCATGGTGCCCTTTGAGATCGTCAAGGGCCCGACCGGCGACGCCTGGGTCCAGGCCCACGGCAAGGACTATTCGCCCCAGCAGGTTTCGGCCTTCACCCTGGGCAAGATGAAGGAGGCCGCCGAGGCCTATCTGGGCGAGAAGGTCACCCAGGCCGTCATCACCGTTCCCGCCTATTTCAACGACGCCCAGCGTCAGGCGACCAAGGACGCCGGCAAGATCGCCGGTCTGGAAGTCCTGCGCATCATCAACGAGCCGACGGCGGCGGCCCTGGCCTATGGCCTGGAGAAGAACGACGGCCAGAAGATCGCCGTATACGACCTGGGCGGCGGCACCTTCGACGTCTCGATCCTGGAGATCGGCGACGGCGTGTTCGAGGTGAAGTCGACCAACGGCGACACCTTCCTGGGCGGCGAAGACTTCGACATGCGTCTGGTCGACTACCTGGCCGACGAGTTCAAGAAGGAGCAGGGCGTCGACCTGCGCTCGGACAAGCTGGCCCTGCAGCGCCTGAAGGAAGAGGCCGAAAAGGCCAAGAAGGAGCTTTCCTCGACGACCCAGTACGAGGTCAACCTGCCGTTCATCACCATGAACCAGTCGGGCCCGCTGCACCTGAACATCAAGCTGTCGCGCGCCAAGCTGGAAGCCCTGGTCGACGACCTGGTCGCCCGCACCATCGAGCCGTGTAAGAAGGCCCTGGCCGACGCCGGCCTGAAGGCTTCGGACATCGACGAAGTGGTGCTGGTCGGCGGCATGACCCGCATGCCCAAGGTGCAGGAAGCCGTGAAGGCCTTCTTCGGCAAGGAGCCGCACAAGGGCGTGAACCCGGACGAGGTCGTGGCCCTGGGCGCCGCCGTTCAGGCGGGCGTTCTGCAAGGCGACGTCAAGGACGTGCTGCTGCTGGACGTGACGCCGCTGACGCTGGGCATCGAGACGCTGGGCGGCGTGTTCACCCCGCTGATCGAGCGCAACACCACCATCCCGACCAAGAAGGCCCAGACCTTCTCGACCGCTGACGACAATCAGTCGGCCGTGACGATTCGCGTCTTCCAGGGCGAACGGCCGATGGCCGCCGACAACAAGATCCTGGGTCAGTTCGACCTTATGGGGATCCCGCCGGCGCCGCGCGGCATGCCGCAGATCGAGGTCGCCTTCGACATCGACGCCAACGGCATCGTCCACGTCACCGCCAAGGACAAGGCGACCAACAAGGAGCAGTCGATCCGCATCCAGGCCAACGGCGGCCTGTCGGACGCGGACATCGAGCAGATGGTCAAGGAAGCCGAGGCCAACGCTGCGGCCGACAAGGCCCGCAAGGAGCTGGTCGAGGCCCAGAACGGCGCCGACAGCCTGGTCCACTCGACCGAAAAGGCCCTGGCCGAGCACGGCGACAAGATCGACGAAGCGACCAAGGCGACCATCCAGTCGGCCCTGGACGATCTGAAGTCGGCCAAGGACGGCACGGACCCCGAGGCCATCCGCGAGAAGACCAACACCCTGGCTCAGGCCTCGATGAAGCTGGGCGAGGCCATGTACGCCGCCCAGCAGGGCGGGACTGAAGGCGGCGCCGAGGGCCAACCGGCCGACGACGGCGTGGTCGACGCCGAGTTCGAGGAAGTCTCGGACGCGGACGAGAAGAAGGACGCCTAAGACGGCGCCTGGCTAATGTTCGGCCCCGCTTGTCAGACGGCAGGCGGGGCCGTTTCATGAAACTTGCATCATTGGACCGGGCGCCCATGTCATCAGGCAGGCTGCCGGTCATCCGCAAACGGAGCGCCTCCGATCAAGAGAGGCCTGAAGCGGCGGGAAAGTAAGAGGACGAACGCCTGATGGCGCAACGTGACTATTACGAGATTCTGGGGGTCGAGCGGACGGTCGATGCGGCCGCGCTCAAGAGCGCCTATCGCAAGCTGGCGATGGAGCACCACCCTGACCGCAACGGCGGCTCCGAAGAGTCCGTGGCCCGCTTCAAGGAAATCTCCGAGGCCTACACCGTCCTGTCCGACGAGCAGAAGCGCGCGGCCTATGACCGGTTCGGCCATGCCGGCGTCAACGGCGGCGGCGCGGGCGGGGGCAACCCGTTCGGCCAGGGCGGCGCGGGCTTCCACGACATCAACGACATCTTCTCCCAGGTCTTCGGCGACGCCTTCGGGGACGCCTTCGGCGGCCGGGGCGGCGGCGGGCGCCAGAACCACGGGCCGCGCCGCGGCTCGGACCTGCGCTACGACCTGGAGATCACCCTGGAGCAGGCCTATCAGGGCGCCGAGGTCGAGATCGCCATCCCGACCCTGATGAGCTGCGAGGTCTGCGACGGCTCGGGCGCCAAGGCGGGCACCAAGCCGACCATCTGCAACACCTGCGGCGGCGCCGGGCGCGTGCGTCAGGCCAACGGCTTCTTCCAGGTCGAGCGCACCTGCCCCCGCTGCGGCGGCTCGGGCGAGATGATCGCCGACCCCTGCACCACCTGCCGGGGCCACGGTCAGGTCCGCAAGACCCGCAAGCTCAGTCTTAAGGTGCCGGCCGGCGTGGACGACGGCTCGCGCATCCGCCTGTCGGGCGAGGGCGAGGCGGGCCAGCGCGGCGGGCCGCGCGGCGACCTTTACGTCTTCCTGTCGGTCACGCCGCACGAACTGTTCGAGCGCGACAACCTGGATCTGCTGGTGACGGTGCCGGTGCCGATGACGGTGGCGGCCCTGGGCGGCGTCGTGGACGCGCCCTGCCTGATCTCGGACGCCTGCGACGGCAAGTGCAAGGCCCCGGTCGAGGTGCCTGCGGGCGCCCAGACCGGCAAGACCGTCCGCATCAAGGGCAAGGGCATGCCGCACCTGAACGGGCGCGGCCGCGGCGACCTGGTGGTTGAACTGTTCGTCGAGACGCCGACCGATCTGAACGCGCGCCAGAAGGAGCTTCTGGCCGAACTGGCCGCGTCGCTGGGCGAAAGCCAGACCCCGCGCAACACCAGCTTCGCCGGCAAGGCCAAGCGCTTCTGGGCCGACATCCTGGGCGGCGACGCCGATAATCCGAAAGAGACCGCGTGAGCGACATCTTCCACGCCGGCATCTCCGGCGCCCGGGGCCGCATGGGCCGCGCCGTGTCTCAGGTTCTGGACGCCCGCGAGGACGTGGTGGTCGCCGCCCGTTTCGATCGCGGCGAGACCGTCGATCTGAAGCTGTGCGACGTCATCATCGACTTCTCGACGCCCGAGGCCTCGGTGGCTCTGGCGCGCGCCTGCGCCGAGGCGGGCGGACCGGCCTTGGTCATCGGCTCCACCGGCCTGGCGCCCGAGCAGGAGGTCCAGATCGAGGCCGCGGCCGAGAAGATCGCCATCGTCATGAGCGGCAACTTCTCGCTGGGCGTGAACATATTGATCGGCCTGGTCGAACACGCGGCCCTGCGGCTGGACGCGCGCGACTGGGACATCGAGGTGCTGGAGACCCATCACCGCCGCAAGGTCGATGCGCCCTCAGGCACGGCCCTGATGCTGGGCGAGGCGGCCGCCAACGGCCGGGGCCGCGATCTGGCCGAGCTGCAAAGCGCCCCCTATGACGGCATCACCGGCCCGCGCGAGCCGGGCAAGATCGGCTTCGCCTCCCTGCGCGCCGGCGGGGTGATCGGCGAGCACACCGTCATGTTCGCCTCGGAAGACGAGATGCTGACCCTGTCGCATTCGGCCATCGACCGCAGCCTGTTCGCCAAGGGCGCGGTGGCCGCCGCCGCCTGGGTGCGCAACCGCCGCCCCGGCCTCTACGACATGCAGGACGTGCTGGGCTTCCGTCAGGCGTGACAGACTAGAGCGCGATCGTATCGCGGCCTCAGGCCGCTTCGGACAACAGTTCGGTCATGGCGGCGCGCCAGGCGCAAAGGTCCTGCGAGCGGGCTGCGATCAGGTGTCGGAGCGCCTCGGACTGACGAGGCGACGGCGCCGTCATTCCCCACGCGGCGAAGCTGCGGCGCTCGATCGTGTCCCTGACCAACACCTCGATATCTTCATGCCGTTCATCGAAATGCAGATGCAGCATGAGGATATCCAGCGCGCTGGGCGAGCCTTCGAGGATCTGAACGAACACGCCGTCTTGCAGGGTCAGGGCCCCGCTGATGCCGTTGCGGGCGTTCAAATAAGCCGCGACATCGACGATGTCGGCGATCGCCTTAGCCTCGTCTTCGCGAGCGAGCCGTGACCGGCTGAAGTAGACGAGCTGTTCCAGCGTGTTCATGACCGCCACGCTAAACCAGTATCTAAGGATGTGAAAGTAGAGTCTTCATCAACGCCCGGTTGAACCGAATCCGCCCGCGCCCCGGTCGGTTTCGTCCAGGGCTTCGACCTCGACGATCTGCGCCTGCTCGTAGCGGGCGATCACCATCTGGGCGATGCGGTCGCCGCGCTTGATCTCGAACGGCAACTCGCCGTGGTTGATCAGGATGACCCCGACCTCGCCGCGATAATCGCTGTCGATGGTGCCGGGCGAATTCGGCGCCGAGATCCCGTGCTTCAGCGCCAGGCCCGAGCGCGGGCGCACCTGGGCTTCGTACCCGGGCTCCAGGGCGATCTTCAGACCAGTGGGCACCAATTTGCGCTGGCCGGGCTCCAGCACCAGGGTCTCGCCCTCGGCGAGGGCGGCGCGAAGGTCCATGCCGGCCGAACCGGCGGTCTCATAGGCGGGCAGGGCCAAGCCCTCGGCGTGGGGCAGGCGTTCGATACGGAGGGCGGTCATGATCTCAAGCCTTGAAGTGATCGGCGATGCGCTGGGCCAGCTTCCTGGCGACCTGGGTCTTGGACTGGCGCGGCCAGGGCTCGTCGCCATTGCGGGTGAACAGGGTCACGGCGTTTCCGTCCGAGCCGAACACCTCGTCCGAGACGTCATTGCCGACGATCCAGTCGCACCCCTTGCGGGAGAGCTTGGCGCGCGCGTTGGCTTCCAGGTCGCTGGTCTCGGCGGCGAAACCGACCACCAGTTTCGGGCGGCGAGGGCCGGGCGCGGAGACGCCCGCCAGGATGTCGGGGTTTTCGATCAGCGCCAGCGACGGCGGCCCGCCCGGCGCCTTCTTGATCTTGCCCGAGGCCACGCCGTCCACGCGCCAGTCGGCGACGGCGGCGCTCATCACGGCGATGTCGGCCGGGAGCGCCGCGTCGACTGCCGCCTTCATTTCCGTGGCGGCCTCGACCCAGACGCGGGTCACGCCCACGGGGGCGTCCAGCGCCACCGGGCCGGAGATCAGCGTCACCTGCGCCCCCAGTTCGGCCAGGGCGGCGGCGACGGCATAGCCCTGCTTGCCGCTGGAGCGGTTGGTCAAGCCGCGCACCGGGTCGATCGGCTCGAACGTCGGCCCGGCCGTCACCACGGCGGTCCGGCCGGTCAGCGGGCGTCCATCCGGTCCGGCCAGCAGACGGGCGATGGCGTCCAGGATGACCGGGGGCTCGGCCATGCGGCCCGGCCCGAACTCGCCGCAGGCCATGACGCCGTCGTCGGGTCCGACCACGGCCATGCCGTGATAGCCGTCGAAGCCCTTCAGCCGCGCGACATTGGCCTGAACCGCCGGGTGCAGCCACATGCGCACGTTCATCGCCGGGGCCAGCAGCACCTTCTTGTCGGTGGCCAGAAGCGTGGTCGAGGCCAGGTCGTCGGCCATGCCGTTGGCCGCCTTGGCGATCAGCCCGGCCGTGGCGGGCGCGACCACTACCAGATCGGCCCAGCGCGACAGTTCGATATGGCCCATGGCGGTTTCGTCGTCCGGCATGAACAGGTCCTGTCGGACCGGATGGCCGGTCAGGGCCGCCAGCGACATGGGGGTGACGAACTCGGCCCCGGCCTTGGTCAGGACGGCCATCGTCTGCGCGCCCGCCTTGCTGAGCAGGCGGATCAGCTCCAGCGCCTTATAGGCGGCGATGCCGCCGCCGATGATCAGCAGGACCTTGCGGCCGGCCAGGGCGCTGGAAAGCGAGGGTGCGGTCATGAACCAAGGTCTAGCGGCGTGGCGTGACGGCGTCGAGACAAAGCGACGTCGCCCCCGTTTGCGCGACAGGGCTTTGCCGGGCGATGAAAATCATGCCTAACTGCGTTCTTCAGAGATATCGGGAGGGGCGCCATGCGTATGCGGATGTCTGCGGCTCTGGCTGCGGCGGTTCTGGCTCTGGCGGGATGCGATAGCGGCGGTTCGGCGGTCGAGACGCGCGATCGCAGCGCCGCCGAGCCGGTCGGCTTGATCTCGGCGAGCGGGCCGGACGATGCGGCGGCCGCCGCGTCGCCGGACGCGGCCAAACCCGCCGTCACCGCCAACCGGCGCGAGACCGCCGACGCCAAGGTGCAGCGGCTGTATGAGCGAAACGGCGCCGACTTCGGCGCCCGCTCGGCCGACGACTACCTGCAGAAGGTGCGGAGCTTCACCGAGGCGACGCCGAAGGGAACCGAGACGGTGAAGCGCGCCAACGGCGACACCCTCTTCTATCAGGCCGCGACCAACACCTTCGCCGTGGTCGACCGCAACGGCGTGCCGCGCACCATGTTCAAGCCGGACGACGGCCCGGCCTACTGGGCGCAGCAGAAGGAGCGGGCGCCGACCTTCGGCCAGCGTCGTAACGCGACGCGATCGGCGGAATAGCGGCGGGGCGTCTTAGGCCGCCTCGAACGTCAGGGGCGCGCCCCAGAACTGGGCGACCAGGTCCGATTGCGGGCCAGGCGTTCCGGTGGTCAGGAAGTCGCGGCGGGCCGAGGAGCCCAACTCATATTCCGGATGGCGCCCGAAATAGCGCTCCAGCGAGTCGGCGACGGCGGCGGGCTGGCTGATGATCTGGACGCCGGGCGGCAGGGCCTGGGCGAACAGGTCGGCCACGATCTCATAGTGGGTGCAGCCCAGGACGGCCTTGTCCGGATGGCGGCCGATCCGGCGGCGCAAGGCGTCGACGTGGTCGTCGATGACCACCTTCAACTCCTCCGGCGGGGCGCCCAGTTCGATCAGTCCGGCCAGGCCGGGGCAGGCCTCGGTGAAGACCGCCAGGTCGTCGCGGCGCTTGTCGATCTCGATCTCATAGACGCGGCTCATGGCCGTGGCGGCGGTGCAGAAGACGCCGGTGACGTCGATGGCCTGCTTCTTCTCGCCTTCCAGCCGCCCGTTGCGTTCGGCCTCATAGGACCAGGGCAGGCCTGTGGCCGCCTCGATGGTGGGCACGATGATGCCCAGCACGTTGACCGGACGGCCCAGCTTTTCGCGCATCCCCGGAATCCAGGTCTGCTGCAGACGGCGCAGCGCAATGGCCGAGGCCGTGTTGCAGGCCAGCACGACGATCGAGGCGCCCGCCTCGAACAGGCGCTCGCATCCGGCGCGGGTCAGTTCGACGATGTCCTCGCCGCCGCGCCCGCCATAGGGGGCGTGCGCCTGATCGCCCAGATAGATGAAGTCCCGCGTCGGAAAGCGGGTCGTGAGTTCGCGGTGGACCGTCAGGCCCCCCACGCCGGAGTCGAAAACGCCTATCGCCATGCAGCGGCCTTTAGACCTGCGGGGTTTCGCCGTCCAATACTTAGGACTAAACCGGATTTATGGGACGCTCTCGGACCCTGCGCCGAAGGATGTCCAAAACAGCTATGGTTGGGAGACCTGGATGCACAGACGCCATCTTCTCATCGGAGGCGCGAGCCTCTTCGCCCTGTCGGGCTGCGCTTCGGCCGGGGCCGTGGAGAACGCGGTGAGCGGCGCCGTCGCCGCCCTGACGACCGCCGATGAGGCCCGGATCGCCCGCGCCGTCCTGCCGGCGACCGCGCCGCGCGCCGAACTGCTGCAGCCCTGGACCGGTCCGTATGAAGGCGTGCCGCCGTGGGACAAGGTGACGGCGCCCAAGATGCGCGAAGCCATCCTGGAAGGCATCGAACTGCAACGCGCCGACATCGCCGCCATCGCGAACAACGCCGAAGCCCCGACCTTCGCCAACACCATGGCGGCGATGGAGATGGCGGGCGAGCCGCTGGACCGCGCCATGAACGTGTTCAGCGTCATGACCTCGAACATCGGCGGCGAGCAGTGGGACGTGCTGGAAACCGAGCTGTCGCCGATCTTGTCGGCCGCCTCGGACGAGATCACCTTCAACGAGAAGCTGTTCGCCCGCATCAAGGCTGTGGCCGACGGCGCGGACGCCGCAGGCCTGAACGCCCAGCAGAAGCGTCTGGCCGAGCGCAGCCGCGACGCCTTCGTGCGCAACGGCGCCGCCCTGGACGCCGCGGGCAAGGCCGAGCTGGGCCGCATCAACACCGATCTGTCGAACGCCTTCACCAGCTTCGGCCAGAAGGTCGTGGCCGACGAGAACACCTGGACCGTCATCACTGATGAGGCCGGGCTGAAGGGCCTGCCGGACTCCAACAAGGCCGCCGCCGCCGCCGCGGCGCGTTCGCGCAACGTCCAGGGCTGGGCCATCGTCAACACCCGCTCCAGCGTCGATCCCTTCCTGACCTTCGCCGACGACCGCGCGCTGCGCCAGCAGGTCTGGACCAAGTTCGTCAAGCGTGGCGACAACGGCGACGCCAACGACACCAAGTCGACCATCGCCCGTATCGTCGCCCTGCGTCAGCAGCGCGCCAAGCTGCTGGGCTTCGGCAACCACGCCGAATGGCGGATGCAGGACACGATGGCCAAGACCCCGGCCGCGGCGATGGACCTGATGCAGCGCGTCTGGGCCCCGGCCAAGGCCCGCGTCGCCGAGGAAGTCGCCGACATGAAGGCGATCGCCGGTCACGACATCGAGCCGTGGGACTATCTCTACTACGCCGAGAAGGTGCGTAAGGCGAAGTACGACCTCGATCAGAACGAGCTGAAGCCCTACTTCGAACTGCACGCCGTGCGCGCGGCCTCCTTCTACATGGCCGAACGCCTGTACGGCTTCGTCTTCAAGCCGCTGGCCAAGGGGGCCGTCTCGACCTTCGAGCCGGACGTGACCACCTATGAGGTCACGGACAAGGCCACCGGCAAGCTGATCGGCCTGTTCTACGCCGACGACTTCGCCCGTCCGGGCAAGCGTTCGGGCGCCTGGATGACCACCTATCGGTCCTTCTCGCAGCTGACCGGCTCCAAGCCGATCCTGGCCTCGAACAACAACAACTTCGTCAAGGCGCCGGACGGTCAGCCCCTGCTGATCTCGCTGGACGACGCCGAGACCCTGTTCCACGAGTTCGGCCACGCCCTGCACTACTTCTCGTCGGTGGTGACCTATCCGTCGTTCGGCAACACGCCGCGCGACTTCGTGGAATATCCGTCGCAGGTGCATGAGCACTGGGTGCTGACCCGGCCCATCCTCGACGGCTACATGAAGCACGTGGAGACGGGCCAGCCGATGCCGCAGGCGCTGGTCGACAAGATCGAGGCCTCCTCGACCTTCAACCAGGGCTACGCCACCGTCAGCTACCTGTCCTCGGCCCTGGTCGACATGGATCTGCACACGCAGGCGACGCCGCCGACCGACATCGCCGCTTTCGAAAAGGCCTCGCTGGACCGTCTGGGCATGCCCAAGGAGATCGTGATGCGGCACCGCCTGCCGCAGTTCAATCACCTGTTCACCTCGGACGCCTATTCGGCCGGCTACTACTCCTACCTGTGGTCGGAAGTGATGGACGCCGACACCTGGGCCTACTTCGAGGAGTCCGGCGACGTCTTCAACCCGGAGATCGGCGGCCGCTTCAAGTCGATCATCCTGGCGCCGGGCAACACCACCGACCGCGGCGACGCCTATCGCCAGTTCCGCGGCCGCAACCCGGACGTGGCGGCCCTGCTGAAGGTGCGCGGCTTCCCGACTTCTTAAGAGTGGGCCTACCGCCCTTCGGGCTACTTGAGGCCGTTGGGCGCCTAGGGCCGCGTCGGGGCGAGAACGCGAAAGCCTTCTGACCGCGGCACAACCAAAATGAGAGGCCCGGTGGAGTGATCCGCCGGGCCTTTTCTTATGTTCGTTCATACGCCGTCATCCTCGGGCTTGACCCGAGGATCGGATTGTCGGCCTGCTCAACGATGACCCGTCGCGGGGCTCGGCGCTCGATCCTCGGGTCAAGCCCGAGGATGACGAAGAGGGGGCCTCGACGGCGCCCGCGTTCATGCTAAGCCTTGGCGGCGTCACGGGCCGCGTCGGGTCGAGACCCGTAAGGCGGCGCGAAGCAGCCAGGGTCGAGCCTTCTGACCGCGGCCCCGCCAAAGAAGGAGCGCCCATGAGCGTCGTCGCCTCCTACGTCTACAAGGACGGCAAGCGGGTGCGCGCGGCGCCGCTGACGGATCAGGGCCTGACCCTAGCCAAGGGCGAATACCTGTGGATCGGCCTGCATGAGCCGACGGACGAGGAGTTCGATGTCCTGGTCCGACGTTTTCACCTGCACCCCCTGGCGGTCGAGGACGCCCTGACGGCGCACCAGATCCCGAAGCTGGAAGTCTATGGCTCCGAGCTGTTCATCGTCGCCCGCACGGCCCAGGCCAAGGGCGACCGCATCCTGTACGGCGAGACGCACGTCTTCGTCGGACCCAACTACGTCATCACCATCCGCCACGGCTCGGCCCGCGCCCACACCCAGTTGCGCGCCCAGCTGGAGGCTTCGCCGCAACAGCTGAAACACGGGCCGGACTTCATCCTGCACGGGGTGCTGGACTTCATCGTCGACGGCTACATCCCCATCATCGACGCCATCGAGGACAAGGTTCTCGAGATGGAGCAGGTCGCGCTGGACAGCTTTCTGTCGCGCGCCGACATCACCCGCCTGTTCCAGCTGCGCCGCGAACTGGTGAAGTTCAGCCGGGTGCTGGGGCCGATGGAGGAGGTCAGCGTCAAGCTGCAGTCGCTGGACCTGCCCTGCATCGACCGCGAGGTGCGGCCCTATTTCCGCGACGTGGCCGACCATGTGCGGCGGGTGTCCAGCCGGGCGGCGGGCCTGCGCGACATCCTGGCCTCGGTGTTCGAGGTGTCCAACCTGCTGGAGCAGCAGCGGCAGGGCGTCATCACCCGCAAGCTGGCCGCCTGGGCCGCCATCCTGGCCACACCGACGGCGGTGGCGGGCATCTACGGTATGAATTTCGAGCACATGCCCGAGCTGCGCTGGACCTATGGCTATCCGGCGGTCCTAGGCCTGATCGTGGTGATCTGCATCGGCCTGTACGTGACCTTCAAGCGGACGCGGTGGCTGTGATCAGCCGCTGTTCCTGAGACCCGCCGCCACGCCGTTGATGGCCAGAAGGATGCCGTTGCGAACGCGCGGGTCGTCGTCGCCCGCCCGGCGGCGGCGGATCAGTTCGATCTGCACATGGTTCAGCGGCTCGACGTAAGGCATTCGCTGACGGATCAGCCGATCCAGCTCGGGCTGGCCGCCCAGCAGAGTCTGCTGTCCGGTAATCGACAGCACGGCCGTGACGGTGCGGTCCCATTCGGCGCGGATGGAAGCGTAGATGCGCTCGGCCAGCGCCGCGTCGGGGACCAGCCCGGCGTAGCGGCGGGCGATGGCCATGTCGGCCTTGGCCATCACCATCTCCATGTTCTGGACCACGGTGCGGAAGAAGGGCCAGGTCTCGGCCATGGCGCGCAGCTCGGCGGGGTCCTCGCCCTGCACCGCCGAGCCGAAGCCGAACCAGCCGGGCAGCATGACCCGCGACAGCGACCAGCTGAACACCCAGGGAATGGCGCGCAGGTCCTCGATGGCGGGCGAGGCGGTGCGGCTGGCCGGGCGCGAGCCGATCTTCAGATCGGCGATCTCGGCGATGGGGGTGGCGGCCCGGAAATAGTCGACGAAGCCGGGCGTCTCATAAACGAGCGCGCGATAGGCCTTCATCGAGGCGGCCGACAGACGCGCCGCCGTCTCGCCGTAGCGGGCGCTGTAGTCCGCGTCCGATTGCGGCCCCAGCGAGGCCAGCAGGGTTCCGCAGGTCAGGGCGTCGAGGTTGCGCTGCGCCACCTCCGGCTCGCCGTATTTGTTGGCGATGACCTCGCCCTGTTCAGTGACGCGGATGCGGCCCGCCACCGTCCCGGCGGGCTGGCCCAGCACGGCCGAGAAGCTTGATCCGCCGCCGCGCCCCACAGCGCCGCCCCGGCCGTGGAACAGCTGCAGCCGCATTCCGGCGGCGCGAGCGACGTCCAGCAGGCCGCGCGAGGCCTCGTGCAATTCCCAGCCCGAGGTCAGGTAGGAGCCGTCCTTGTTGCTGTCGGAATAGCCGATCATCACCTCCTGCACGCCGCGCGCCTCGGCCACGGCGCGGGCGGAGGGCTCGGCCAGGACGCGCTCCAGCGTGGCGCGGGCGGCGCGCAGGTCGTCGATGGTCTCGAACAGGGGGGCGGCCTGGATGGGGCAGGCGCCGGGGTCGGCCGGGTCGTAGAGGCCGACCTCCTTGAGCAGCAGATAGACCTCCAGCATGTCCGAGGCGGCGTCGGTCTTGGACACGATGTGGGTGCGGATCGCCTGCGGGCCGAACGTCGAAAGAGCCTCGGCGGCGGCCTGAAGGATAGCGCGCTCCTTCAGCGTCTCGGGGGCATAGTCCGCATACGGAGAGAAGAGGGGGCGCGGGCTGGTCAGCTCGCGCGCCAGCACGGTCATCCGCTCGGCCTCGTCCAGGCCGGCGTAGTCGGGGCAGACACCCGCCACTTTGAGCAGGTCGCTGACCACGCGCTCATGCACGTCGGCGTTCTGACGCAGGTCCAGCGTCGCCATGTGGAAGCCGAATACGTCCGCCGCCGTGATCAGCCGCGCCAGCCGATCGTCGGCGAAGACGGCGCCGTGGGTCCGCACCAGGCTGTCGTGCAGGGTGTTCAAATCGGCGCGGAAGGCGTCGGGACCATCATAGGGCGGGGCGTTGAAGCGGGCCGGACGCGGCGTCGGCTCTCCGGTCAGGCTCGGATAGGCGGCCGACAGGCGGGCGTAGACCTGGCTGAGCGCCCGGCGATAGGGCTCGTCCGCGCGCTGGATGGAGGCGTCGCCTGATCCTTGCGCCAATGCGGCCAGTTCGGGCGTGACGCGGGTCAGGTCGATGGACAGGCTGAGCTCGGCACCCAGGGCGTGAACCTCGTCCAGATAGAAGCTGAGCGCCGCGCGGGCCTGACTGCGGAAGGCGGCGCGCAGGGTGTCGGCGTCGACGTTCGGGTTGCCGTCGCGGTCGCCGCCGACCCAGGAGCCGATGCGCACGAAGGGCGTCAGGTCCGGCGCGTCCAGCAGCTTGCGCCACTCGGCCAGCTGGGCCGGGGCGACATGCAGGAAGATGCGCCGCAGCCAGTCGACCACGGTGTCGATTTCGTCCTGCACCACCAGGGCCGAGGCGCGGGTCAGCCGCGTGGTCCACAGGATGACGATCTGGCGGCGAAGCGCGTCCTTCAGGGTTATGGCGTTGCAGGCGGCGCCGTCGCGGTCGCAGCCATCCAGCAGTTCGCCGACCGCCGCGGTGCGGTCCAACACGCTCTTCCGTCGCACCTCGGACGGGTGAGCGGTCAGCACAGGCGAGATCAACGCCTGGGCCAGGAGGTCGCGCACGGCGCCCCTGTCGACGCCTGCCTCGGCCAGACGCTTGAGCACGCCCTCGGGGGTGTCGGCCCGTTCGCCCGCCTCGGCCTGAGCCTGGGCGCGGCGCTTGCCCGCCCGGTCCTCAGCTACATTGGCCAGCAGCGAAAAGGCGGCGAACCCATGCGTCAGGCCGATAGCCTGATCCAGTGACAGCTCGCCCAGCAGCCGCTCCAGTTTCGAAGCGCCGTCAGAAGCCGGGTCCCGGTGATAGGCGACCGACGCCTGGCGCACGGCCTCGATGCGGTCGTAGAGCGCCTGTCCCCCCTCGTCCCGGATCACCTCGCCCAGAAGGGCGCCCAGAAGCCGGACCTCTGCGCGGAGGCGATCATGGGGAAGTTCCGAAGTCTGGCTCATGGATTGTCTCTCAAGGGCGAGGCCGGAAGCGAAACCGTATCAGGGTGATCCCGGCGCGCTAGTCCATGAGGCAACGCGCAAACCCTTGAGGGGTCGCCTTTCGTCATGAGAACGGAGTCGACATCGCCTTGCTTTTCCGCCATAAGCCGCGACTTCCGGCGCAATTGAACCTGCGCCTCCACCGGGACGATCCCATTCTGGGTTGTGCTATCGCGCTTCGCGCTACTTGAGCACGCGCTCAAGCAGGCCGAAGGCCGGTAGCGCGCTTCAAGAGTGGATGAGCCCGGAGAGGGCCTCTGTCGACGTGATCGTTCGCAGAGGTCGCCCGCCTATGGGCGATGCTCACGGAGGCCAAGGCCCAGGCGCATGAAAGGGTTTGAATGTTCGAGGCTCTGAACGAGCGGCTGACAGGCGTCTTCGACCGGATCACCGGCCGCGGCGCCCTGTCCGAAAAGGATGTCGAGGAGGCCCTGCGCGAGGTCCGCGTCGCCCTGCTCGAGGCCGACGTCGCCCTGCCGGTGGTCAAGGACTTCATCGCCCGCGCCAAGACGGCCGCGACCGGCGAAGACGTCATCCGCGCGGTCAAGCCCGCCGATCAGGTCATCAAGATCGTCTATGACGGCCTGGTCGACATGCTGGGCGGCGAAGAGCCGGTTCCGCTGAACACCAATGCGACCCCGCCCGCCGTCGTGCTGATGGCCGGTCTGCAGGGCTCGGGCAAGACGACGACCTCGGCGAAGCTGGCCCTGCGTCTGTCGAAGTTCGACAAGAAGAAGGTCATGATGGCCTCGCTGGACACGCGTCGTCCGGCGGCCATGGAGCAGCTGGCCACGCTCGGCCAGCAGATCGAGGTCGCGACCCTGCCCATCGTGGCGGGCGAGAGCGCGGTCCAGATCACCCGCCGCGCGCTGCAGTCGGCCAAGCTGCAGGGCTTCGACGTCCTGATCCTGGACACCGCCGGCCGCATCACCCTGGACGAAGGGCTGATGAACGAGGTGGCCGAGGTCGCTGAGATCGCCAAGCCGGTCGAGACCCTGCTGGTCGCCGACAGCCTGACCGGTCAGGACGCGGTGCGCACCGCTAGCGCCTTCCACGAGCGCCTGCCGCTGACCGGCCTGGTGCTGACCCGCGCCGACGGCGACGGGCGCGGCGGCGCCATGCTGTCGATGCGCGCCGTCACCGGCCTGCCGATCAAATATCTGGGCGCGGGCGAAAAGGTCGATGCGCTGGACGTGTTCGACGCCCGCCGCGTGGCTGGCCGCATCCTGGGTCAGGGGGACATCGTCGCCCTGGTCGAGAAGGCCGCGGGCGAGCTGGACCAGGCCAAGGCCGAGAAGATGGCCCGCAAGCTGGCCAAGGGTCAGTTCGACCTGGACGACCTGGCTGGTCAACTGAACCAGATGAAGAAGATGGGCGGTCTTCAGGGCATCATGGGCCTGCTGCCCGGCGTGGCCAAGCTGAAGAACCAGATGGCCGAGAACAACGTCTCGGACAAGATGATCGACCGCCAGCTGGCCGTCATCAACTCCATGACCAAGGCCGAGCGCAAGAAGCCGGACCTGCTGAACGCCAGCCGCAAGAAGCGCGTGGCCAAGGGCGCCGGCGTCGAGGTTCAGGACATCAACCGCCTGCTGAAACAGCACCGCCAGATGGCCGACATGGTCAAGTCGCTGTCCAAGGGCGGCGGCAAGAACCTGCAGAAGATGGCCTCCATGATGGGCGGCCTGCCGGGCATGGGCGGCGGCGGTCCGGACATGAACCGTCTGAAGGCTCTGGGCGGCGGCAAGATGCCGGAACCCTCGGCCGATGAAATGAAAGCCATTCAGGACCGCTTGGCGGGTCTGGGCGGCGGACAACTTCCGGGGGGCCTTCCGGGTCTGCCGGGCTTCCCCAAAAAGAACTAACGCCTTTCTAGAAAGAGACTGAAAATGCTGAAGATTCGTCTGTCCCGCGGCGGCGCCAAGAAGCGCCCCTACTACCACATCGTCATCGCCGACTCGCACGCCCCGCGCGACGGCAAGTTCATCGAGCGCGTCGGCAGCTACAACCCGATGCTGCCCAAGGACAGCGCCACCCCGCGCATCGTCCTGAAGGCCGACCGCATCGCCGAGTGGCTCGCCAAGGGCGCACAGCCGACCGACCGCGTCGCCCGCTTCATCAGCCAGAGCCAGGACGAAGCGCTGGCCGGCAAGGTCCAGTGGGCCCAGGGCAACAACCCGAAGAAGGCCGAGCCGGGCAAGAAGGCCCAGGAACGCGCCGCCGAGCGCGCCCAGCGCGAAGCCGACCGCCTGGAAGCCGAAGCCGCCGCCAAGGCCGAGGCCGCTGAGGCCGCCGCCGCCGCCGCCGCCGCTCCGGCCGTGGAAGAAGCTCCGGCTGAAGAGGCTCCTGCCGCTGAAGCCGCCGCTGAGGCGACCGAAGAACAGGCCTAAGCCTTATCTCTTCATCCGGCTGCGGCCGGTTGAAACGGGAAAGCAGCGTCCTTCCGGGGCGCTGCTTTTCTGCTATCTGGACCCATCGCATCGGCAAACGGAGCCCGGCCATGAGCAGCGAAGACAGACTGATCCTGGTGGGCCAGATCGGCGGCGCCTTCGGCGTGAAGGGCGAGGTTCGCATCAGCGCCTATACCGCCGAGCCCATGGCCCTGGTCGGCTATTCGCCGCTGCTGGGCCCCGACGGAAAACCGGCGCTGACCCTGATCTCGGCGCGGCCGGACAAGGCGGGCGTGGTGGCGCGGGTCAAGGAAATCGCCACCAAGGAAGAGGCCGACGCCCGGCGCGGCCAGAAGCTGTTCGTCACGCGCGACGCCTTGCCGGAGCCGGAGGAGGACGAATTCTACCTGACCGACCTGGTCGGCCTGGAAGGGCGCGATCCGGCCGACGTGGTGCTGGGCAAGGTCAAGTCGGTCCAGAACTTCGGCGCCGACGACATGCTGGAGATCGCCCCGGCCGAGGGCGGCCCGACCTGGTACCTGCCCTTCACCCGCGAGGCGGCGCCGGAACTGCACATCAACGAAGGCTGGCTGCGCATCGTCCGCCCGACCGAAGTCAGCGACCGCGACGAAGACTGACGCACGGACATTCGCCGCATGGGCGGTTGCGGATCGTCTTACGGTTCCCGACATGGACAGGGTCACACCAGCCGGAGCGTTCCATGGCCGACCTGTCCGCCTTCCCCGTCACCCGTCAGTTTCCGCCGCAGCATCCGGACCGGCTGCAGCTCTATTCGCTGCCGACGCCCAACGGCGTGAAGGTCTCGATCCTGCTGGAGGAGCTGGGCCTGCCCTATGAGCCTCATCTGGTCGACATCAGCAAGGACGAGACCTGGACGCCGGAGTTCCTGTCGCTGAATCCCAACGGCAAGATCCCCGCCATCATCGATCCCGACGGCCCCGGCGGAAAGCCGCTGCCCCTGTTCGAATCCGGCGCCATCCTGGTCTATCTGGCCGAGAAGACGGGGCGCTTCCTGCCCGCCGATCCGGCGGCGCGCTATGAGACGCTGCAGTGGGTCTTCTTCCAGATGGCGGCCATCGGCCCGATGTTCGGCCAGCTCGGCTTCTTCCACCGGTTCGCGGGGCGCGAGTACGAGGACAAGCGGCCGCGCGATCGCTACGTCGCCGAGTCCAAGCGCTTGCTGGGCGTGCTGGAGGGAAGGCTCGAGGGTCGCGACTGGATCATGGGCGCCGACTACACCATCGCCGACATCGCCATCCTGGGCTGGGTGCGCAACCTGATCGGCTTCTATGAGGCGGGCGATCTGGTCGGCTTTTCCGACTTCCCGCGCGTCGGGGCCTGGCTGAAGCGGGGTCTGGCGCGTCCGGCGGTGCAGCGCGGGCTGGAGATCCCGGCGCGATCGTAAATGGAGACGGGGGCGCGACGCCGCGGCCCCGCGCCGACCTAGACTTCTTCGGTCGGGGCGTCGCCGACGTGTTTCTTGATCGACTCTATGGCTCGCTTGGCGCCCGACTTGTCGGAATAGCCCTCGGTCGAGAAAATGACCTCCGAGTTGTATTTGAACCGGACGCGGAACTCGCCGGCCTTGTCTTGGTAGACCTCGAACTTGTGCGCCATGATCGCCTCACTTCGCAGGCCCCAGTCGGCCCAAGGTCAAGCTGACATAGTCGCTTCGCTCGTCAATGCCCCGCCGAACACGGGTGCGTGAGGGGGAGCCGAGACGCCGGCTGGCCGTTCTCCCCTTATGCCGTCCAGCGTCATCCGCCGCTTCCGCTATGACGAGGCCGCCCGTCGATTGCGGCTGACCTTCGTCTCGGGCGCCGTCTACGACTACGACGACGTGCCGCCGGAGGTGGCCAAGGGTCTGGCGCAGGCGTCGTCCAAGGGGCGCTTCTTCGGGCTGCGCGTTCGCGACCGCTATCCCTGTCGCCGGGTGTTCAGCGCGCGCCAATCCAGCGACGCGCCGCCAGGGCGATGAAGCCGACCGCCAGGCCCCAGAAGGCCGAACCAACCCCGAACAGCGCCATGCCCGACGCCGTGGCGGCGAAGGTCAGCACGGCCGCCTCGCGATTCTTGACCTCGCTCATCATGGCGCCCAGCGACCCGGTCAGGGGCGCGATCAGGGCCAGTCCTGTGATGGCGGCAAGCGCGCCGGTCGGCATGGCGATGAACAGGCCCGCCAGCGGCGCCGCGAACAGGGCGACGACCAGATAGAACAGGCCGTAGATCACCCCCACGGTCCAGCGTCTGGCGGGGTCAGGGTGGGCGTCCGGCTCGGTGCAGATGGCGGCGGTGATGGCGGCCAGATTGACGCCGTGTGCGCCGAAAGGCGCCAGAAGCGTGCTGGTCAGCCCGCCCCAGAAGATCAGCTTTCCGGCGGGCGGGGCGTAGCCTGCAGCCCTCAGCACCACCAGACCGGGCAGGTTCTGCGAGGCCAGCGTCACCAGATACAG
Source organism: Brevundimonas sp. M1A4_2e (assembly GCF_053345555.1). Classification (NCBI taxonomy): domain Bacteria; kingdom Pseudomonadati; phylum Pseudomonadota; class Alphaproteobacteria; order Caulobacterales; family Caulobacteraceae; genus Brevundimonas; species Brevundimonas sp. M1A4_2e. The sequence continues at coordinate 211,323 of NZ_JBKFAI010000003.1, read as the reverse complement.
CGGCAGGGCCAGACTGACCGCTGCCTTCCAGTCGAAGGCGGGCCGAACCGGCGACAGGCTGCCGAACAGGCCGCTCCCCACCGGCAAGCCCAGCTGGCCCCGCCAGGCCAGGACCGCGAAGGCGACGACCAGAACGGCGGGCAGGGCCCAGGCGGGCGCCAGCCGACGCATGACCAGGAACACCAGCAACAGGCCGCCGGCCAGGGCCAGATCGCTCGGAAACACCAAGAACAGCTTGAGGCAGAAAGGCAGGAGCACGCCCGCCAGCATGGCCGAGGCGACGGTCGCGGGGATGCGCTCGGCCAGCCGACCCAGGGCCGGAATCAGCCCCGTCAGCGTCATCATCACGCCGGCCAGGACGAAGGCGCCGACGGCGGTGCTCCACCCCAGGCCGAGCGTCGAAGCCGCCAGCAGGGCGGCGCCGGGCGTCGACCAGGCCAGGATGACCGGCATCTTCAGCCGCCAGCTGAGCAAGGCGCCCGGCACGGCGATGCCCAGGCACAGCGCCGTGACCATGGAGACGATCTGTCCGGGCGAGGCGCCCATCGCCTGTCCGGCCTGCACCACCAGGGCGACCGTGCCGCCGAAACCGATGATCGTGGCCACGGCGGCGGCGGAGAAGCTGGCGGGGGGCGGCAGGCGCAAGGAACTCATGCGCCCAAGCTAGGCCGGGCGGCGCACCACCGGAAGAGGGGCAAAGAAAAGGGCCGTCGGTTCGCCGACGGCCCTCGACTATCGCTGAGGCGAGGCTGGCTCAGCCCTCCATGTCGTCCGGCAGGCCGACGGCGTGGAACCCGGCGTCGACGTGGACGACTTCGCCCGTGGTCGAGCGGCCCAGATCCGAGCACAGCCACAAGGCGGCGCCGGCGACGCCTTCCATCGAGGTCTCTTCCTTGATCAGCGAGAATTGCGCCGACTTGGAGTGCAGGCCGCGCCCGCCGGCGATGCCCGCCAGCGACAGGGTGCGCATGGCGCCCGCCGAGATGGCGTTGACGCGGATGCCCTTCGGACCGAGATCGCGCGCGATATAGCGGGTGGCGGCTTCCAGCGCGGCCTTGGCCACGCCCATGGTGTTGTAGTTGGGGATGACCCGTTCGGAGCCGAGGTAGGTCAGGGTGATCATCGAGCCGCCGTTGGGCATCAGCTTGGCCGAGCGCTTGGCCACGTCGACGAAGCTGAAGGCCGAGATGTTCATGGCCAGCAGGAAGCTGTCGCGGGTGGTGTTGTCGACGAAGGAGCCCTTCAGCTCGTCCTTGTTGGCGAAGGCCACCGAGTGGACGACGAAGTCGATCGTGCCGAACTCCTTCTCCAGCTCGGCGAAGGCGGCGTCCATCGAGGCGTCGTCGGTGACGTCGGCCTGGATCAGCAGCTTGGCGCCGACGCTTTCGGCCAGCGGGCGCACGCGGCGCTCAAGACCCTCGCCCAGATAGGTGAAGGCCAGCTCGGCGCCCTGCGCCGCCAGTTGCGAGGCGATGCCCCAGGCGATGGAGTTGGAGTTGGCCACCCCCATGATCAGGCCTTTCTTGCCCTTCATGAGTTCGCCGGTGGGCATGTCCCAGCCTTCGCTCGTCGCCATGGGTTCGTCTCCGTATCTAGAACTTGATCCGCCTTTTGGACGGGCGCGCGGCGGGTGACAAGTGAGTGCTGACGCTGGCGTTTATCCGCCGTCGGCCTAAGTTGACGTCATGAGCTTCGACGCCGACAGTTCGCACGCACAGCCGCAGGCTGGTCCCGTCTTCTTCGACCGCCGCGAACTGGACCAGATGCTGCGGGTTTATGGGCGGATGGTGGCGGCGGGCGAATGGCGCGATTACGCCATGGCCGGGGCCAGGGAGCACGCCGAGTTCGCCGTCTTCCGCCGCCACGGCGACGCGCCCGTCTATCGCATCGAGAAACGCCCCGCCCTCCGCCTGAAACAGGGCCAGTGGGCCGTAATCGGCGAGGGCGGCCATGTGCTGAAACGCGGCCGCGATCTGGCCCAGGTGCTGCGCGTGTTCGACAGCCGCAAGTTCACGGTGGTGGAGTAGGGCGGTCTCGCCCCTCGTCCTCGACCTCTCCTTGCCGTCAGCCTCAACCCCTCTCTCCGCCGTCATCCTCGGGCTTGACCCGAGGATCGGGTTGTATTCGCGCGAGGCATAGACGGTCGAGGACGCAGCGTGGCTCGATCCTCGGGTCAAGCCCGAAGATGACGGAGGCAATGGTGCCAATTCCAAAGAAAAAGGCCCCGACGTCGCCGTCGGAGCCTCATTCTTTCCTGGCCTATCGCCCTTCGGGCTGCTTGAGGCCGACGCTCAAGTCGGCTGTGACCGCGTCACAGCCATAGCGCACTCAAAAAGCCTCTATTCGCGGCTGCCGCCCATGAAGGCCAGCAGGAACTGGAACAGGTTGATGAAGTTGATGAACAGGCTCAGGGCGCCGAAGCCCGTGGCCACGCCCATGGCGTTCTTGTCGCCGCCCAGGGCGTAGTAGGTCATCTTCAGACGCTGGGTGTCATAGGCGATCAGGCCCGAGAAGATCAGCACGCCCAGACCCGAGATCACCAGGCCGAACATGCCCGACTTCACCAGGAAGGCGTTGACCAGCATGGCCAGGATCAGGCCGATCAGGGCCATGATCAGGAAGGTGCCCATGCCGCTGAGGTCCTTCTTGGTCGTGTAACCGACCAGGCTCAGACCCGCGAAGGCGGCGGCGGTGACGAAGAAGGTCGAGGCCAGCGAACCGCCCGTATAGCGCAGGAACAGCACGCCCAGACCCGCGCCGATCGTGGCGACCACGGCCCAGTAGAGCATGTTCACGCCCTTGGCCGTCGGGTTCTTCATGAAGAACATGGAGCCGAACAGCATGACCAGCGGCGAGAACTGGATGATCATGCCCAGCATGGTCAGGCCGATGCGGCCGTCCGGCATGCGGGCGAACAGCAGCTGCTGCACGGCGGGGACGTTGCCGGTGACGTAGGCCAGGACGCCGGCGACGACCAGACCGATCGCCAGCTTGTTGTAGACGCCCAGCATGAAGGCGCGCAGGCCGGCGTCGACGGACATGTCCGCCGACTGCGGAAGCGGGCGCGCATAGCCGTTGTTGAAATCGCTCATCGCGAAAGAAGTCTCCCATTCGGCCGGGATGGTCCCGACCTTTGGCTCAAATATCGGCACCCCGGGGCGTCCATGCAAGAAAAAGCGGGCTTCCAGCCGGCGGTTCCGCCCGCTACCAAGGGTCGCATGCTACGTCTGTTCACCGCCATCGCCATTCCCGAGGACGTCGCCGAGACCCTGGCGCGGCGGCAGTCCGGCCTGCCCGGCGCCCGCTGGCGGCCGCTGGACGCCCTGCACGTCACCCTGGCCTTCTATGGCGAGGCGTCCGAGCGCACGGCCGACGACCTGGCCTCCGAACTGACCCGCGCCGAGGGCGGGGGGCCCTTTGAGCTCACCCTGAGCGGCGTCGGCGCCTTCGGCGACGCCCATCGCAGCCACACCCTGTGGGCCGGGTTGGAGCGGTCCGAGCCGCTGAACGTCCTGGCCGGGCGTTGCCGGTCGGCCGGCGAGCGCGCGGGCGTGCCGCCGGAGAAGCGCGAATACCGGCCGCACGTCACCCTGGCCTATCTGAAGCCCCAAGCGAACCCCGACCGCATCGGCGCCTGGATCGCCGGGCACAATCTGCTGAAGTCGCCGCCGATCCGGGTGGATCGCTTCGGCCTCTACTCCAGCGTCCTGACCGGCGACGGCAGCGTCTACACCCTGGAGCGGGAGTATCTGTTGTGATCGAGCGTCCCACCTCGCCCCTCGGCCCCACGCTGGAAACCGAGCGTCTGTTCCTGCGCCCGCCGACGCTGGAGGACTTCCCGCGCTGGGCCGACTTCATGAGCGACCCTGAGACGACCCGCTTCATCGGCGGGGTGCAGTCCAGGCACGAGGTTTGGCGCGCCATCGCCTCGGTGGCGGGCATGTGGGCGCTGCAGGGCGAGGGCATGTTCTCGGTCATCGAGAAGGCGACCGGCCTGTGGATGGGCCGGATCGGGCCGCTGCACCCCTATGACTGGCCGGGCCGGGAAGTCGGCTGGAGCCTGCACCGCGACGCCACGGGCAAGGGCTATGCGCTCGAGGCGGCTGCGGCGACCATGGACTACGCCTTCGACGTGTTGGAGTGGCCCGACGTCATCCACTGCATCGACCCGGACAACCGCGCCTCGGAGAAGCTGGCCGAGCGGCTGGGCTCGACCAATCGCGGGCCGGGCGTGATCCCGCCGCCGTCTCACGAGCACAAGGTCAATCTGTGGGGCCAGACGCGCGAGCAGTGGCGGGCGAACCGGCAGCGCTTGCGGTAGGAACGCAACGGGAACATAAAGGCGCATGGCCGCCGCTGCGCTTCATCTCGAACTGATCTTCAGCCGCCCCGAAACCACCCTCTCGGTGACGCGAGGGGCCGCTCGGCTGCTGGTCGACATGGGCTATGCGCCCCTGCTGGAGGTCTGCCTGCCCAATGGGCGGCGCGCCGACGTCATGGCCCTTGGACCCAAGGGCGACATCGTCATCTGCGAGGTGAAGTCGGGCATCGACGACTATCGCGTCGACCGCAAATGGCAGGAGTACGGGCCGTTCTGCGACGCCTTCTACTTCGCCGTGGCCCCGGAGTTCCCAGAGGGCGTGCTGCCGGACGAGCCGGGCCTGATCGTGGCCGACGGCTTCGGCGGGGCGGTGCTGCGCGAGGCGCCGGCGACGCCCCTGGCCCCCGCGCGACGCAAGGCCCTGACGCTGGCTTTCGCCCGTCTGGGCGCGCTCAGGGCGATGCGCGAGTAACGCCCTCCCCTTGAGGGAAGGTGGGCGCCGGAGGCGCTCGGATGAGGGGTGTCGGCGCGGTGTCTGAAGTTCTAGCGATCGGGCGCTGCAACAGCCGCTTAAGCCGCTGCGCTCACACCCCTCATCCGTCAGGCTGCGCCTGCCACCTTCTCCCTCAAGGGGAGAAGGGCCTCCTTACCCGCCCACGGCGTGCAGCGCCGCGCCATGGTCGCGCAGCCAGCGGCGGTGCGGGCGATGATCCCCGATCAGTCGAGCCACGACGGCCCAATAGGCCGGGCTGTGGTCGGCGTGGACCAGGTGGGCGACCTCATGCGCGGCCAGGTAGTCGGCCACGGCGGGCGGGGCCATGATGACGCGCCACGAGTAGCGGATCGAGCGGTTGTGCGGGCTGCACGAACCCCAGCGCGAGCGGGTGTCGACGATGGACACCTTCACCGGTCCCTGACCCAGGCTCTTCAGGTGGACCTGCGTGCGTTCGGTCAGGAAGTCGCGCGCAGCCCGGCGGAACCAGTTCTCGATGCGGCGAGAGAAGGCCTCGCCATGGCCGCCGGAACGCAGCACAGGCCCCTCGTCCGTTTCGATCAGGCGCGCGGCGCCCGCGCCGCCGCTCGCCTCCAGCCGCACCGGACGGCCCAGCCAGGTGACGACGGCGCCGGGTTCAAACGCCAGGGTCTCTACCCGCGCGGCCAGGCGTTCGGCGATCCATCCGGCCTTGGTGCGGGCGAAGGCCACGACCTCGCCAAGGCGCCGCTCGCTGGGGGCCACGGCCACGGCCTCGCCGGCGCGGGCGTCGATGCGGATCGACAGCCGCCGCGCGCGCGGATTGACCGACAGCCTCAGGGCGCCGCCGCCCTCAAGCGGCAGACGCTGACCGTTCCGGTACGACACTGAGGGCTTCGTTCTGGGCGATGAAATCGCGCACGCGGGGATAGATCTCCTCGCGGAAACGGCGGCCGTTGAAGACGCCGTAGTGGCCGACCTTGGGCTGGACGTAGAGCAGGCGGCGCTCGTCAGGAATGTTGGGCGTCAGGCCGTGCGCGGCCTGGGTCTGGCCGACGCCGGAGATGTCGTCCATCTCGCCCTCGATGGTGGCCAGGCCGATGTCGGTGATCGCCGTCAGATCGACGGTCTGACCGCGATGCTGCAACAGGCCGCGGGGCAGCAGGTGCTGCTGGAAGACGATGTCGATGGTCTGGAGATAGAATTCTTCGGTCAGGTCCAGGACCGACAGATATTCGTCGTAGAACTGCTCGTGCTTCTCGACCCCGTCGCCGTCGCCCGCCACCAGATCCTCGAAATAGCGGCGATGGGCGTCGACGTGTTTGTCCTCGTTCATCGACATGAAGCTGTAGAGCTGGACGAAGCCCGGATAGACCCGCCGCCCCACGCCTGGATAGGGCAGGGGCACGGTGTGGATCATGTTCGACTTGAACCAGGTGAAGGGCTTTTCCTCGGCCAGCTGGTTCGTCACCGTCGGCGACAGGCGCGCGTCGATGGGCGAGCCCATGAAGGTCATGGAGGCGGGGCGGTTCGGGTCGTTCTCGGCGGCCATCACGGCGCAGGCCGCCAGCACCGGCGGCCCCGGCTGGCAGACGCCGACGACGTGGGCGCGCGGGCCGACGGCGGCCAGCATGTCGCGCACATGGTCGATGTAGTCGTTGAAGTCGAAACGGCCTTCCAGCATCGGCACCTGGCGGGCGTTGGCCCAGTCGGTGACATAGACGTCGTGGTCCTGAAGGAAGGTCTCGACCGTGCCGCGCAGCAGGGTGGCGTAGTGGCCCGACAGCGGAGCGACGATCACCACGGCGGGCGCGGCGGCGGGTCGGCCCGCGCGTTTCAGGTCGCCGATGTTGCGGGCGAACCGCACCAGGCGGCACCAGGGCGAGGACCACACCACCTGTTCGGTGGTGCGCACGGGCTTGCCGTCGATCTCGATCGTCTCAAGGCCCCAGTCGGGCTTGCCGTAGCGGCGCGTCAGGCTTTCGAACACCTCGGCGGCGGCATAGGCGGTGCGGCCGATCGCCGTGTCCGCCGCCGGATTGAGCGGAGAGGTCCAGAACTGCCGGGCCATCTGGGCCCCGATCCGGAACGGCGTCGCTGAATGGTAGGCGAGCTCGTGAAAAGCGTAGAGCATGAAACCCCGAGTGCGGCCCCCCGCCGATGCGGATCGCCGATCATACAGGATGATGCGCTGCAAAAAAGCCCGGCCGCGCCGCGTTCAGGCAAAGGTGATCAGCCCTTCTCCATCGCGTTTTCGATCAGGGTCACGGTGCGGCTGGGCCCCAGATCGTGGGCGACGGCGCTCCGGAATTTGCCGTCCGGCCCCATCAGATAGACGGTCAGGCCGTGGTTCATGGTGTAGCCCTCGCCCTCGCCGACCTTCTGATAGAAGGCGCGGTATTCCTTGGCGACCTGGGCCACCTGTTCCGGCGTGCCGGTCAGGCCGATGACGCCGTCGGGGAAGCCGTCCGACGACAGATAGTCCTTCAGCATCTGCGGGGTGTCGCGCTCAGGGTCGATGCTGATGAAGACGATCTGCAGGTCCTTGGCCTTGTCGCCCATCCGTTCCTGCACGGCGTTCAGCACGCCAAGCGTGGTCGGGCAGTAGTCGGGGCAATAGGTGAAGCCGAAGAAGACCAGGCTCCACTTGCCCTCCAGAATCTTCTCATCGACGACCTGGCCGTCCTGATTGGTCAGGGTGAAGGAGCCGCCGACCAGGGGCTGGCCCGTCGCTGAATCCGTCGTCTGGGCCGCCTGTTGCCGACCGCCGACGACCACCATGGTGATCAGGCCCAGCGCCAGGGCGATGACCGCGCAGGCGGCGGCGAACAGGATGACGGGACGGCGGGGCATGGCCTCTCCTTAGGCGAGAACAACGCGGATCATCGGGCGGGCGCGACACGGCATACCGTGCAGCCGCCCCTCGCGCGGTCTATAGAAGAGGGGTGAGCCCGACAGAAGCCCCCATACCGCCGCACGCCCCGCTGCACCTCCTGGCCCAGGCGGGCGGCGAACTGGCCGGTCTGCCCGAACTGCCCCGGCGCGGGCGCGGCCTGTCGCTGCGCACCCTGATCGTGCTGCGGTGGCTGGCGGTGATCGGCCAGACCTGCGCCATCCTGACCGCCTATTTCGCCCTGCATTTCCCCTTGCCGTTATGGGAGTGCCTGACGGTGATCGGCGCGGGCGTGGCGATGAACCTGGCCACGATGGCGCGGGCGCGGCGCATCGACGGCAGCCTGCCGGACGGGCCGAGAACCGCCGCCCAGCTGGGCTTCGACATCCTGCAGCTGGCGACGCTGCTGGCCCTGACCGGCGGTCTGGCCAACCCCTTCTGCCTGTTGTTGGTCGCGCCGGTGACGATCGCGGCGGCGGCCCTGCCTGCGCGGCAGGCGGTCATTCTGGGCGTCATGGCCCTGATCGCCGTGGGCTTCCTGTTCTCCTGGTCCCTGCCCCTGCCGTGGCGCCTGCATGAGCATCTGGAGCTGCCGGGCCTCTACCGTCTGGGGCTGGGCCTGGCGCTGGTGACCGGGGTGCTGTTCACCTCCGGCTATGCGTGGAAGGTGGCGGCCGACGCCGACAAGCTGGAGCTGGCCCTGGCCACCACGCAGGACGTGCTGCAGCGCGAACAGAGGCTGGCGGCCCTGGGCGGTCTGGCCGCCGCCGCCGCCCATGAACTGGGCACGCCCCTGGCCACCATACAGGTCGTCGCCAAGGAGATGCTGCGGGACGCCCCCGCCGACAGTCCCGCCGCCGAAGACGCCGGCCTGATCCTGCAGCAGGCCGAGCGCTGCCGCGCCATCCTGAAGCAGTTGTCGGCCCAGCCCCAGGAAGGCGACGCCCTGTTCGCCGACATCGATCTGAAGGCCCTGCTGGAAGAGGTGGCCCAGCCGCATCGGGGCTTTGATCTGGACTTCGACATCGCCGTGAAGGCGCCGCCCGGCCAGCCCGTGCCGCGCGTGCGCCGCCTGCCCGAGATCGTCCACGGCCTGTCCACCCTGGTCGAAAACGCCGCCGACTTCGCCACCGCGCGGGTGCAGCTGACCGCCGTGGTCGATGCGGGATGGATCGAGATCGACATCGTCGACGACGGCCCCGGCTTCGCCTCTGAGATCCTGCCGCGCCTGGGCGAGCCCTATGTGACCAGCCGTCCGCAGGCCAAGGCCCGCCGGGCCCTGGCGGCCCAGATCGCCTCGGCGTCCAGCCCGGCGCGCAGGGGACGACGCGCGCCGCCGCCTCCGGTCACCGCCCCCATCGCGCCCAGCCAGGGCGGCATGGGGCTGGGCTTCTTCATCGCCCGCACCCTGCTGGAACGGACCGGCGCCAAGGTTTCGGTCGGCGCGGGCGCGCCCGCCAAGGGCCAGCCCGGCGGCGCCCTCGTCTCCGTGCGCTGGGCGCGTCAGGCGCTGGAAGTCACCGCCTCGGCGATGGATGGCGGCGGAACCTGATGTCGCAGTTGCGAGCTTGGCCCTTGACCCTGCGTCGTTGACGCACGACCTGAAACCTCAGGAGAATTTCATGTCCGAACTCGAGACCCAGATCGCCGCCCTCAACGACAAGTCCCTGCTGCTGCTGGACGATGATCAGGCGCTGCGCACCCGGCTGGGCCGGGCGCTGGAATCGCGCGGGTTCGCCGTCTCTGTCGCCGGTTCGGTGGCCGAGGCCAGCGACGCCCTGCGCCAGTCGGTCCCCGCCTTCGCGGTCCTGGACATGCGGCTGGAGGACGGCAACGGCCTGAAGGTGGTCGAGATGATCCGCGAGCGGCGCGAGGACGCCCGCATCGTCATGCTGACCGGCTACGGCGCCATCGCCACGGCCGTGGCGGCGGTCAAGGCGGGCGCGGTCGACTATCTGCAGAAGCCCGCTGACGCCGACGACGTGGTCAAGGCTCTGCTGTCGACCGGCGAGGCGCCCGAGCCGCCAGAAAACCCGATGTCGGCCGACCGTGTGCGCTGGGAGCATATCCAGCGGGTCTATGAGCTGTGCGACCACAACGTGTCCGAGACGGCGCGCCGCCTGGGCATGCACCGGCGCACCCTGCAACGCATCCTGGCCAAGCGCGCGCCGCGATAGGCTGCTTTTTGCGCGCTATGCTCGCGACGCGGTCGCTCGCGGCTTGAGCGCCTTACTCTTCTCCTTCACCCCTCGTGGGACAAGGCGGCCCGCTCCGAGGGGAGAGGGGCGCCCAGTCGGTCAGAAGAACAGCGCGTCCGGGCGCCGTTCCTGCTGGGGCGCAGGGGGCGTCTGCGGCGGGGCGGGCCGGGCCGCCGGGGCCTGTTGCGGCTGGACCGGTTGCTGAGCCTGGCCGTCGATGATCACCGGCGGCGGAGCGTCGTAGGGCGTGGCCGCGGCGTAAGGGTCCTCGACCTGGCCCATCAGATCGCCGACCGGATCGGGCGGGATCCAGCCTTCGGGCAGGGGCGGACCGTTGGGAATGGCCTGGACCGCCAGCTTGGGCAGGGCGGCTTCCATAAAGCCGCGCCAGATGGCGGCGGGGGCCGCGCCGCCAGTGACCCGGGCCATCGGCTTGTTGTCGTCCTTGCCGACCCAGACGGCGGCGACGAAGCCGCCAGTGTAGCCGACGAACCAGGCGTCCTTGTAATCCGAGGTGGTGCCGGTCTTGCCGGCGATGTCGCGCCCGCCGATCGCCGCCGAGCGGCCGCTGCCCGAAGTGACGACGCCGCGCAGCATCTGGTTCATGTAATAGAGCGGCGGATTGTTGATGGCCTGGCCGCCTTCCGACGGGCCGTGGGTATAGATCACGCGGCCGGACGGCGTGCGGATCCGGCTGATGCCATAGGCGTCGACGCGGCGGCCGCCGTTGGCGAAGGCGTCATAGGCCTGAGCCATCTCCAGCGGGCTGACCTCGACGGCGCCGAGCGCCATGGACGGCTGCAGGCCGATCTCGCTGGAGATCCCGAGGCGACGGGCGGCCCGGGCCACGCTGTCGCGCCCGACCTGATCGGCGACATAGGCCGCGACCGTGTTGGTCGATTGGGCTACGGCCTGGGCCAGGGTCATCTGCCCCGAGAAATTGCCGGAATAGTTGCGCGGCGACCAGCCGCCGATGGTCACGGGCTGGTCCACCACCGGGGTCTGCGGCGTATAGCCCGCCTCGACGGCGGCCAGATAGACGAAGGGCTTCCAGGCCGAGCCCGCCTGACGCCGCGCATCCACCGCGCGGTTGAACTGGCTGTCGCCGTAGGAGGCGCCGCCGATCATGGCGCGCACCCGGCCGTCGCCGTCCAGCGCGACTAGGGCCGCCTGTTCGACGCCCTTGCCCTTGTCGCGGTCCAGGATGCGGCGCACGGCGCGCTCGGCGTCGGTTTGCAGCGTCAGGTCCAGCGTCGTCTCGACCACCATGTCCTCGGTCGGTTCGCCGACCAGGGTGCGGATCTGCTTGTCCAGCCAGTCGATGAAGTATTGGGCGTGCTGGCTGGCCAGGGTCTTGGACACCCGCACCGGCTCGGCCACGGCGGCCTCGCGCTGGGCCGGGGTGATGGCGCCGACCTCAACCATTTCGTTCAGCACGACGTTGGCGCGTGTCGCGGCGCGCTCGCTTTCGGAGACGGGGGAATAGCGCGAGGGCGCCTTCAGCAGGCCTGCCAGCAGGGCGGCCTCGCCGACCGTCAGCTTGTCGGCGCTCTTGTCGAAATAGCGCTGCGAGGCGGATTCGATGCCGTAGGCGCCCGCGCCGAAATAGACGCGGTTCAGATACAGGGCGAGGATTTCCTTCTTGGAGAACTTCATCTCCAGCCACACGGCCAGGATCAGCTCCTGCACCTTGCGCTTCATGTTCTGATCAGGCGTCAGGAACAGGTTCTTGGCCAGCTGCTGGGTGATGGTCGAGCCGCCCTGAACCACGCGCCCGGCCCTCAGGTTCGAGGCCATGGCCCGGCTCATGCCGATCGGATCGAAACCGGGGTGGTGATAGAAGCGGCGATCCTCGATCGCCACGAAGGCGGCGGGGACGTAGTCGGGCAGGGCGTCCAGATCGACCGGCGGCGCCATCTGGGTGCCGCGCACCGCGATCAGGGCGCCGGAGCGGTCCAGATAGGTGATCGAGGGCTGGCGATCGACTTCATACAGGCTGGAGGTGTCCGGCAGGTCGCGCGCAAAGACGGCCAGGAAGACCACGGCGAAGATCAGGCCCCAGACGGCCAGCACCGCGCCCCAGTAGAATAGGCGGCCGACGACGGTTCGGCGCGGGCGTGCTCCACCCTGCTCGTTGCGGTCGGGTCCGCGGTCGTTGCGCGCCATGAACATCCCTCTATGCCAGCGACGTGGACCCTAGCCGTTCCCGTCGCCGGCGAAAACGCCCCCGTTTTCGATCACGCCAGCGTGTGCGCCTATTTCGCCGAAAGAATGGCGCGGCGGGCCAGCCAGACGCCGTTCCCGCCGCCGTTCTCCACCGCCAGTCCGGCCCTGGTCAGCGCGGCGCGATACGCCTCAGGGGCCAGGCTGCCGTGATAGAGGGCTTCGCCGCGCCACTCGCCGATCGCCTCGCCGTGGGCGGGTCCGGCAGTGAACATCAGCCGGCCGCCGGGCGTGACACGGGCGGCCAGGGCGGGCAGAACCGCTGTTTGCGCTTCCGGAGTCAGGTGGAACAGGCTGTGCCAGGCCAGAACGCCGTGAAAAGCGTCGTCCGGCAAGGCGTCGCGCATGTCGCCGATACGCCAGTCGCCGCCAGGCAAGGTCTCGCGCGCATGGGCGATCAGGCCGGGCGAGGCGTCGAGGCCGACGACCTCGAACCCGCGCTCCAGCAGGGCGGCGCCCATGGGCCAGCCCGAGCCGCAGCCGACGTCCAGAACCCGGGCGCCGCGCGGCCAGCCCTGCGTGAAGCGGTCCAGCCAGGCGGCTTCGTTCCAGTCGCCTTCATCCCGGCGCAGCACGACGCCCCGGTCGCGAATCCAGTCGGCGGCCTTGTCCTGATAGAGGCCGACGATCCGATCCGCAGCCGGATGGCTCACTTGGCCAGGAAGGCGTCCAGCGCGCCATGGAAGGCGTCGGGCTGGTCGAACATGATGAAGTGGGCGCTGTCGTCGATGCGCTTCAGCCTGGCGCCGGGCAGGGTCGCGAACGACATCTGATAGATGGCGTCGGTGATCGCATCGGTCATGCGGGCGTCGTTGAACTTGACGTAGAGCACCTCGGTCGGGGCGGTGATCTTGGCCAATTCGGGTCGCAGGTCGGTGGTCACCAGTTCGCGGAAGGCGGCGGCCGAGACTTTCTGGTCGCTGGCCCGCATGTCTTTCAACGCCTCTTCGCGGCGGCTTTCGGTGTTGATCATGCCGTTGATGGAGGCTGTGGCCTGGGCGACGTAGGCCTCGCGCGGGCTGGTCGACTGGGCGATCCAGATCTGATCGGCGACGGGGGTCACGCTCTCGGCCGTCGCGCCGGGCGCGCCGAACATGGCGCCCATGAAGGGGATCATGTCCACGACCATCAGCCTGCCGACCAGATCGGGGTGACGCGCGGCCAGCATCATGCCCATGGTCCCGCCCATGGAATGGCCGACGACGGCGGGCTTGTTCAGATGCTGTTCGCGGATGTAGCGGGCGATGTCCTCGGCCACGGGGGCGCCGACCGGTTGGGGCGCGTCGCCCTGGGCGTTGGCTTGAGGCGCGGCGCCCGCGAAACCGGCGACGTGGATGCGGTGGACGCGATAGCGCCCGGCCAGGTGATCGACCGTCCCCTGCCAAACCGCGGGCGAGGACGACAGGCCGGGGATCAGGATCAGGTCGGGCGCGCCTTCCGGTCCGTCGACGCGGACGCTGAGGCGGTCGGAGGCGAAGGCGGCGTGCGCCGCGCCGTGGGCCGCGTGATTGACATGGCCGTCCTGAGCCACGGCGGGAGCGGCGGCCAGCAACAGGGCGGCGGCGCCGAAAAAGGCGGTGGAGGCGGTGCGGATCAAGGCGTCTCTCCCAAAGAGAATTTGAGGCAGATTAATTCATCGGCTGAGGAAGGGAATGGCCTTTGGACGGCTGACCGTCCCTGCTGCTACAAGGCGGCCATGACTGCAGACGCCGCGCCCGCACCCTCTACTGCTCCAGAAGCGAAAGCCCCGCCGACCGCTTTCGGCAAGGGCTTCATCACCGACGCCTGGTATCTCGTCGCCCTGGCGCGCGACGTGCCGGTGGCCAGCCTGAAGCGCTATGAGATTATGGGCGAGCCGGTGCTGATCGGCCGCACTCGCGCGGGGGAGGTCTATGGCATGCGCGACATCTGCCCCCACCGCGCGGCGCCGTTGTCGGCCGGGCGCCTGGTCGAGAAGCCGGGCGAGGGCGAGACGATCGAGTGCCCCTATCACGGCTGGCGCTTCCGTCCCGATGGGGTGTGCGCGGCCATTCCGTCGCTGGTCGAGGATCAGGCGTTCGAGGCGAACCGCATCAAGGTCCGCTCCTATCCGGTGCGCGAAAGTCAGGGCATGGTCTTCGTCTGGATGGCGGCCGACGCGCGCAACCCGTCCGAGCCGGATCAGGAACCGCCGCTGTTCCCCGGCGCCGTCGGCCAGCCGCGCCTGGTCGAGGCGATGGATTTCGACAGCCATATCGACCACGCTGTCGTCGGCCTGATGGACCCCGCCCACGGCCCCTATGTCCACCAGCAGTGGTGGTGGCGCTCGGAGCATTCCATGCACGAGAAGGCCAAAACCTTCGCCCCGGTCGACTTCGGCTGGGCCATGGTGCGCCATGCGCCGTCCTCGAACAGCCGCCTGTACAAGGTGCTGGGCGGGGCGCCCGCGACCGAGATCACCTTCCGCCTGCCGGGCTACCGCTGGGAGCATATCCAGGTCGGCGCCAAGCAGGTGCTGGCCCTGACCTGCCTGACGCCGGTGAGCGAGACCAAGACCCGCATCACCCAGATCTTCTGGTCCGACCACTGGGTGTTCGGCATCGCCAAGCCCTTCCTGCGCATGGGCGTCGTCGCCTTCCTCAAGCAGGACGGCGGCATGGTGAACCTGCAGAACGAGGGGCTGAAATACGACCCGGCCCTGATCTGGATCGACGACGCCGACAAACAGGCGAAATGGTATCAGCAGCTGAAGCGCGAATGGCTGAAGAGCCGCGCCGAGGGCCGCGCCTTCGTCAATCCGATCAAGGAGACGGTGCTGCGCTGGAAGAGCTGATGGCGGAACTCCGGCGGCTCAGCTCTGGCCGTTCCGTGCGGAACCGCGCAATCATGCCGTCATGAAGTCGGTCGCCCGCCTCTTTCGTCTGCATTTGGCCCTGTGGTTGGGCCTGGCGGTCATGGCGGCCGCGAGCGCCGTTTCGCCCGTAACCTGGGGCTGGCCGATGCGGCTGGCGGTCGCGTGGGACGCGGGCGTGGCGGCCTTTCTGCTGCTGACCTTCGTGCGGCTCAGCCGAACCCGATCGGTGGCGACCATCCGCGCGCGGGCGGCGGAAATGGACCAGGCGGGCAGGGCGGTTCTGCCGCTCAGCCTGTTGGCGGCGGGGGCCAGCGTCTTCGTCATCGTCTTGATGGCGGCCTCGGGGGGCAAGCCAACGGCGACGGCGGCGACGCTGACCGTGGCCACCATCGCCCTCAGCTGGCTGTTCGTGCAGACCATCTTCGCCCTGCATTACGCCCATGAATTCTATGCGCCGGCCGGGAC
This sequence comes from Brevundimonas sp. M1A4_2e, assembly GCF_053345555.1. NCBI lineage: Bacteria > Pseudomonadati > Pseudomonadota > Alphaproteobacteria > Caulobacterales > Caulobacteraceae > Brevundimonas > Brevundimonas sp. M1A4_2e. The sequence continues at coordinate 195,918 of NZ_JBKFAI010000003.1, read as the reverse complement.
CGGCCAGGGCGACCGCCAAGGGCTGATGTTCCCCGGCGAGGACGACGCCGACTATTGGGACTTCCTGCACTTCGCCCTGATCATCGGCGTGGCGAACCAGACCGCCGACGTGCAGATCTCCAGCCAGCGCCTGCGCCGCATCGCCACCGTCCACAGCATCCTGGCCTGGCTGTTCAACACGGTGATCCTGGCCCTGGCGGTCAATCTGGCGGTCAACCTGCTGTAGGCTTTCGGCGGGTTCGCCTTGACTTGGCCGCTATTGAGGTCCATCTGCGCTGCATCGCACAATGCGGTGACCGGCGCGTTCCAGCGCGTGTTTGGGCTTCCCTGACCGGAAGGCCTGTCTGTCGAGCGGCCGGATCATTCGATTTCATACGTCGTCCATACACGCGGGGCGGCGCCCGTTCCCCGCCCGATTTCGGGCAGGCGACGTGCGCCCTTTTGTGAAGGTCTGGTTCGTCCAGCCGCGCGCGCCGCCGTTCGTGAAAGACAGACGTGAGCGACACTCTTACTTTTGAATCCATGGGCCTGAACAAGGCTCTGCTGACCGCCCTGGCCGCAACCGGCTACGAGAAGCCGACGCCGATCCAGGCCAAGTCCATCCCCGACGTGATGAAGGGCAAGGACCTGCTGGGCATCGCCCAGACCGGCACCGGCAAGACGGCGGCCTTCGCCCTGCCGATCCTGCATCGCCTGGCCGAGAACCGCGTGGCGCCCAAGCCGCGCACCACGCGCTGCCTGGTCCTGAGCCCGACGCGCGAACTGGCGACCCAGATCGCCGACAGCTTCAAGCAATACGGCGCCCACCTGGGCTTCCGCGTGGCCGTCATCTTCGGCGGCGTGAAATACGGCCCGCAGGAACGCGCCCTGCAACAGGGGCTTGACGTGCTGGTCGCGGCGCCCGGCCGCCTGCTGGACCACCTGCAGCAGAAGACGCTGGACCTGTCGCAGACCGAGATCTTCGTCCTGGACGAGGCCGACCAGATGCTGGACCTGGGCTTCATCAAGCCGATCCGCCAGATCGTCAGCCGCATCCCGGCCAAGCGTCAGAACCTGTTCTTCTCGGCCACCATGCCGTCGGAGATCGGCAAGCTGGCGGGCGAGCTGCTGAAGGACCCGGTCAAGGTCCAGGTCACGCCGCAGGCCACCACGGTCGAGCGCATCCAGCAGTCGGTGATCTGGGTCGAACAGGGCAAGAAGCGCGCCCTGCTGACCGAGCTGTTCTCCGACCCCGCCTATACGCGCTGCCTGGTCTTCACCAAGACCAAGCACGGCGCCGACAAGGTCGCGGCCTATCTGGAGGCGGGCGGCGTCGAGGCCGGCGCCATCCACGGCAACAAGAGCCAGCCGCAACGCGAGCGCGCGCTTGAGGCCTTCAAGAACGGCAAGCTGCGCGTCCTGGTCGCCACCGACATCGCCGCGCGCGGCATCGACGTGGACAAGGTCACCCACGTGGTGAACTTCGAGCTGCCCTATGTGCCGGAAGCCTATGTCCACCGCATCGGCCGTACGGCCCGAGCGGGCAAGGACGGCACCGCCATCAGCTTCGTCGCCGGCGACGAGATGAAGCTGCTGAAGGACATCGAGAAGGTCACGCGCCAGAAGATCCCCGCGATCGACCGCCGCAACGACAAGGCGCTGGCCCAGCTGGACGCCTCCATCATGGCGGCGGGCGTGGCCAAGAAGGCGACCCTGCCTGAACGTGAAGGCCGCTCGGACGGCGAAGGTCGGGGCGGGCGTGGTCGCGGCGGCCGCAACCCGCACCGTGAAGGCGTCAAGCAGGAGGCCGGCGGTCAGCCGCACCGCCAGCGTCGCGGCCGCAACGGCGCGCCTGCGGTTGAGCGCGCGGCGCCGGTCTACGATCCGATGGCGGGCGATCGCGCCCGCTCGTCGGTGCGCGCAGCGCCGTCCGCCGAGCCCAAGCCGGTCGGCGAACTGCAGCGCCGCCCGCGTCGTCGTCGCCCGTCGAACGGGGGCAAGGGCCACGCCGCCCACGGCTGATACAGCAAAGCCCGCTCGCTCCCCGCGGAGCGGGCGGCGCGGGCCGCCGGCGACAGGGTCGGCGAGGCGCGGCGCGCCTCCACCGCCTTAAAGGTTGCAAACCCGCTCAAGCAGCAGGCGGCCGCGCCGCCTGCCTTAGCGGTCTATCAGTGCCTGAACACCCGCACGCCGGTGAAGGCCATGGCGATGTTGCGTTCGTCGGCGGCGGCGATGACTTCCTCGTCGCGGATCGAGCCGCCCGGCTGGATCACCGCCGTGGCCCCGGCGGCGACGGCTTCCAGCAGGCCGTCGGCGAAGGGGAAGAAGGCTTCGGACGCGCAGGCCGAGCCTTCAGCCAGCGAATGGGCCAGACCCTTGGCCTCGCCGGCTTCCTTGGCGCGGATGGCGGCGATGCGGGCGCTGTCGCGACGGTTCATCTGGCCCGCGCCGATGCCCGCCGTCTGGCCGTCCTTGGCGTAGACGATGGCGTTGGACTTGACGTGCTTGGCCACGGTGAAGGCGAACAGCATGTCCTGGATCTCGGCCGGCGTCGGCTGGCGGCGCGTGACGATCTTCAGGTCTTCCGGCTTGATCAGCGAGCGGTCGCGCGACTGCACCAGGAAGCCGCCGGCCACCGAGCGGAACACCTCGCCCGGGCCGTGCGGGTCAGGGAGACCATTCGTGATCAGCAGGCGCAGGTTCTTCTTGGCGGCGAAGACTTCCTTGGCCTCGTCGTCCGCGCCCGGCGCGATGACCACCTCGGTGAAGATGCCGGTGATGGCGCGGGCGTCCTCGCCCGTCAGCGGGCGGTTGACGGCGATGACGCCGCCGAAGGCCGACACGGCGTCGCATTCCAGCGCGCGGGCGTAGGCCTCCGACAGGGTGTGGCCGACGGCCACGCCGCAGGGGTTGGCGTGCTTGACGATGACGCAGGCCGGGGCCTCGAACTCGGCGACCAGCTCATAGGCGGCGTCGGCGTCGGCGATGTTGTTGTAGCCCAGCTCCTTGCCCTGGATCTGGGTGGCGTAGGCCACGCCAGGGCGCTTCTCGCCGGTGCGGTAGAAGGCGCCGGTCTGGTGCGGGTTTTCGCCATAGCGCAGCGTTTGCGCCAGCGAACCGGCGATCGCCTTGCGCGCCGGGGCGGCGTCTTCCAGCTGACCGGCGAACCACGACGACACGGCGGCGTCATAGGCGGCGGTGCGGGCGAAGGCGCGGGCGGCCAACTGCTTGCGCAGCGCCAGCGTGGTCGTTCCGTCGGCCTTCAGCGCCTCGACGATCAGGCCGATGCTCTCGGCGTCCACGGCGACGGCGACGTGGCCGTGGTTCTTGCTGCCCGAGCGGATCATGGCCGGGCCGCCGATGTCGATGTTCTCGATGGCCGCTTCAAAGCCGCCGCCGGATTCCAAGGTCTTCTCGAACGGATAGAGATCGATCCAGACGATGTCGATCGGGCCGATGCCGTGCTCGGTCATGGCGGCGGCGTGGGCCGGGGCGTTGCGCACGCCCAGCAGGCCGCCGTGCACGACCGGGTGCAGGGTCTTGACCCGGCCGTCCATCATCTCCGGGAAGCCGGTCAGGTCGGCCACATCCTTGACCGGCAGGCCGAAGCCCGCGATCGCCGCCTTGGTGCCGCCGGTCGAGACCAGCTCGACGCCCAGCCCCGCCAGGGTGCGCGCGGCGTCTTCCAGCCCCGCCTTGTCCGACAGGGAGATCAGGGCGCGGACGGGCTTGATCGCGTCCGGGGCGGGCGGAAAGTCGGGAGCGGCGGGCATGGGCGGCGTCCGTTTACGGCTGGGGCGGGGAGATGGCGGGCCTCTAGCACCAACGGGACACGGCGTCAGCCCTTACTCGGGATCGCCGCTCGCGCCGGCCGGGCTCAGCTTCCAGCGGACCTTGGTTTCGGCGTCGGTGCGGGCCGAGCCGCGCACGACGATCTGCAAGGAGCGGCGGGTCAGGCCTTCGTCGATGTGGACGGCGGGCTCGATGGCTACGTCGGGGCCGTCGCTGCGGAACCACCAGCCGCGTCCGGACGGGCCGCGCAGCAGGATGGAGCGGCGGTCGCGGGCCAGCGAGGCTTGGACCCCCGGCTCCAGCTGGAAGCGCAGGGCGTAGGGGGCGGCGATGGCCCGGGTCGCTTCGGGGCGGCCTTCGGGCGGGTGCAGCCGCTCCTCGGCGCGCAGTTCGTCCAGCCGCTGGTCGATGTAGAGGCGGCGCTGGTGCATCAGGCCGTACTGCGCCATCCAGCCGTCGTGCTCGACCTCCAGCCAGACCGCGCCGTCGCCTTCCTGATGCTGGCGCGTGACGTGCAGGGCGGGGCCGACGAGGCGCGGGCCCAGCAGCTCGCCCTTCCAGCCCGCCAGAGGCTCGGCCAGAGGCTGTTCGCCCAGCGTCAGGGTCGAGGCGCCCGGCGTCAGGCGCAGGGCCTGTCGGTCCAGGGCGCGCGGCGTCCATCCCGCCGAGGTGAATAGGCGGTCTCGGCCGCAGACGACCTCCAGGGCCGCGGGCTGGCCGCAGGCGGCGGCCGACCAGGCGTTGCGCGCCGGGGCCTCGACATCGACCACGACGGTCAGCAGAGGGCTGGAGACGCGCAGCAGGCCGCCGACCACGCCGCTGGGCGGGGCGGCGGGGGCGTCGTCATGCGCGCGGGCGGCGGCGATGCGCTCAGGCGTGGAGGGGCCGCCGCCCTGAAACACGGCCAGCTTCCGATCGGGCAGGGTCTGCAGGCGCAAGGCCATCGTCAGGCGCGAAATGGCCTCGGCCACCTGCTCGGGCGTGACTTCGGACAGCTGGGCCAGGGCGTCGTCCAGCGTCAGCAGGTCGAGCAGCAGCTCCAGCCCCCTTTCCGGCGCGCGCGAGGCGTGGGCGCCGTCGGGGGCGACCGTGGCGGTCAGGGCGGCGGGCAGACGTTTCAGGGCCTTGTTGCGGATGGCGGCGCCGGCCTTGCCGGTCAGGGCGCATCCCGCGACGGCGGCGGCGGTCAGACGCTCGGCCCGGCCCAGGATCCCGCCGGGCGGCCGCAGCAGCTGGCGCGCCTGATGGGCCAGGATGTCGGTCAGCTTCAGGCGCTCGACCTCGGTCGCTGCGCCCGCCAGCCGCCGTCCGGCGCAGGCCAGGTGATAGACGCGGCGGGCCAGAATGTCCGGATCCCAGGAAAAGGGCGACCAGCGGCTGAAGACCTCATGCCAGGCCAGGGTCAGGGCCAGGACTTCGCGCACGCCGCGATCGCCCTGTGCCATCATGGCGGGCAGCCAGTTGAAGCTGTGCAGCTCGACGGCGAAGGCGCGGCTGGGCGTGGGGCTGTTCCACAGCTCGGCCGGGGTTCCGGCGTCCAGGCTCAGGCCCGCCAGCGTCAGCTTGCCCGACAGCAGGGGACGTGGCGCCTCTTCGGGCAGGGGGCGGAAGTCGCGCGGGCTGACGGCGAAACCCTCGGCGGTCGGACCGCCCAGCGTCAGGCCGTAGCCGGGCAGGCCGTACAGTTCGATCCACGCCTGGCGCGCCACCAGCCCCTTGGCGACCGAGGCCCACAGGCGCGGGTCCGGTCGGGCGCCGGAGGCGGGGCGCACGGGGGTCCGCATCGGGGCGCCCTTCAGGCCGGGGATGTGCCCTTCGGCCAGGGGGACGTCGCTGTCGCGCGGGGCGAAGGGGCCGAGGGGGCTCACGCGGCGGGGGCCTTCAGGGCCTGGATGTTGGCGGCATAGGCGTCCGGCCCGCCCTTGAAGACGAAGGAGCCGGCGACCAGCGCATCGGCCCCGGCGGCGACGCAGGCCCCGGCGTTGGCGGCGACCACCCCGCCGTCCACTTGCAGGTGCGCCTTTGATCCGGCGCGGTCGAGGATGGCGCGGGCGCGCTCGATCTTCCGCAGCGAGGTCTCGATGAATTTCTGACCGCCGAAGCCTGGATTGACCGACATGATCAGCACCAGATCGACCAGTTCGACCGCCTCTTCCAGCACGCTCAATGGCGTGGCCGGATTGAAGACGAGGCCCGCCTTGGCGCCCAGTTGGCGGATGTGGCCGAGCGTGCGGTGGACGTGGGGGCCGCTTTCGGGATGGACGCTCATGATGTCGGCGCCCGCCGCGCGATAGGCCTCCAGCCAGTTGTCGACCGGGGCGACCATCAGGTGCACGTCGAACGGCAGGCTGGTGTGCGGGCGCAGGGCCTTCACCACGTCCGGGCCGATGGTCAGGTTGGGCACGAAATGGCCGTCCATGACATCGACGTGGATCCAGTCGGCGCCGGCCGCCTCAAGCGCCCGGATTTCCTCGCCCAGGCGAGAGAAGTCGCTGGCCAGGATGGAGGGGCAGATCAGCGGGGCGGTCGCGGCGGTCTGGGTCATGGCCCTGCGACTTACGTGGGTGTGAGGCGAGGGGCAAGCCGGGCTGCGGACGCAAGGTCGCGTGTTGCGCATGGATTTCGATCAGGCGGGGCTTTTGCGGGCGCTGGGCGGAAAGGTGATGCTGAAGCCTCCGCCGGGTCCTGGCGGAGGGGCGGGCGGTTGACCCTGGTTTGCGAACGGGTCAAGACGCCTGCGCCGTCCAGATGCCTGTCGTGGGGCGGCGTCTTTTTGGAAACCCTCAGATGAACCCCGAAGACCGAAGTCTGTCTTCAACTTCTTCGACGCTCTGAGGACGTTCGCTTCCGCGCGAGCGCCCTCGCGAAAGGAAGCAACCATGCTGAACGCCTATGACTGGCGGGCCGATCGGCTCGTGCGCCTCGATACGACCGTGGATCACGGCCCCGCCTGCTGGATCGATCTTGTCTCTCCGACCGCGCAGGAGGCGGCGGCTCTGGAGATCCTGACGGGCATCGACCTCCCCAGCCGTGACGAGATGGACGATGTCGAGCCGTCCGCCCGCCTCTACGCTGAAGACGGGGGCGTCTTCATGATCGCCGCCGTGGCGACGGATCTAGAGACCCACGATCCGATCAAGACGCCGGTGACCTTCATCCTGAAGGGCGGGCGGCTGGTGACGGTCAGCTACGGCCAGCCGCGCTCCTTCCAGACCTTCATCGCCCACGCCACCCACAAGCCCGGCGAGCGGCTGGCCAGCGGCGAGGCCGTGATGATGGGGCTGATCGAGGCGGTGATCGACCGCTACGCCGACGCCCTGGAAACCAAGGGGCTGGAGCTGGACGCCATCTCGCGGATGATCTTTCGCAAGCGCGACCCCAAGGCGATGGAGAGCCACAACCTTCAGGCCGTGATCCGCGACATCGGCCGGGCGGGCGACTTCCTGGGCCTGATCCGCGAGAGCCTGTCCAGCCTGCAGCGCCTGCTGGCCTATCATGCAGCCGTGTCGGGCGCGCGGGCCGGGAGCAAGGCCGATCGCGAGGGGCGCCAGACCGTGCGTCTGCTGCAGCGGGACGCGGCGGCGTTGAGCGAGCTCAGCGTCTCCATGTCCTCCAAGGTGACCTTCCTGATGGACGCCACCCTGGGCCTGATCAATCTGGAGCAGAACCAGATCATCAAGATCTTCTCGGTCGCGGCCGTGGCCCTGCTGCCGCCGACGCTGATCGCGTCGATCTACGGCATGAACTTCGACGTCATGCCGGAACTGCACTGGCGGTACGGCTATCCGGCGGCGGTGGGGGCGATGATCCTGTCGGCGGCTCTGCCCTATTTCGTCTTCCGCAAGAAACGCTGGCTCTAACCGTCCTGAGACGGGCCGCAGACCGCGCGGAAACCGGCGGCGGCGAAGCGCACCATGTAGTCGCAGGCGCTGTCCAGATCGCCTGACCGGCACAGGCCGCCGGACAGGCGATCCAGCCGTCCCGTCTCGCCCAGCGTCAGGGTCAGGGCGCCCGACAGGTTGTGCCAGGCCCAATAGAGCTGCTCGTCCCGCGCCTCCGGCATGATGCGTTTGACCAGTTCAAGCAGGCGTCGGATGGCCGGGTCGAAATAACGGGCCATGGTCTCGCCGCCGAAGGCAGGCTGGGCGTTCGTCTGGGCCACCAGGGCGGCGTAGTGCTTCCATCCCGGCCCGCCCTTCAGCGACCACTGGAAAGGCGGGCGCAGGAAGGCTTCGAGCAGGCCTTCCAGCGTCATGGCCGGGCCCGTCGCCTCGGCGTAGCGATCCATGGCGGCGACGCGCTCGCTGTTCCACACCTCGGCGCGGCGGTTGAAGACGGAGTCGAACAGCTCCTTCTTGGCCCCGAAATAATAGTGGACCAGGGCCGTATCCACGCCCGCCTCGCGCGCCACCTCGCGGATGGTGACGCCATAGAAGCCGTGCTTGGAAAACAGGTCCTCGGCCGCGTTCATGATGGCGTCGCGGGTCTCTCCAACGGCGGACGCCTTGGATTTCTTGGGCCGACCGCGCCGCGCCGGGGCGGCGGGCGAGGGGGGAATCTGGGGCGGCGGCAGGTCGCTCTTCGTCATGGTCGGAAGCTAGTCGCGCTTTGGGGGTTAGTGCAACGGCGCCACAGGGAGGGCCTTTCCGTGACGCAAATCAGGCTTGGCCGTTTGACAGTCGGCCGAAACCCGGTCACCTATGCTGAAAATCATTGAACGCTGAATAAAAGCGTCGATCGGGCCGGAAACATGATTGGGATTGAAATGAACAGACTCGTGAAAACCGCCCTTCTGGCGGGCGCCGCCTTCGGCGTGATGGCTTCGGCCGCGCAGGCGCAACAGGCTCCGGCCATGGAGGCGCAGGCCTCGACTGTCGACGACATCATCGTCAGCGCGCGCCGCCGTGACGAAGCGCTGAAGGACGTGCCGGTGTCGGTGTCGGCCATGAGCGCCGAGCGCCTGGAGCAGACCGGCGCTTCGGACATCACCGCCCTGCAGCAGCAGACGCCCAACGCGACCGTTCAGGTGGCGCGCGGGTCCAACTCGACCCTGATTTCCTTCATTCGCGGCATCGGCCAGCAAGACCCGCTGTGGGGCTTCGAGCCCGGCGTGGGCCTGTATGTCGACGACGTCTATGTGGCGCGCCCGCAAGGCGCCGTGCTGGACATTTTCGATATCGAGCGCATCGAGGTCCTGCGCGGGCCGCAGGGGTCGCTGTACGGCCGCAACACGGTCGGCGGCGCCATCAAATACGTCACGTCGCGTCTGGACCCTGACGCGCCGGAGCTGACGCTGCGCGGCGCTTACGGCAGCTACAACCAGATCGATCTGCTGGCCCAGGGCTCGATGCCGGTGACCGACAAGCTGCGCATCGGCGGCGCCGTCGCCAGCTACAACCGCGACGGCTACGGCGAGAACCTGAACACGGGCGCCGAGCACTACGACAAGGATGTCCTGGCCGGCCGCGTCAGCGTCGAGTTCCAGCCCACCGACAACACCTTCTTCCGCCTGGCCTATGATCGCGTCGAGGACCGCTCGAACCCGCGTCACGGCCACCGCGAGAAGGCCGGGGTCGGCCCCGGCGCCGGCGTTCCGGGCAGCGTCTATGACACCTACGCTGGCCTGGGCGACCGCAACAAGGTCACCACTGAAGGCGTCTCGCTGACGGCTCAGGTCGACCTCAACGACGTGTGGACGGTCAAGTCGATCACCGCCTATCGCTCGGGCGACACCGACACCCTGATCGACTTCGACAACACGCCGGCGCCGACGCTGGACGTGCCGGCCATCTACGGCGACCACCAGTTCACCCAGGAATTCCAGGCGCTGTTCAGCACCGACCGCATCCAGGGCGTGGCGGGGATCTTCTACCTGGACGGCACCGCCTCGGGCGCCTTCGATACCATCGCCCAGAACTTCGGCATCGTCATCGGCACGGCCGGCTACGTGAAGACGACCAGCATCGCGCTGTTCACCGACATCAACCTGGACCTGACCGATCGTCTGCACCTGGGCCTGGGCGCACGCTATACGGTCGACGACAAGACCGGCCACGTGTTCCGCGCCAACTATCTGGGCGCGACCCGCAGCCCGCTGCTGGGCGGCGCGGCGCGCGCCCCGATCCTGCTGCGCACCGACTACACGCGCTCGAACAGCTTCGATCAGTTCACGCCCAAGGCCTCGCTGTCCTACGACTTCTCGGACCGCATCACCGGCTACGCCTCCTATTCCAAGGGCTATAAGTCGGGCGGCTTCGATATGCGCGGCGACGCCATCCTGACGCCGAACACGGTCAACGGCTACCAGCCGGAAACGGTCGACTCGTATGAAATCGGCCTGAAGGGTTCGGCCTTCGACCGTCGCCTGAGCTTCGCCTCGGCCGTCTTCTACAACGAGTACCAGGACCAGCAGGTCACCACCCAGGTTCCGGCCGTGGGCGGCATCGCCAGCTTCGTCGACAACGTCGGTTCGTCCAAGTTCTACGGGGTTGAAGTCGAAGGCTCTCTGATCCTGACCGACAGCCTGACGGCCAACTTCGCCGTCGGCTACCTGGACTCCAAGTTCGAGCAGTTCCTGCGCTACAACCTGACCACCCAGAAGTACGAGGATATCTCCGACCTGGTCGTGCTGCAGAATGCGCCCAAGTGGACCGGCTACTTCGGCCTGACGTGGCTCGGCGAAGTGGCCGGCGGCTCGCTGGCGGTGACGCCCTCGGTCAGCTACCGCGATGACTACAGCCAGTTCGAGTTCCCCAACCCGGTGCTGGACCAGGACGCCTTCGCCCTGGTGGACCTGTCGGTCGTGTGGACGGACCCCAGCAACAAGTGGACCGTCGGCCTGCACGGCAAGAACCTGACCGATGAGGAATACCGCGTCGGCGCCTACAACTTCGCGGGCGCGGCCTACAACGACTCCCTGATCGGCTACTACGGCCCGCCGCGCACCGTCACGGCGTCGCTGCAGTACAAGTTCTGATCGGGTTTTTTCTCCTGAACGCCTGATCATCTGATCACGGGCGGCGGTTCGCTGGAGCCGCCGCCCTTCTTTTTTCCATGGCGCGGGGCGGCCAGGCCGTTACCGTCGCGGGACAGCAAACCAGTCGGGGAACGTCCATGAGTGAGATCGGAGCGGCCAAGGCCGAAGCAGCGGCGGTCGACGCCCGCGCCGCTTCGCCGGGCTATCGCTACTATGTGTTGGGGATCCTGATCCTCATCTATATGCTGAACTTCCTGGACCGGCAGATCATCGGCATCCTGGCCGCGCCGCTGAAGGCGGAGTTCAACCTCAGCGACACTCAGTTCGGCCTGCTGGGCGGCCTGGCTTTCGCCCTGCTGTATTCGACCCTGGCGATCCCCATCGCCTGGCTGGCGGACCGCTTCAGCCGGGTGTGGATCATGACCGGCGCCCTGACCATCTGGTCCGGCTTCACCGCCCTGTGCGGCGTGGCGGGCGGCTTCGGCTCTCTGTTCCTGTGCCGGATGGGCGTGGGCATCGGCGAGGCGGGCGGGGTGGCTCCGGCCTATTCCCTGATTTCGGACTATTTTCCCAAATCGCAGCGGGCGCGGGCCTTGGCGGCCTACGCTTTCGGCATTCCGCTGGGCATGGCGGCGGGCACGCTCGTGGGCGGCCTGCTGGCGGCCACCTACGGCTGGCGCACCGCCTTCATCGTCGTCGGGATTCTGGGCGTGCTGGTGGCCCCGGTGCTGCGGCTGACGGTCAAGGATCCCAAGCGCGGCGGCCTGGACGTGGAGCCCTCTGCGCCGACTGCAGCGCCCGTCGAGGCGCCCAAGGCGCCGCCCTTCATGCAGGTGGTGCGCACCCTGGCGCCCAAGCCCAGCTTCTGGCTGCTGTCGTTCGGCGCGGCGGCCTCGTCGGTGTGCGGCTACGGCGTCGCCGCCTGGCTGCCCAGCTTCTTCATGCGCAGCTTCGGTCTGAGCCTGTCGCAGACCGCCTGGTATTACTCGGCCATCGTCCTGGTCGGCGGGGTGGCGGGCATCTGGCTGGGCGGGTCGATGGCGGATCGCCTGGGCAAGAAGTCCAAGTCGGCCTATCCGCTGACGCCGGCGATCGCCTTCCTGATCTCGGTGCCCTGTTTCATCCTGGCGATGAACTCAGGCGCGGTGGTCGGCGCCGTCATGCCGGGCTCGGACCCCAACGGCTTCGCCTCCCTGGCTCTGGCCTTCGCGATCTTCCTGATCCCCACGGGGCTGAACCTGGTGTGGCTGGGGCCGATCACGGCGGCGGTGCAGCATCTGGGCGGGCCGTCGATGCGGACCACGGCCTCGGCCCTGTTCCTGCTGATCAACAACCTGCTGGGGATCGCCGTCGGCATCTATTATTTCGGCTGGATGAGCGACCTGCTGCGTCCGACCTTCGGGGAGGAGAGCCTGCGCTGGGCCATCTATACCGGCATGGGCTTCTACCTGCTGTCCTCGGCCCTGTTCATCTGCGCCTCGCGGACGCTGAAGAACGACTGGGTCGACTGACCGCCTGAAAAACAGTCTGGGCGGGGGCGGCGCGGGGCCGCCGCCCGGCATTAGAAAATCCTTGTGAGGCCATAAACAGACAGGCGGTTGCGCTGGCGAAGGCGCGACGCCTATAAGCGCGGCCAAAGTTTCCACAAACCTCCCTCAGAACGGCGCGGGTCCAACATGAACATTCACGAGTATCAGGCCAAGCAGGTCCTCAAGGGCTACGGCGCCCCGGTTGCGGACGGCGTCGCCATCACCTCGGCCGACCAGGCCGAAGCCGCCGCCAAGCAACTGCCTGGCCCGCTTTATGTCGTGAAGTCGCAGATCCACGCCGGCGGCCGCGGCAAGGGCAAGTTCAAGGAACTGGGCGCCGACGCCAAGGGCGGCGTGCGTCTGGCCTTCTCGATCGAGGAAGCCGTCGCCCACGCCAAGGAAATGCTGGGCAACACCCTGGTGACCGCCCAGACGGGCGAGGCCGGCAAGCAGGTCAACCGCCTGTACATCGAAGACGGCGCCGACATCGCCCGTGAGCTGTACTGCTCGCTGCTGGTCGACCGCTCGGTCGGTCAAACCGCCTTCGTCGTCTCGACCGAAGGCGGCATGGACATCGAGGAAGTGGCCCACGCCACGCCCGAGAAGATCCACACCATCGCCATCAACCCGGAAGCCGGCGTGACCGCCGAGAACATCGCCGCCATCAACGCCGCGCTGGAGCTGACGGGCGACGCCGCCGAAGACGGCAAGTCGCTGTTCCCGATCCTGTACAAGGCCTTCGTCGAGAAGGACATGGACATGCTCGAGATCAACCCGCTGATCGTCATGGAGAACGGGCGCCTGCGCGTTCTGGACGCCAAGGTCTCGTTCGACGGCAACGCCCTGTACCGCCACGAAGACATCCGCGCCCTGCGCGATGAGACCGAGGAAGACGCCAAGGAGATCGAGGCCTCCAAGTGGGACCTCGCCTATGTGGCTCTGGACGGCAACATCGGCTGCATGGTCAACGGCGCCGGTCTGGCCATGGCGACGATGGACATCATCAAGCTGTACGGCAAGGAACCCGCCAACTTCTGCGACGTCGGCGGCGGCGCCTCGAAGGAGAAGGTCGCAGCGGCCTTCAAGATCATCACCGCCGACCCCAAGGTCGAAGGCATCCTGGTCAACATCTTCGGCGGCATCATGAAGTGCGACGTCATCGCTGAAGGCGTCGTCGCCGCGGTGAAGGAAGTGGGCCTGAAGGTGCCGCTGGTCGTGCGTCTGGAAGGCACGAACGTCGAGCTGGGTAAGAAGATCCTGAACGAGTCGGGTCTGGCCATCACGGCCGCCGATGACCTGGACGACGCCGCCCAGAAGATCGTCGCGGCGATCGCCTAAGGCTCGGCCTTAACGACGACCGCCTCGCAGACACACAGATTTCAGAGCACAGACACATGTCCATCCTCGTTAACAAGAACACCAAGATCCTGGTCCAGGGCCTGACCGGCAAGACCGGCAGCTTCCACACCGAACAGGCCCTGGCCTACTACGGCACGCAAATGGTCGGCGGCATCCATCCGGCCAAGGGCGGCCAGACCTGGACCGGTTCGCACGGCGAAAGCCTGCCGATCTTCGCTTCGGTCGCCGAAGGCAAGGAGCGCACCGGCGCCGACGCCTCGGTGATCTACGTCCCGCCGGCAGGCGCGGCCGACGCCATTATCGAAGCCATCGAGGCCGAGATCCCCTTCATCACCTGCATCACCGAGGGCATCCCGGTGCAGGACATGGTTCGCGTCAAGGCCCGCCTGGACCGCTCCAACTCGCGCCTGCTGGGCCCGAACTGCCCCGGCGTCCTGACCCCGGAAGAGTGCAAGATCGGCATCATGCCGGGCTCGATCTTCAAGAAGGGCAACGTCGGCATCGTCTCGCGCTCGGGCACGCTGACCTATGAAGCCGTGTTCCAGACCACCAACGAAGGCCTGGGCCAGACCACGGCCGTCGGCATCGGCGGCGACCCGGTCAAGGGCACCGAGTTCATCGACGTGCTGGAAATGTTCCTGGCTGACGACGCCACCGAGTCCATCATCATGATCGGCGAAATCGGCGGCGCGGCCGAAGAAGACGCCGCCCAGTTCCTGATCGACGAAGCCAAGAAGGGCCGCAAGAAGCCGATGGCCGGCTTCATCGCGGGCCGCACGGCGCCCAAGGGCCGCACCATGGGCCACGCCGGCGCTGTCGTCTCGGGCGGCAAGGGCGATGCGGAATCCAAGATCGCCGCGATGGAGGCTGCGGGCATCCGCGTCTCGCCGTCGCCCGCGCGTCTGGGCACGACCTTGGTTGAAGTGCTGAAGGGTTAAACCCTTCAGCAGCGCCTCCTTGGAGGCGCGACGCTAACGCTCGCGACGCGGTCGCTCGTTGCTTGAGCGCCGGATTCACTCAAGGTGGGTTTGGCGCTAAGCGGGGCGGATTGGACGAAAGTCTAGTCGATCCGCGTTTCGGGGACGTTTTTCGCGCCGTGTGACCTTTTGTAACGCCTCCGGAATCGTCCGGAGGCGTTTTTTCTTGCGGAATCGACCAAATTCCACCCGCTCCGCCTCCCTTCGGTCATGACCAGTAAGGAAACAGGGCCTATATGAACGGCGCTGCTCTCCGCGCGGCTGTGCGCGGGCGGTTGTAAAGGGACGATTGAAAGAAAAATGGCGGACGATGCGGGTCGGCTGAACCAGGTCTTTGCCGAGACCTCCTTCCTCTATGGCGCGAACGCGGCCTTCATTGAGGACCTGCACGAAAAATGGGCCTCGGACCCCGGCTCGGTATCGGGGGAATGGCGCGCCTTCTTCGATCAGTTGAAGGACAACGCCGACCTGGTGAAGCAGTCGGCCGCCGCCGGCTCCTGGGGCCGTTCGGGCGCGACCGAGCCGACCGAAGAGACCGCCGTGTTCGATGGTCGCTGGCCCGCCCCCAAGGCCGATCCCAAGGCCGCCGGCAAGCCCGGCGCGCGCCCGGCTCCGGCTGCAGCCGGCGCCGGTGTTTCGGCCGCCGATGTGCGCGCGGCCGCCCACGACTCCATCCGCGCCCTGATGCTGATCCGCTCTTATCGCGTGAACGGCCACCTGCAGGCGAACCTGGACCCGCTGGGCATTGAGCCGCCGGTTCAGAACCCGGAGCTGACGCCTGAATTCTATGGCTTCACCGAAGCCGACATGGACCGTCCGATCTATCTCGACGGCGTGCTGGGTCTGGAGACCGGCTCGCTGCGCCAGGTGATCGAGCTGCTGCGCCGCACCTACTGCGGCAATATCGGCGTGCAGTTCATGCACATCGCCGAACCGGAAGAAAAAGCCTGGCTGCAACAGCGCATCGAGGGCCCGGACAAATACGCCCAGAACGCCTTCACCAAGGAAGGCAAGCTGGCCATCTTCAAGAAGCTGGTCGAGGCCGAGGGCTTCGAACGCTTCCTGCACAAACGCTTCCCCGGCACCAAGCGCTTCGGTCTGGACGGCGGCGAAGCCATGGTCCCGGCGCTGGAGCAGGTGATCAAGCGCGGCGGCGCCCTGGGCGTCGACGAGATCGTGCTCGGCATGGCGCACCGCGGCCGCCTGAACGTTCTGGCCGCGGTCATGGGCAAGCCCTACAAGGCCATCTTCCACGAGTTCCAGGGCGGTTCTTCCGTCCCCTCGGACATCGAAGGCTCGGGCGACGTCAAATACCACATGGGCGCCTCGTCGGACCGTGAGTTCGACGGCCACAGCGTCCACCTGTCGCTGACCGCCAACCCCTCGCACCTCGAGATCGTCAACCCGGTCGTCCTGGGCAAGTCGCGCGCCAAGCAGGCGTTCGACATTCGCGAGGCCGAGGTCAACCTGGGCAAGCCGGACGCCGAATGGGTGCTGGACCGCTCCAAGGTCGCGCCTCTGCTGATCCACGGCGACGCCGCCTTCGCCGGCCAGGGCGTGGTCGCTGAATGCTTCGCCCTGATGGGGCTGAAGGGCTACCGCACCGGCGGCACCCTGCACTTCGTCATCAACAACCAGATCGGCTTTACGACGGCGCCGCGCAACTCGCGCTCTTCGCCCTATCCGTCGGATGTGGCCCTGATGGTTCAGGCGCCGATCTTCCACGTCAACGGCGACGACCCCGAAGCGGTCGTCTTCGCCGCCAAGGTGGCCACCGAATACCGCCAGAAGTTCCACAAGGACGTGGTGGTGGACATGTTCTGCTACCGCCGCTTCGGCCACAACGAAGGCGACGACCCGACCTTCACCCAGCCGCTGATGTACGCCAAGATCAAGAACCAGCCCTCGACGCTGGAGATCTACGCCAAGCGCCTGATCGCCGAGGGCGTCATCACCCAGGCCGAGGTCGACGCCGAGATCGCCCGCTTCGAAGCCTTCCTCGACGCCGAGTTCGACGCCGGCAAGACCTTCGAGGCCAAGAAGGCCGACTGGCTGGACGGCGAGTGGAAGGGCCTGGGCGTCGACGCCGGCGACGACCAGCAGCAACGCGGCAAGACCGCGGTCGCGGCGGACAAGCTGCGCGACTACGGCCACCGCCTGACCACCATTCCGAACAGCGTCGACGTGCACAAGACGCTGAAGCGCGTCATCGAGACCCGTCGCGAGACGGTGTCGGCCGGCGAGAACATCGACTGGGCCACGGCCGAGAGCCTGGCCTTCGCCAGCCTGCTGGACGAGGGCTACAACATCCGCCTGTCGGGCCAGGACTCGGTGCGCGGCACCTTCTCGCAGCGCCACTCGGGCATCACCGACCAGACGACCGAGCAGCGCTACTTCCCGCTGAACAACCTGCGCGAGGGCCAGGCCCATTTCGAGGTCATCGACTCGGCCCTGTCGGAAGAAGCGGTGCTGGGCTTCGAGTACGGCTATTCGCTGGCCGACCCGAACACCCTGACCATGTGGGAAGGCCAGTTCGGCGACTTCGTGAACGGCGCCCAGGTGGTGATCGACCAGTTCATCTCCTCGGGCGAGCGCAAGTGGCTGCGCATGAGCGGCCTGGTGATGCTTCTGCCGCACGGCTATGAGGGCCAGGGCCCCGAGCACTCCTCGGCGCGTCTTGAGCGCTTCCTGCAGCAGTGCGCCGAGAACAACATGCAGGTCGCCAATTGCACGACGCCGGCCAACTACTTCCACATCCTGCGTCGCCAGCTGCACCGCTCGTTCCGCAAGCCGCTGATCCTGATGACGCCCAAGTCGCTGCTGCGTCACAAGAAGGCCGTCTCGACCCTGGCCGACATGGCCGAGGGTTCGTCCTTCCACCGCGTGCTGCGCGACGACGC
This sequence comes from Brevundimonas sp. M1A4_2e, assembly GCF_053345555.1. Lineage (NCBI taxonomy): Bacteria > Pseudomonadati > Pseudomonadota > Alphaproteobacteria > Caulobacterales > Caulobacteraceae > Brevundimonas > Brevundimonas sp. M1A4_2e. The sequence goes on along the minus strand of NZ_JBKFAI010000003.1, from coordinate 178,406 downwards.
CCAGCTGCGTCCGGACGTGGCGGGCGTGACGCTGAAGGCCGACAAGGACATCCGCAAGGTCATCGTCTGCTCGGGCAAGGTCTATTACGACCTGCTGGACGCGCGCGAGAAGGCCGGTCGCGACGACATCTACATCCTGCGTCTGGAACAGTTCTATCCGTGGCCGATCAAGTCGATCTCGGCGGAACTGGCGCGCTTTCCCAACGCCGACCTCGTCTGGTGCCAGGAAGAGCCGAAGAACATGGGCGGCTGGACCTTCGTCGATCCTTGGCTCGAGCTGACGCTTGAGAAGCTGGACGTGAAGGCCAAGCGCGCGCGCTACGTCGGTCGTCCGGCCTCGGCCTCGACCGCTGCGGGCCTGATGAGCCGACACCTGAAGGAACTCGAGACCTTCCTCGCCGAGGCCATGGCCTGACCGCCGCGCCTGACCTAAGAAACACGTTAAGTTCAGACACGAAAAGACACTGAAGATGGCCGATATCCTCACCCCCGCCCTCGGTGAATCCGTCGCCGAAGCCTCCATCGCCAAGTGGACCAAGAAGGTCGGCGACGCCGTCAAGAAGGACGAGGTCCTGGTCGAGCTGGAAACCGACAAGGTCTCGCTGGAAGTCGTCGCCCCCGCCGACGGCGTGCTGTCGGCGATCAACGCTGATGAAGGCGACACCGTCGTCCCCGGCACGGTGCTCGGCGCTGTGACCGAAGGCGGCGCAGCCGCCGCTTCGGCTCCGGCTGCTGCTGCGGCGCCCGCCGCCGCTCCGGCTGCTTCGGGCGGCGCTGGCGTCGACATCGCCGTGCCGACGATGGGCGAAAGCGTCGCCGAAGGCTCGATCGGAACCTGGCTGAAGAAGTCGGGCGACACCGTCGCCAAGGACGAACTGCTGGTCGAGATTGAGACCGATAAGGTGGCCGTGGAAGTCTCGGCCCCGGCCGCCGGCGTCTTGACCATCACCGCCGCCGACGGCGCCACCGTGACCCCGGGTCAGGTGATCGGTTCGGTCGCCGCCTCTGGCGCTGCTGCTGCGGCCGCTCCGGCTGCGGCCGCCGCCCCGGCCAACACGGGTTCGGCCCAGGTCCAAGGCCAGGACAAGGCCTCGGCGCACCTGTCGCCCGCCGTCCAGCGCGTGGTTTCCGAGAACAACCTGAACCCGGCCTCGCTGTCGGCCTCGGGTCCGAAGGGCAACATCACCAAGGCCGACGCTATCGCCGCCATCGGCGCCGCCGCCCCGGCTGCGCCCAAGGCTGCTGCGGCTCCGGCCGCTCCGCGCGCCGACCAGCCGCGCGAAGAGCGGGTGAAGATGACGCGCCTGCGTCAGACCATCGCCCGTCGCCTGAAGGAATCCCAGAACACGGCCGCCCAGCTGACCACCTTCAACGAGGTGGACATGACCAACGTCATGGCCCTGCGCGCCCAATACAAGGAAGTGTTCGAGAAGCGCCACGGCGTGAAGCTGGGCTTCATGTCCTTCTTCACCAAGGCGGTGGTGCAAGCCCTGCACGAAATCCCGGCCGTCAACGCCGAGATCGACGGCGCGGACATCATCTACAAGAACCACTACGACATCGGCATCGCCGTCGGCACCGACAAGGGCCTGGTGGTTCCGGTCCTGCGCGACGCCGACGTCCTGTCGCTGGCCGGCATCGAGAAGGGCATCGCCGCCCTGGGCAAGGCCGCCCGTGACGGCGCCCTGACCATGGATCAGATGCAAGGCGGCACCTTCACCATCACCAACGGCGGCACCTATGGCTCGCTGATGTCGACGCCGATCTTGAACACGCCGCAGTCGGGCATCCTGGGCATGCACAACATCGTGCAGCGTCCGATGGCCATCAACGGCGAGGTTAAGATCCGTCCGATGATGTACCTGGCCCTCAGCTACGATCACCGCATCGTCGACGGCAAGGAAGCCGTGACCTTCCTGGTCCGCATCAAGGAACTGCTGGAAGACCCGGCGCGCGCCCTGCTGGACCTGTAAGGTCGGCGCGACGCGAACGAGTGACGACGGCGGGATCTTCGGGTCCCGCCGTTTTCATTTGCGGGCGGCGCCGGCGTGCTAGGCTGACGCCATGAGCCTGGTCGAGATCGCCCGCTTTCAAGATGTTTACGAGGCCGATCTGGCGGCGGCCTTCCTGTCGGCGCACGACATCGAGGTGTCCGTGACCGAGCGGTTCCAGACCACGGTCGACCCGTTGATGCAGCGCGCGCTGGGCATCCGCCTGATGGGGCGGGCGGATCAGGCCGATCAGGCGCGCGACCTGCTGAAACGCGCGCGGGCCGGAGAGTTCGCCACGGAGGAGGGCGATGACCTGAACGCGCCCGAAGCGACCGTCCGTGCGGCGTCGCGCGGCTTGGCCCTGTTGGCGTTCGCGTCGGGCGCAGGCTTTGTCGGCACAAGCCTGCCGCGCCGGTTCAGCGCCTTTCAGTGGACTGGGCTGGCGATCCTGGCGGCGGCAGCGCTGCTGAGCCTGGCCCTGTGGGTGGTCGCAACCCTGAACGCCTAGAGGCCGACGTCCCAGACGCCCGCGTCGCGCATCCGGCATTCGCGGGCCTCGGCGGCGCGGCCGCCCATGTCATGGGCCATGCCGCGAATGGCGTCGGACACCGTGGTCTTGTGACGGCCCGGCACGACGGCGTGGATGAAGGCGCAGCCGGCCAGACGCAGCAGCTTGAAGCCGAAGCGCGACGAGGCGGCCATATGCTCGAAATAGGTCTCGTTGACCTCACGCGGGTGATCGCGGAACAGACGATTGAAAGCGTTCGACATGCAGCCAGCCTAGCGTGTTCGCGCCGGTCCCTCTACCCGGCCGCCGCATTCTGGCCTAAACCCGCGCAAGGAATAGAGGGCGCTTCGTCACGCCGCTTCAACCCCGCGTGAGGCGGGCGCGGACGAATCTTCCTTTTCAGGCTCAAGAGGACGACACATGGCCGACGGCACCACCCCTTCCGCCCAGAAATCTTCGGGCCAGACGTTCCGCTGGGATGATCCCTTCGATCTGACGGGGCGTCTGACCGACGAAGAGCGGATGGTCCAGGACGCCGCCCGGTCCTATGCGCGCGAGGCCCTGCTGCCGCGCGTGGTCGCCGCCTTCCGCGATGAGGTCTTCGACCGCGCCATTATGACCGAGATGGGCGAGATGGGCTTCCTGGGCGCCATGCTGCCCGAGCAATACGGCGGTTCCGAAGCGTCGCACGTCGCCTATGGCCTGATCGCGCGCGAGGTCGAGGCGATCGACAGCGGCTACCGTTCGGCCATGAGCGTGCAGTCGTCGCTGGCCATGTATCCGATCTACGCCTTCGGCTCGGACGAGCAGAAGGCCAAGTTCCTGCCCAAGATGGCGGCGGGGGAGTTGGTCGGCTGCTTCGGCCTGACCGAGGCCGACGGCGGGTCCGACCCGGCCTCGATGAAGACCACGGCGGTCGCGGTCGACGGCGGCTATCGCCTGAACGGCGGCAAATACTGGATCACCAACAGCCCGATCAGCGACCTGGCCATCGTCTGGGCCAAGCTAGACGGGACCATCAGGGGCTTCATCGTCGAGCGCGACTTCGACGGCTTCACCACGGGCAAGATCGGCGACAAGCTGTCCTTGCGCGCCTCGATCACCGGCGACATCGGCCTGAACGACGTCTTCGTGCCGGAAGCCAACATCCTGCCGGGCGTACAGGGTCTGCGCGGGCCGTTCTCCTGCCTGAACAAGGCGCGTTTCGGCATCGCCTGGGGCGCGATGGGCGCCGCCGAGTTCTGCTTCCACGCCAGCCGCGACTATGTCGCCGAGCGCACCCTGTTCGGCCGCCCGCTGTCGGCGCGCCAACTGGTGCAGAAGAAGCTGGCCGACATGCAGACCGAGATCTTCCTCGGCTTCGAGGGCGCCTATGCGCTCGGCCGCCTGCTGGACACGGGCGCCTGGGTTCCCGAGGCCATCAGCCTGATGAAGCGCAACAACTGCGGCAAGGCCCTGGCCGTCGCCCGCGAGGCCCGCGACATGCACGGCGGGGCCGGGATCACCGGCGAGCTGCACGTCATGCGCCACGCCATGAACCTGGAGACGGTCAACACCTATGAAGGGGCGCACGACGTCCACGCCCTCATCCTGGGCCGCGCTATCACCGGCGAAGCCGCCTTCTGATCCAAGCGTTGCAGAAAACGCGCGGCCGGCCGATCTTTTGCCGTCGTCGCGCGTTTGTCTCGCCTGCGGGGCGGCGGTCCTCGGCAGTCTGTCGGTCCAAGGCGGTCGGCGCGTGAAGGAAATCGGAATGACCAAACACAGCCTGCTGGCCGGCGCCGCCCTGGCGATCTTCGGTATGGCCCAGGCGGCGCCCATGACGGCCGCCGGCGCGGCGGTGCAGTCGCCGGTCGCCGCCATGCCCTATGACGCCCGGCGCGGCGTCTTCACCTTCGCCGCAGGGCTGGAGGAAAGCCTGCCCGCCGTGGTGCAGGTGACGACCCTGGGCCAGTCGCGCGGTCCCAGTTCGGCGCGCAACCCCAAGCCCTCCCAGGGCGGATCGGGCGTCATCATCGACGCGCGCGAAGGCATCATCGTCACCAACCACCACGTCATCGAGAATGGCCAGAAATTCACGGTCGACCTGATCGACGGGCGCTTGTTCGACGCCACCCTGATCGGCGCCGACAAGGCCACCGACATCGCCGTGCTGAAGATCGACGCCCCGGGCCTGTCGCAGGTGACGACGGTGGACTCCGACACCCTGCGCAGCGGCGACTTGGCGTTCGCCGTCGGCTATCCGCTGGGGTTGGACCAGACCCTGACGATGGGCGTCATCTCGGGTCTGAACCGCTCGGGCATGGGCGACGCCATCGAAGACTATATCCAGACCGATGCGGCGGTGAACTCGGGCAATTCGGGCGGCCCGCTGCTGGACAGCCGGGGACGGCTGATCGGCATCAACACCGCCATCCTGTCGGGCGGCTTCGGCAGCGGCAACGACGGCATCGCCTTCGCCGTGCCGACGCGCATCATGATGTTCGTGGTCGACCAGCTGCGCGCCTCGGGCGAGGTCAAGCGCGGCCGCGTCGGTCTGGGCCTGGGCTCGTTGACGGCCGAGCGCGCGCGCGAGATCGGGCTCAACATCGTGCGCGGCGCCGTGGTCTATGATGTCGAGCCGGGCTCCTCGGGCGAGCAGGCGGGGCTGAAGCCGGGGGACGTGCTCACCCGCATCCAGGGCCGCCCCGTGGCCAACGCCGGGTCGGTTCAGGCCACGGTCGGCATCGCTCAGGCCGGCACTCAGATGCCCGTCGTCTATCTGCGCGACGGCCGCGAGGCCTCAACCCAGCTGACGGTCGAGCCGTCTGATCCAGCCGCTGTGCGTTTGGGGGCGCAGGCCGCCATCGCCCGCGGCCTGACCCTGCGCAATCCCACGTCAGGCCGGGGGGCCCAGATCGCCGTGGTCGAGGCGGGGTCGTCCGCCGCGGCGGCGGGGTTCCAGGCCGGCGATGTGGTGGTCCAGGCGAACGGCGTCGAGATCGCCGACATGAAGGATTTGGCCCAGCGCCTTCAGGCCGCAGGCGAGGCGGTCGTGCCGATCATCGTCCTGCGCGAAAACGAACGCGTCGAGATCGACCTTCCGGCCTGATCGGCGCCGTTAGAAGCTCTACGGCGTCGCCCGCGTGACCCTCGCGCGGGCGAAGTCTTGTGCGCTGAGGGAAGCAGACAGCAAAACGCCCGCGCTGCCGGGAGGGGGAGGGGAGGCAGGCGCGGGCGTCGCTTGGAGGAAGCATCGACCCGCCGAGGCCCTTTACGCGGAAAAATCCGGGGGGCTGGGGGGGCTGTTCAGGATCCGGGACTTCTCCAGGCTCCGACGGGCCGATGCTGCTTTTGTGAGCGCCCTTCCGGGCGGACGAAGGACCGAATGGGGGCGTTTTCGTGTCGCTTCAGATTTTTCCGATCGGTGAAAATCAGACCTTGGACAGGATCAGCGAGGCGTTGGTCCCCCCGAAGCCGAAGCTGTTGGACATGACGTGCTTCAGCTCGCCGTCGTGGCGCTGGCGCAGGATCGGCATGCCCTCGAACTCAGGGTCCAGGGTTTCGATGTGGGCGCTCTCGGCCGCAAAGCCGTGCTTCATCATCAGCAGGCAGTAGATGGCCTCCTGCGCGCCCGCTGCGCCCAGGGAGTGGCCCGTCAGCGACTTGGTCGAGGAAATCATCGGCAGGTCGTCGCCGAAGACGTTGCGCACCGCGCCCATCTCCTTGCTGTCGCCGACCGGCGTGGATGTGCCGTGCGGGTTCAGATAGTCGATCTTCGGATTGCCGGCCATTTCCAGCGCGATCTTCATGCAGCGCTCGGCGCCTTCGCCCGAGGGGGCCACCATGTCGTAGCCGTCCGAGTTGGCGCCGTAGCCGGTGACTTCGGCGTAGATGGTCGCGCCGCGCGCCACGGCGCGTTCGTATTCTTCCAGCACGACGATGCCGGCGCCGCCGGCGATGACGAAGCCGTCGCGGGTCGTGTCATAGGCGCGGCTGGCCTTGTCCGGGGTGTCGTTGAAGTTGGAGGACATGGCGCCCATGGCGTCGAACATGTTCGACATCGACCAGTCGATATCCTCGCAGCCGCCGGCGAAGACCACGTCCTGCTTGCCCCAGGCGATCTGCTCGGCGGCCGCGCCGATGCAGTGGGCGCTGGTCGCGCAGGCCGAGCTGATCGAATAGTTGATGCCCTTCAGCTCGAACCAGGTGGCCAGCACGGCCGAGGGGCCGGACGCCATCGCCTTGGGCACGGCGAACGGGCCGACGCGCTTGGGCGAGCCCTTTTCGACGGTCGTCTGGGCCGCCTGCAGGATGACCTGGGTCGAGGGGCCGCCCTCGCCGACGATCAGGCCGATGCGCTCGTCCTTGATCTCGTCGGCGCTCAGGCCGCTGTCCTTCAGGGCTTCTTCAAAGGCGATGTGCGCCCAGGCCGTCCCGTTGGCCAGGAAACGGGCGGCGCGGCGGTCGACCAGCGGCGCCCAGTCCTCAGCCGTATGACCCAGGGCGGGCGGCGCCCAGACCTGGGAGCGGAAGCCGTATTTGGCGTGGTCGGCGGCGTGCTGGACGCCCGACTTGGCGTTGCGCAGCGAGGCCGCGACCTCGTCTTGGCCGGTGCCGATGGAGGAGACGATGCCCAGTCCGGTGACGACGACACGCCGCATGGTGTTTCCAATCCTACAAAGTCTGCGGACGCCGCGTGGGCCGCGGCTGTCCATCAAGTGGGGTCAGGCGGCGCTCGGTTCCACCGAAGCCGCGCCGCCGAACAGGCCGACGCGCATATCGGCGCAAGTATAGATGACCTCGCCGTCCGCTTCGAGCACGCCGTCGGCGATGCCCATGACCAGCTTACGGTTGATGACGCGCTTCAGGTGGACCTTATAGACCACCTTCTTGATGTCGGGGGTCACCTGACCGGTGAACTTCACCTCGCCGACGCCCAGCGCCCGACCCTTGCCGGGGCCGCCGATCCAGCCCAGGTAGAAGCCGACCAGCTGCCACATGGCGTCCAGGCCCAGGCAGCCCGGCATGACCGGATCGCCGATGAAGTGGCACTGGAAGAACCAGAGGTCCGGGTTGATGTCGAGTTCGGCCTCGACATAGCCCTTGCCGTAGTCGCCGCCGTCGGCGGTGATGGTCTTGATGCGGTCGAACATCAGCATCGGCGGCGCCGGCAGCTGGGCGTTGCCCGGACCGAACAGTTCGCCCCGGCCCGAGGCCAGCAGGCCTTCGTGATCGAACGACGACGGATATTGCGACGACTGGCTCAAGATTGATCAGCTCCGAAAGGTGTTGCTGGCGGGTTACACGACCCGAAGGCCGCGCTCAACCGTGCCGTCGATATGGGGATCAGGAGGCGCGGCCGGTTCCGGCGGGGCGGGCGGCGTTGCACAGGGCGCGTTCCTGGGCGCCGAAGACGGCTCTTTGCTGCACCCACCCGCGCAGCTTGCGCGCCCGCACGCGGCACCAGCCGTCCTCGCACTCGTCCAGCGACACCAGGGCGTGCGGCGACAGCAGGGCGCGGACCGAGGCGGTTTCCGACCGGCTAGATCGGATGGGCACAGGCTCGTCCGAGCGGTTGAACACGCTCCGGCGGCCCGAGGCGACGGTGCGGTGGATCCAGGCCACGGAGCCGTCGGGATCGCAGATCTTTCGCCACTCGCGCGTCTCGGCGATCACCTGCACCGGCAGGCCGGCGGCGCGGTATTCCCACAGAATGCGGTAATCCAGGCCCGGTCCCTGACGCGCCCGCACCTGCGAGGATTTCAGCGTCACCCAGCGCGGCACCTCCAGCCCGGTCGGGGTGGGGCGGCCGTCCGGCATGGTGGCGCCCGCCGACAGCAGAACGCCGGTCGTCAGGACAGCGGCGAGGGCCGCGACGCGAGGCGCCCTTTTGTTCCTGACCGCAGCTTTGCTAGACACCGAATATCGACCCGTTCCGAACGGGCGCCGCCCGTGGAAAACCCAGGTCCCCTATGTCCGCTCGCAAGCTTAAGGTCGTATTAACCAGACGCCTGCCGGACGCCGTTGAGACGCGGATGCGCGAACTTTTCGACGCCGAGCTGAACCTGACCGACCGGCCGATGTCGCGCGACGAACTGGCCGCCGCCCTGCAGCGGGCCGAGGTGCTGGCGCCGACCATCACCGACCAGCTGGACGCCGAACTGATCGCAGGCGCGGGCGAGCAGCTGAAGATGATCGCCAACTTCGGCGCGGGCGTGGACCATATCGACATCGACGCCGCCGTCGGGCGCGGGATCATCGTCACTAACACGCCCGGCGTCCTGACCGAGGACACGGCCGATCTGGGCATGAGTCTGATCCTGGCGGTGAGCCGCCGCATCGTCGAGGGCGCCGCCGTCGTCGAGGCCGGGCGCTTCGAGGGCTGGAGCCCGACCTGGATGTGCGGCCGCAAACTGTGGGGCAAGCGTCTGGGCATCGTCGGCATGGGCCGCATCGGTCAGGCCCTGGCCCGCCGGGCCAAGGCCTTCGGCATGCAGGTCCACTATCACAACCGCAAACCCGTCCCCGACATGATCGCCGAAGAGCTGGGCGCCACCTGGTGGGACGATCTGGACCAGATGCTGGCGCGGATGGACGTCATCTCGCTGAACTGCCCGGCGACGAAGGAGACGCATCACCTGCTGTCGGCCGAGCGCCTGGCCCGGCTTCAGCCGCACGCCATCGTGGTCAACACCGCGCGCGGCGAACTGATCGACGAGGCGGCCCTGGTCCAGGCGCTGGACCGCCGCGCCCTGTTCGGCGTCGGTCTGGACGTGTTCGAGCAGGAGCCGAAGGTCCACCCCGGGCTGATCGGCCGTCCGAACGTGGTGCTGCTGCCTCACCTGGGCTCGGCCACCATCGAGGCGCGCCAGGACATGGGCGACCGCGTCATCGCCAACATCATGACCTATCAGAACGGCCACCGCCCGCCGGATCGGGTCATTCCGGCGATGCTCTAGAGCGAAATCGGTTGAGTTGGACGCAGGTCCAACTCAACTCAGATATTCGCTCAGGACCAGTGTTTAGGCGTGACCTGACCCGCACACCGGGCAGGCGGGGTCGGCGGCGATCTTCGCCACCCGGCTGGTTCCGGCCAGCCCGTCATAGAGCATCAGGCGGCCGGTCAGCGGTTCGCCCGCCCCGGTGATCAGCTTGATCGCCTCCAGCGCCGCCATCGCCCCGATGACGCCCGCCAGGGCGCCGACCACGCCGACGCGGGCGCAGGTCTCCGCGTCGGGCGGAACCTCGGACACCAGGCACTGATAGCAGGGACGTCCCTCGAACACCGACACCTGCCCCGACCAGCGGCCCAGGGCGCCCGACACCAGCGGCTTGCCCGCGGCCACGCAGGCGGCGTTGACGGCCAGACGCGTCTCGAAATCGTCGGTCCCGTCCAGCGCCAGGTCGAAGTCCTGCATCAGGACCGCCGCGCTGTCGGGCGTGACGCGCTGATTGAAGGTCCGGACCGTGACGTGCGGGTTCAGGGCGTTGAGGCGTTCGGCGCCCGCCTCGACCTTGGCGCGGTCGGGGTCGTCGGCAGTGAAGGCGATCTGGCGCTGCAGGTTCGACAGGGCCACCGTATCGTCGTCGATCAGGCCCAGGGTTCCCACGCCGGCGGCGGCCAGATAGAGGGCGGCCGGGTTGCCCACCCCGCCCATGCCGACGATCAGCACGCGGGCGCGCTTCAGCGCCTGCTGGCCGGGGCCGCCGATCTCGGACAGCACCAGCTGGCGGGCGTAACGCTCGACCTCTTCGTCGGAAAAGCGAACCGGGGCGGCGGGGGCGGAAGGCTGGGTCACGCCGGACTGTCTAGCGCAGTCCGGCCGATGCGTCAGGCGGGAAGCGCCAGGACCTGCGACGCCGTGACCAGCAAGGCTTCGGCCTGGGCCGCGCTCAACTGATCCAGGGAGGGGCGGCTCATGTGCGGCCAGACGGGACGAGGCATCTCCACCAGCGTCATCGGCCACTCCTCGAACAGGCGCACCGTGGTGTTCTGGTCCGACAGCAGGCGGATGTTCTCATGGCGCGGGTCGGCGCGCAGCCGGTCCATCAGCCGGTCCACATCGGCGCGGCGTCCTTCGATGGCCTGAAGGAAGCGGCCGTCGTGGCGCATCAGCACCCCCGTGACGCGGTCCCGGCGATTGTTTCTGATCGAGGCGCCGAGAATTTCGGCGAGAACCAGCAGGCTCGTCGCGGCGTCGCCGACGGCGTCGCTGACGTAGATGGCGCGGTGCAGGGGCAAGACGGACTCAGGTGATCGCGTGCGGGGAGGGGCTCCTGTCACGCGGGCGCGCCAGAGGCAAGCGGAGCCATGAGCATGGCGAGCGGTTCTCTGCGGCGCCGGGCCGTCTTGCGGCGACGCCGGTTCCTCGCCATCTGACCCGCCATGAACACGACCGCTTCGAACTTTCCCGACTGGCACGGCACCACCATCTTGGCGGTGCGCAAGAACGGCCGCACCGTCATCGCCGGCGACGGCCAGGTCTCGATGGGACCGACCATCGTCAAGGGCGCGGCGCGCAAGGTGCGGACTTTGGCGAACGGCAAGGTGCTGGCGGGCTTCGCCGGGGCCACGGCCGACGCCCTGACCCTGATCGAGCGTCTGGAGGCCAAACTGGAGCAGTATCCGGACCAGCTGGCGCGAGCCTGCGTCGAGCTGGCCAAGGACTGGCGCACCGACCGCTATCTGCGCCGGCTGGAGGCCATGCTGCTGGTCGCCGACAAATCCCAGATACTCACCGTCACCGGCGTCGGCGACGTGCTGGAGCCGGAATACGGCGTGGCCGCCGTCGGCTCGGGCGGCAACTATGCGTTGGCCGCCGCCCGCGCCCTGATCGACGAGAACAGCGAGCTGGACGCCGAGCAGATCGCCCGCAAGGCCATGAAGATCGCCGCCGACATCTGCGTCTACACCAACGGCAATCTGACCATTGAAAGTCTGTAGGGCGCTATCGCTCGCCGCGCGGCGGCTTGCTGCTTGAGCGCCTGATGTGCGTATTTCTGGACCGTCTGAACCATGACCGACCTTTCTCCCCGCGAAATCGTCTCTGAACTGGACCGCTTCATCGTCGGTCAGGACGACGCCAAGCGCGCCGTGGCCGTGGCGCTGCGCAACCGCTGGCGCCGCAAGCGCGTGCCCGACGACCTGCGTGACGAGGTCACGCCCAAGAACATCCTGATGATCGGCCCGACGGGCGTGGGCAAGACCGAGATCGCCCGGCGTCTGGCGCGGCTGGCCGGCTCGCCCTTCCTCAAGGTCGAGGCGACCAAGTTCACCGAGGTCGGCTATGTCGGCCGCGACGTCGATCAGATCATGCGCGATCTGGTCGAAAGCGCGCTGGTCATGGTGCGCGACAAGCGCCGCTCGGGCGTCAAGGCCAGGGCCGAGGGGCTGGCTGAGGAGCGCATCCTCGACGCTCTGGTCGGGCCCGGTTCGCAGCCCGCCACGCGCGAGGCCTTCCGCAAGAAGCTGCGCGCGGGGGAACTGGACGACAAGGAAATCGAGATCGCATTGGCCGACACCGCCTCGCCGCTGCAGGGGTTGGACGTGCCGGGCGGCGGCAACGTCGGCCTGCTGAACCTGTCGGAGATGCTGGGCAAGATGGGCGGCGGCCGCACCAAGACGGTCAAGCTGACCGTCAAGGACGCCCTGGCCCCGCTGGTCACCGAGGAGAGCGACAAGCTGCTGGATCAGGAAAGCCTGACCAAGGAAGCGCTCTTGCTGGCCGAGAACGAAGGCATCGTCTTCCTGGACGAGATCGACAAGGTCGCCGCGCGTCAGGATCGCGGCGGCGGCGCCGACGTGTCGCGCGAAGGGGTGCAGCGCGACCTGCTGCCCCTGATCGAGGGCACGACCGTCTCGACCAAATACGGGCCGGTGAAGACCGACCATGTGCTGTTCATCGCCTCGGGCGCCTTCCACGTCGCCAAGCCGTCGGACCTGCTGCCGGAGCTTCAGGGCCGTCTGCCGATCCGGGTCGAGCTGAAGGCCCTGACCCGCGACGACTTCAAGCGCATCCTGACCGAGCCCGAGGCCAATCTGATCCGTCAGAACCAGGCCCTGCTGGCGACCGAAGGGGTCGAGCTGGTCTTCACCGACGATGCCGTGGAGGCCATGGCCGACGCCGCCGTAGCCGCCAACTCCACCGTCGAGAACATCGGCGCGCGCCGTCTTCAGACGGTGATGGAGCGGGTGCTGGAAGAGACCAGCTTCAAGGCCTCCGACCTGTCCGGCCAGACCCTGACCTTCGACGGCGACAAGGTGCGCGAAAAGGTCGGCGACCTGGCCAAGAACGTGGATCTCAGCCGGTTTATTCTGTGACGGCCTGAGCTTCTCCTCCCCACGTCGTGGGGAGGTGGATCGGCGGCGTAGCCGCCGAGACGGAGGGGCCGCTTGGTTCTGCTGGCTGAGGCCCCTCCACCGCTACGCGGTCCCCCTCCCCATTGCATGGGGAGGAAATCAGCCCCGCATCGCCTCCACCGCGTCGACCAACCGCTCCAGCTCCGCCGGGCTCGACAGGCGGTGGTCGCCGCCTTCGATGAGGTCGAGCCGCAGGTCGCCGCCGCTGAGGCGTTCGGCCAGCTCGACCTGACGGCGCCATGGCACGACGTCGTCGGCGCGGCCCTGCAGCACGTGCACCGGGGCGGTGATGTCGATGCGCCCGTCCAGCAGCAGCCAGTCGCGGGCCTCCTCGAACATCCGCCGGGTCAGGACGTAGGAGCCGAGGCCTTCTTCTGTGATGACCGTCTCGCCGTCGCGCAGGATGGCCTGGCGTTCGTGGTCGGCCAGCCCCGGCCACATCAGCTTTTCGGTGAAGTCCTGCGCCGGGTTGACCAGCACCACCCCCTTGACCCGCTGCGGCCTCGCCAGCGTCGCCAACAGCGCCACCCAGCCGCCCATGGACGAGCCGACCGGGATCACCGGCCCCTCAAGACTGTCGATCAGGGCGATCGCGTCCTCGCGCCAGCGGCCGATGGTGGCCTGTTTCCAGTCGCCGCTTGATGCGCCGTGGGCGAAGTGGTCGTAGCGGACGTAGTTCCAGCCGCGCTCGCGGGCGGCGGCGTCCAGCGCCAGGGCCTTGGTTCCCTCCATGTCCGAGCGGAAGCCGCCGATCCAGATGACCGTCGGGCCGTCGCCCGTGACCGCCTTATAGGCCAGGGTCTCGCCGTCGGGGCGGGCCAGCGTGTCGAAGTCGGACATGGAAACTCCTCGGACTGTCATTCCTCGCGGAATGGCTTTAGCAGAGACGACGATTGTTCACAGAGGCCGCGAGGCGCCCGCTTGTCTGCTCCCAAAGCCCTGTTCGTCAGCTCCAACCGGATCGGCGACTGCGTCATCTCCTCGGGCGTGATCCGCGAGATCGCGCGCCAGCTGCCGGGGGTTCAGATCACCGTCGCCTGCGGCCGGCCGCCCGCGCCCTTCTTCCGTTCGGCCCCGAACGTCGAGCGCGTCATCATCCTCGACAAGAAGAAGGCCGCCGGACACTGGCTCGATCTGTGGAAACAGGTGCGCGGCACGCAGTGGGACATGGTCGTGGACATCCGCGGCTCGGCGCTCGCCTATCTGATCCCGGCCAAGCGCCGCATCGTCTACACCCGCCGCTGGGAGACCGGCCTGCGCAAGGTCGAGATGGTGTCGGCCCTGATGGGCTCGTCCACGCCGCTGGACCCGGAAATCTTCCTCGACGATCAGGCGCGGGCCGAGGCCGCCGCCGTCATCGACCCGCAGCTGGCAGGCGGCGCCGGTCCCGGCCCGATCATCGCGCTCGCCCCCATCGCGCACCAGCCCGGCAAGTCGTGGCCCGCCGAGCGCTGGGGCCAGCTGGTGGAGAAGCTGAAGGCCGAGCCGCGCTTTGACGGTTGGCGCTTCATGCCGGTCGGCGGCCCCGGCGACCGACCGCCCGCCACCCCGGCGCTGGAGGCGGCGGGACCGCGCGGCATCAACTGCGTGGGCAAGGGCGACATCCTGTGCTCGGCCGCCGCCATCGACCGCGCGACCCTGTTTGTCGGCAACGACAGCGGCCTGATGCATGTCTCTGCGGCGCTGGGGCGGCCGACGCTGGGCCTGTTCGGTCCGACCGAGTGGTGGCTCTATGGACCGTGGGGGCCGAAGACGCGCACCGTGGCCTCGAACGAGACGCGCGGCCAGTTCGCCCCGATCGAGGACCTGAGCGTCGATCATGTGTTCGATGGGGTGCTGGCGCTGCACGACGCCTATGTCGCGAACGGGTTTAACCCCGAGAAGCCTTGAAATCCGGGCCTTCTATCGCCATATTCGCGGCGCTCGAAGAGAATGGCGCCTGGCGCCGTCCGCCTTCGTCCGCTCATTTCGCCTATCTTCTGATCACATAAGGAAACGACGCCCATTCGCCGTCCCATGCAAGCGCCGCCCGTAAAGGACGGGCCGCCCATCAACCAGGATATCCGCGCCGCCCGCGTTCTGCTCATCGACCAGAATGGGGAAAAACAGGGCGTCATGCCTTTGTCCGCCGCGCTTGAGGCCGCCGAAGAGGCTGGCCTGGACCTGGTTCAGATCGTCGCCAACGCCGAAACGCCGGTGTGCAAGATTCTCGACTACGGCAAGCATCGTTTCCAAGAACAGAAAAAGAAGGCTGAGGCGCGCAAGCGTCAGAAGGTCGTCGAGCTGAAGGAAATCAAGCTCCGCCCGAACATCGACAGCCACGATTACGATGTGAAGGCCAAGGCCATGCATCGCTTCTTCGACGACGGCGACAAGGTCAAGGTGACCATCCGCTTCCGGGGCCGCGAAATGGCCCACCCCGAACTGGGCATGAAGCTGATGCACAAGGTCCAGGCCGATTTCGAGGAAGAGGCCAAGGTCGAGTTCCATCCCAAGATGGAAGGCCGCCAAATGATCATGATCCTGGCGCCGCGCTGATCGCGCACTGAACGACAAGACTATGGACGCCCCGGCCTTGCGGCCGGGGCGTCTTACTATCCGGCGGGAAAAACACGAATGACGGCCCACACGATCAAGGCTCCCGGCGGGGGCGCTCCGACCCTGGCGGTTCTGTTCGCGGTGGTCTTCATCAATCTGGTCGGGTTCGGCCTGGTGGTGCCGCTGCTGCCGTTCTTCGCGCAGAGCCTGCAGGCCGAGCCGTGGCAGATCACCCTGATGTTCTCGGCCTATTCCCTGGGTCAGTTCTTCGCCGAGCCCTTCTGGGGGCGGCTGTCGGACCGCATCGGGCGCAAGCCGGTGCTGCTGGTCACCTTGGCGGCCAACGCCCTGGGCTATCTGTTGCTGGCGTTTGCGCCGACCATCTGGGCGGCGATCCTGGTGCGGCTGTTCACTGGGCTGGGCGCGGGCAATATCTCGACGGTCCAGGGTTATATCGCCGATGTCACCCCGCCCGAGCGCCGGGCCGGACGCATGGGGATGATCGGCGCCGCCTTTGGTCTGGGCTTCATCGTCGGGCCAGGCCTGGGCGGCCTGCTGGTCCAGCCGCAGATGGGCCATGTCGGCTATCAACTGCCGATCTTCGCCGCCTCGGGCGCTGCCGTGCTGGCGGCGCTGGGCGTGATGTTCTTCCTGCGCGAGAGCCGCACGCGGACGGATCCGGCGGCGCCGCGTCCGGCATTCCTGTCGGGCGTCAGCTTCGCCCGCACCGATGAGGTGATCTCGCGCGTCCTGGTGGTCAGCCTGATCTATCTGGCGGGCTTTTCGGCGATGGAGGCCGCCTTCGGCCTGTGGGCCGAGCAGCGCTACGCCTGGACGGCGCGCGAGGTGGGGCTCAGCTTCATGATCGTGGGGCTGATCTCGGCGGTGAACCAGGGACTGGTGGCCGGGCGGCTGGCGCGGCGCTTCGGCGAGGCGCGGGTGCTGGCGGCCGGGATGCTGCTGTTCGGCCTGTCGTTGGTGCTTCAGGTGGCCGCGCCGGTCGCCTGGTTCCCGGCGGGGCGGATCGACCTGGGCCTGTTCAGCCTCCCGCTGGTCGCCGGCTGGATCATTCCGGTCATCATGGGGATCGGCGCCTGCGGCATGTCGCTGGCCATGCCCAACATCTCGGCTCTGATCAGCCGCTCGTCGCCGCCGGACCGGCAAGGCGCCATGCTGGGGCTGAACATGGCGGCGGGCTCGATGGCCCGGATCGTCGGCCCCATCGTCGCCGGGGTGCTGTATTCGGCGGTCGGGCCGGACTGGCCCTTCCTGGTCGGCGCCGCTCTGACCCTTCCCGCAGCGGCCATGGCGATCAACGCCGGGCGCGCCGTGCGCCGTCGTTCGGCCCGGGCGTGACAAGGCCAGCGCGGACTCTTCTTGCCTCTGCGCGGCTCTTGGCGTAAAAGCCGCGCCTTCGCGTACCGGACCGCCGGGCGAACAGGCATGCCTGGGCGGTCTTAAATCAGGCTGGCGCTGGTCGGGCTCAAGTAGCTCGAAGAGCGGTAGCCCTCTAAAAGACAGAGAGTGAAAATGCCGAAGCTGAAGACGAAGTCGGGCGCCAAGAAGCGCTTCAAATTCACCGCGACGGGCAAGGTCAAGGCTGGCGTGGCCGGCAAGCGCCACCGTTTGATCAGCCACAACTCGAAGTACATCCGCCAGAACCGCGGCACTTCGGTCATGGCCGACGCCGACGCCAAGAAGATCAAGTCCTACATGCCGTACGCCTGATCGGCGCACGCAGACACGATCTCTCAACCGCATAGAATTTGAACTAAAGCCTCTCATGCAGTGAGCCGCCGCGCGGCGAACGTCAGAGGCTTCCCGAAGGGAAATTTACAATGGCTCGCGTCACCCGGGGCGTCACCGCCCACGCCAAGCACAAGAAGATCCTGAAGCAGGCCAAAGGCTTCTACGGCCGCCGCAAGAACACCATCCGCGCCGCCAAGGCCGCGGTGGATCGCGCTGGTCAGTACGCCTACCGCGACCGTCGCAACAAGAAGCGCTCGTTCCGCGCCCTGTGGATCCAGCGCATCAACGCCGCGGCCCGCACCGAAGGCTTCACCTACTCGCAGTTCATGCACGGCCTGAACAAGGCGGGCATCGAACTGGACCGCAAGGTCCTGGCCGCCATCGCCGCCGATGAAGCCGGCTTCAAGGGCATCGCCGACAAGGTTCGCGCGGCCCTCGCTTAAGCCTTTCTCCCTCACGGGATGAAGCAAAAGCCCTCCGGTTCGCGCCGGGGGGCTTTTTGCTTTCGTTCCTAACGGCTAGACGAACGCCCATGACCGATCTCGCTCAACTGGAACTGGACCTCATCAACGCCATCGGCTCGGCCGAGAGCGTGGCGGGTCTGGAAGACATCCGCGTCGCCGCCCTCGGCAAGTCCGGCTCGATCTCGGGCCTGCTGAAAGGCATGGGGGCGCTGAGCCCGGATGAGCGCCGCGAGCGCGGCCCCGTCATCAACGGCCTGCGGGACCGGGTGTCGTCGGCCCTGAGCGCCCGTAAGGCCGAGCTGGAAGCCGCCGAACTGGACGCTCGCCTGCTGGCCGAACGCGTCGACCTGACCCTGCCCAGCCGCCCGCGCCGCAAGGGCGGGGTGCACCCGACCATGCAGGTCATGGACGAGATGGTCGCCGTTTTCGCCGACATGGGCTTCTCGGTCGCCGAGGGGCCGGACATCGAGGACGATTTCCACAACTTCACCGCCCTGAACTTCCCGCCCAAGCATCCGGCGCGGGAGATGCACGACACCTTCTTCCTGAAGCCCGACCCGGAAACGGGCGAGCGCAAGGTGCTGCGCACCCACACCAGCCCGGTGCAGGTCCGCACCATGATGTCGCAGAAGCCGCCGATCCGCATCATCGCGCCCGGCCGCACCTTCCGTAAGGACAGCGACGCGACCCACACGCCGATGTTCCACCAGATCGAAGGCCTGGTGATCGACCGCGACATCCACATGGGCCACCTGAAGACGACGCTGGAGACCTTCATCGCCCGCTTCTTCGAGCTGGACGACGTGCACGCCCGTTTCCGCCCGCACCACTTCCCCTTCACCGAGCCCTCGGCCGAGATGGACATCCGCTGCGACCGCTCGGGCGGCAAGCTGACCCTGAACGAGGGCGAGGACTGGTTGGAGATTCTGGGCTGCGGCATGGTGCACCCGAACGTGCTGCGCAACTGCGGCATCGACCCGGACGAGTATCAGGGCTTCGCCTTCGGCATGGGCGTTGATCGCCTGGCCATGCTGAAATACGGGGTGCCGGACCTGCGCCCCATGTTCGAGGCCGATACGCGCTGGCTGGCGCACTACGGTTTCTCCGCCTTCGCCGCGCCGAATCCGGCGTCGGGCCTCAGCTGAACTGGAACACGCTCATGACCGACCAGACCGAGATGTCGCCCGAAGAAAAACTGGGCCGCGAGATCGTCGCCCGCACCACGTTTGAGAAGGAAGCCGTCTGGCTGCCGTCCCTGGCCGTCCATCACATGAACGCCGGACAGGTCTTCATCGACGGCAAGACCTTCACCGAATGCCTGATCGAGGGCCCGGCGGTGATGGCGATCATGAACGGCACCACCTTCGACGGCTGCAACATGGGCGTGGCCGAGGACCCGCGCACCCTGTTGCTGGACCCGCGCGGCTCCATGATCGCCGGGGCGATCGGCATGTCCAACTGCCGCTTCGTGCGCTGCCGTTTCGTGCAGGTGGCCTTCACCGGCGCCAAGGAGGCGCTGGACGAACTGGAGCAGGGCCTGCTGAGCGCCCGCGCCGAGGCGCAAACCAAGGGGTGACGCCTGCGGGCGCCGGGAGCGGCGCCGCTCGCCCCCTTCAGTGTTCTTTGAAAGATTCTCATGACTGACACCCCCATCACCCTCGAAGCGCTCGGCCCCGGCCCCACCTATGTCGGCAAGAACGTGTGGCTGCCCCAGTTGTTCATGGAGACGGCGCGCGCCGGCCTGCCCGTCATCGAGAACCGTCGCTTTGAGAACTGTCTGATGGAAGGGCCGGCCGTCCTGCTGCCGCTGGAAGGCTGCAATTTCGACGGCTGCAACATGGGCGACGCCAAGGGCGATCCGCGTAACCTGATGCTGACGCCGATGGGGCCGCAGCGCGTCACCGGGCCGATCCCGTTCAAGAACTGCCAGTTCATCAACTGCAACTTCCTCGGCGTCGGCTTCACCGGCCCGTCGGAGTTCCTCGACAATATGGCAGCGGCGCTGTCCCAGTCAGGATCGGCGCAATGAAGTTCACGCTTTCCTGGCTGAAGGTCCACCTCGATACCGAGGCGCAGGTCGATCAGGTCGCCGAGGCCATGACCATGGCCGGGCTGGAGGTCGAGGAGGTCCACGACCCCATCGCCGCCCTGGCCCCCTTCACGGTCGCGCGCATCGTTTCGGCCGAGCGTCATCCGAACGCCGACCGCCTGCAGGTCTGTCAGGTCGAGACCGTGGACGGCCTGAAGGAGATCGTCTGCGGGGCGCCCAATGCGCGGGCTGGGCTGACCACCATCTACGCCCCCATCGGCGCCTATGTGCCGGGTCTGGGCGTGACCCTGGTCGAGAAGCCGGTGCGCGGCGTGGTGTCCAACGGCATGCTGTGTTCGGCCGCCGAGCTGGAACTGGCGGACGACAGCGACGGCATCCTTGAACTGTCGGATGACCTTCAGGTCGGTGCTCCCGCTGCGGGCGTCTTCGGCGCCGAGCCGGTCATCGACTTCGAGGTGACGCCGAACCGTCCCGACTGGCTCGGCGTGGCGGGCATCGCCCGTGACCTGGCCGCCGCCGGGCTCGGCAAGCTGACGACGCCGGAGATCGCGCCGGTCGCGGGGGCTTTTGACAGCCCCGTCTCGGTGACGCTGGAAGCGCCCGACCTGTGCCCGGTCTTCGCCGGTCGCGTGATCCGCGGCGTGCGGAACGGCCCGTCGCCGCAGTGGCTGCAACAGCGGCTGACGGCCATCGGCCTGCGTCCGATCAACCGCCTCGTCGACATCACCAACCTGATTTCCTACGACCGCGCGCGGCCGCTGCATGTCTATGACCTGGCGACCCTTTCGGGCGACCAGATCGTGGTGCGCGCCGGTCGCGGCGACGCCGATCAGATCGAGGCGCTGGACGGCAAGACCTATGCGCCGGGCGCCGCCGACTGCGTCATCGCCGACGCCGGGGGCCAGCGCGTCATCGGCCTGGGCGGCGTCATGGGCGGCGTCTCGACCGGCTGCTCGGACGAGACGGTCGACGTCTTCGTTGAAAGCGCCTGGTTCGACCCCATCGCCACGGCCCAGACCGGGCGCGCGCTGGGGATCAACTCGGACGCCCAGTACCGCTTTGCGCGCGGCGTCGACACGGCCTCGGTCGTGCCGGGGCTGGAGTTGGCGACGCAGCTGATCCTGGACCTGTGCGGCGGCGAGCCGTCGACGGTCGCGGTGGCGGGGGAGGCTCCGGCCGCCCCGGCCGCCTTCGCCTTTGATCCGTCCTATGTGAAGCGCCTGTCGGGCATGGACCTCAGCGACGACCGGATCTTCGAGATCCTGTTCGCCCTGGGCTTCACCGTCATGCGCGGGTCGCCCTGGTCGGTGACGCCGCCGTCCTGGCGCCGCGACGTCGAAGGCCCGGCCGATCTGGTCGAAGAGGTCGCCCGCATCGAGGGCTACGCCGCCCTGCCCGACACGCCCCTGCCGCCCGTCGCCCCGCCCCCGGGCGGGGTGCTCAGCCCGCGTCAGGCGCGCGTGCGCACGGCCCGCCGCGCCCTGGCGGCCCTGGGCTATGCCGAGGCCGTCACCTGGTCCTTCACCAAACAGTCGATCGCGGCCCTGTTCGGCGGCGGCGACGAGCGTCTGGTGCTGGAAAACCCCATCGCGGCCGATCTGGACTGCATGCGGCCTTCGGCCTTGCCGAACCTGATCCAGGCGGCGGCGCGCAACGCCGCGCGCGGCCACGCCGACGTCGCCCTGTTCGAGATCGGCCCCATCTATCTGGACGACCAGCCCAACGGGCAGCGCACCGTCATCGCCGGGTTGGTCGCGCCGCACGCCGACCGGCACTGGGGCGGGGCGGGGGAAGACCCCCTGTTCGCGCTGAAGGGCGACCTGCTGGCCGTGCTGGAAGAAATCGGCGCCCCGGTCGGCTCCCTGCAGCTGGCGCAAGGGTCGAACCGCGACTGGTGGCACCCCGGCCGCTCGGCCCGACTGCAACTGGGGCCCAAGAACGTCATCGTCGAGTTCGGCGCCCTGCACCCGCGCGTGCTGAAGGCGCTGGACGCCGACGGCCCCATGCTGGCGTTCGAGATCGTGCTTGATTCCGTGCCGGAACCGCGCGGCAAGGGCGGCAAGGCGCGCGGCGCGGCGGATCTGCCCAACCTGATGCCCCTGACCCGCGACTTCGCCTTCCTGATGGACGAGGCCAAGGCCGTGGGCGACCTGACCCGCGCCGTGGCGGGCGCTGACAAGGCCTTGATCGTCGATGTCCGCGTGTTCGACGTCTATCGCGGCCAGGGCGTGCCGGAAGGCCAGAAGTCGGTCGCCATCGAGGTCGAGATCCAGCCCCGCGCCGCCACCCTGACGGAGGCCGAGATCGAGGCCCTGATGGCCAAGGTGAAGGCCGCCGCCGCCAAGGCGGGCGGAACGCTGCGCGCCTGAAGACAGAAAAAACCGGCGGCCTGAGTCACGGGCCGCCGGAACTTCTGCGGCCAAGCAATCTTCGGTTAACCTTAAAGCCCCAAGGCTGCCGTAAAAGGCACGGACGGTAGGCCAAGCCCGCGACGACGGGCGGACCGTCCTTAGCCGGGAGCCTCGACCATGCACCGCCGCCAACTGATCCGCACCAGCCTCGGCCTCGCCGCCGCCGGCGCCCTGCCCGCCGGCCTGGGCGCCTGCGCCAGCCGCCCGCCGGCCGATCCCAACTATCCGATCGCCTCGGACAACAACGCCCAGGCCTATACCTTTGACGAGCTGGTCGCCGCCGGGTCGCGCGAGCTCGGCATCGCGGCCGAGGCCGTGGGCGGCGCCATCGAGCGCATCTTCGCCGAACAGGGCGACCGCCCGACCGCCTATATCGCGGGCGAGGAAGGCGCGGGCGCCGTCGTGGCCGGCCTGCGTTACGGTCGCGGCGCCCTGCACATGAAGGACCTGTCCGCCTCGCAGGAGGTGTTCTGGCAGGGCGCCTCCATCGGCTGGGACTGGGGGGGCAACGCCAGCCGGGTCTTCACCCTGGTCTACGGCCTTTATCACCCCGACATGCTCTATCGCCGCTATCCGGGCGTCGAGGGCTCGGCTTATCTGATTGCGGGTCTCGGCGTGAACTATCAGCGCGCCGACGGCATCGTCCTGGCTCCGATCCGCACCGGCGTCGGCGTGCGTCTGGGCGCCAATGTCGGCACTATGAGCTACAGCCGCCAGCGAAACATCCTGCCTTTCTAAGGGACGCTATGCTCGGGTCGCGGACCCTCGGTGCTTGAGCGAAAGAGGAGGCGCGTCGATTTCGGTCGGCGCGCCTTTCGCATGTCAGGGGGTCTTCTCGGCGAGGATCGCCTCCAGCCCCTCGCGATAGGAGGGATAGCGTGGGCGCCAGCCCAGTTCGGCCTTGGCGCGGGCGTTGGAGATGCGCTTGGAGTCCAGGTAGAAGCGGCGCATGGCCTCGCTGACTTCGGGGGCCGTCCAATCGACCTGCGGCGGGCGCGGCAGGCCCAGGCGCTCGGCGGCCCAGGCGGTGACGACGTCGGCTGAGGTCGGTTCGTCGTCGGTCAGATTGTAGACGCCGCCGGGGCGCGGTCGGGCCATGGAGGCGAACAGGCCCGAGACGATGTCGTCCACGTGAATGCGGTTGAACACCTGGCCGGGCTTTTTCACCAGGCGCGCGGTTCCGGCGCGCAGGCGGTCGATGACGCTGCGGCCGGGACCGTAGAAGCCGGGCAGGCGGAAGACCTGCAGCGTCAGCCCCATGCCCTGGGCGCCGTCCAGCCAGTCGCGCTCGACCCGCGCGCGGCGGGCGCCTTCCAGCGTGGCGGCGTTCAGCGGATCGCCCTCGAAGGCCCAGCCGCCCGCCCGGTCGCCGTAGACGGCGGTGGAGGAGGCGTAGCCGATCCAGTCGGGCCAGGCGTCAGCCGCCAGGGGCGTCAGGGCGCGCAGCGCCGGGCAGCCGTGGGCGTCCGGCGGCGTGGTGATCAGCACCGCCTGCGCGGCGGCCAGAGCCGCGCCCAGGGCCGTGGCGTCGGCCGGATCGACCGGCGTCATCCCCTGCGCCGCCAGCGCCTGACGGGTTTCGGGGTCGCGCGAGGTGGCGAAGGCCCGGCCGCCGCGCCGCAGGGCCTCGCGCCCCGCCGCCTGTCCCAGATAGCCGCCGCCGAAGACCAACAGGGACGGGGCGGCGGCGGGTTCGGTCATCAGGCTTCGGCTTCTCAGGCGGACAGGATGCGGACGGGGGCGGCGGCGAAGGCCGTTTCAGCCTCGTCGCGGAGGGCGTCGGCGCGGCCGGCGTTCCAGGCGGTGACGCAAGGAATCTTGCTGCGGTCGGCGCGATCGGCGTAGCGCCGGGCGATGTCGGTGACATCGGCCATCAGCCCCTCGGCCAGGGTGATCGGTTTCAGCCCCAGCTCGCGGAACTGATCGTTGGCGACGACCAGTTCGTTCTCGTCGGCCTCCTGACGCGGGTTGGCGACGTTGTGGACCGGGGCGCCGGTCATGTCGGCCACCATACGGGCCAGATCGCGGACGCGGCGGCTCTCGGTCATCTGGTTGAGGATCTTGACCCGATCGCCGCGCTTGGGCGGGTTGTTCAGCGCCAGCTCGACGCAGCGCACCGTATCCTGAATGTGGATGAAGGCCCGCGTCTGGCCGCCCGAGCCGTGGACCGTCAGCGGATAGCCCAGCGCGCCCTGCATCAGGAAGCGATTGAGCACCGTGCCGTAGTCGCCGTCGTAGTCGAAGCGGTTGATCAGGCGCTCGTCCTGCTTCGTCTCCTCGGTCTGGGCGCCCCAGACGATGCCCTGGTGCAGGTCGGTGATCCGCAGGGAATCGTTCTTGGCGTAGAACTGGAACAGCAGGGCGTCCTGCGTCTTGGTCATGTGGTAGATGCTGCCGGGGTTCGGCGGGAACAGGATCTCCTGCTCGGTCGGGCCGTGGTCGGTGTCGACCGTGACCTTCAGATAGCCCTCGGGGATGCGCAGGCCCGCCGTGGTGTAGCCGTAGACCCCCATGGTCCCCAGGTGGGCCAGGTGGACATCGCGGCCGCTCTCGACGATGGCGGCCAGCAGGTGGTTGGTGGCGTTCAGATTGTTGTCGACGGTGTAGATCTTGTGCCGCGCCGACTTCATCGAATAGGGGGCGGCGCGCTGTTCGGCGAAATGGACGACGCTGTCGGGCGCCCATTCCTTGATCAGGGCGACCAGGCGGTCGAACTCCTTACCGACCGTCAGATTGACGAAGTCGATGGTGCGGCCCGACACCTCCTTCCACGCGGCGATGCGCTCGCCCATGGTGCGGATCGGGGTCAGGGAGCGGATCTCCAGCTCATTGTCGATGTTGCGGCGGCTGAGGTTGTCGACGATCAACACCTCCCAGCCGCGCGCCGACAGGTGCAGGGCCGTGGGCCAGCCGCAGAAGCCGTCGCCGCCCAGAATCATCACGCGCATCGGTCGAACCTCGTTTTCAACGTCCCCTCTTGCCTAGCCGAACGCGTGAGCGGGCGAAAGCGTGGCGCGCGGGGAGCGGCTAAAGCGACGCAGGACGTAAAAACAGAGTCCAATTCGTCTGAATCGTCTGAAATCGGAGGGATTGGTCCGGCGCAAACGGGATCATGAGGCGATGGGATAATGAGGCGGACTGATCGAGACCTGCATGAAGCGAGGATTTGAAATCAAAGCGGTTTTTTGCGCCTGTTATGCAGACTCCGCAGGCCCTTCTCCCCTTGTGGGAGAAGGTGGGCGCCGGAGGCGCTCGGATGAGGGGTGTGAGCGCGACCTTTAGACGACG
Organism: Brevundimonas sp. M1A4_2e; assembly: GCF_053345555.1. Taxonomy (NCBI): domain Bacteria; kingdom Pseudomonadati; phylum Pseudomonadota; class Alphaproteobacteria; order Caulobacterales; family Caulobacteraceae; genus Brevundimonas; species Brevundimonas sp. M1A4_2e. The sequence continues at coordinate 153,065 of NZ_JBKFAI010000003.1, read as the reverse complement.
AGGCGGAACACTAGCGGCAGGTTTGCCAACGCGCCGTCGCCCCCCCTCATCCGTCAGGCTTCGCCTGCCACCTTCTCCCACAAGGGGAGAAAGGAATTAAAGCAGGCCCTCAATGGCGGCGCGGGCGGCGTCGCCCAGGTCGGGACGCTTCAGGGCCAGGGCGACGTTGGCGCGCAGCAGGCCGATTTTGTCGCCGCAGTCGTGGGTCACGCCCTCATACTCATAGGCGGTGAAGGTCTGCGACTGCATCAGCCGGGCCATGGCGTCGGTCAGCTGAATCTCGCCGCCTGCGCCGCGCTCCTGCGTCTCCAGCAGGTCGAAGATTTCCGGCTGCAGGATGTAGCGGCCCGAGATCGACATGTTCGACGGGGCCGTGCCCTGGGCGGGCTTTTCGACCATGCCCTTCATGCCGTAGCGGCGGCCGTCGTGGGAGGCGGGGTCGATGATGCCGTATTTGTGGGTGTCGGCCTCGGGCACGGCCTCGACGCCGATGACGTTGCCGCCGACTTCGGCGTAGAGCTGGGCCAGCTGCTTCAGCGCGCCGGGCTGCGAATCCACGATCACGTCGGGCAGGATGACGGCGAACGGCTCCGGCCCGATGATGTCGCGGGCGCACCAGACGGCGTGACCGAGGCCCTTGGGCTGCATCTGGCGGGTGAAGCTCATCTCGCCGGCCTGGGCCAGCTCGGCGTTCATGGTCGCCAGGATCTCGGTCTTGCCCTTGGCCAGGAGCTGGGCCTCAAGCTCGATCTGGTGGTCGAAATAGTCCTCGATCGCCTGTTTGGCGCGGCCGGTGACGAAGACGATGTGCTCGATCCCCGCCTCGCGCGCCTCTTCCACGATATAGGAGAGGATCGGCCGGTCGACGACGTTCAGCAACTCCTTGGGCGTGGTCTTGGTGCCGGGCAGAACCCGCGTGCCGAGACCGGCCACGGGCAGGACCGCCTTGCGCAGAGGGGCTGGGCGAAGGCGGGCGGGGGAGGTCGTCATGGATCGTCCTGATCAGCCTTGGGGCGCCTGTCATAGGCGCAATTTGTGAAGCTTCCAAACGCCCCCGGCCCGATCGGGTTCGCCTATTCCACCGTCACCGACTTGGCCAGGTTGCGGGGCTGGTCGACGTCGGTGCCCTTCTGGACGGCGGTGTAGTAGGCCAGGAGCTGCATCGGCACGGCGTAGACCAGAGGCGCGATCAGGGCCGGACAGTCCGGGGCGTGGACGCGGCGGACGCCCGCGCCGTGCAGGGCCGGCGCCGTCTCGGGCGTGATCATGATGACCGGTCCGCCGCGCGCGGCGACTTCCTGCAGGTTGGAGGCGGTCTTCTCGAACAGGTCGTCCAGCGGGGCCAGGGCGACGGTCGGGGTGGCCTCGTCGATCAGGGCGATGGGGCCGTGCTTCAGCTCGCCCGCGGCATAGCCCTCGGCGTGGATGTAGCTGATCTCCTTCAGCTTCAGCGCGCCTTCCATGGCCAGCGGGAACATCGGGCCGCGCCCCAGGAACAGGACGTCGCGCGCCTTGGCCAGGTCGAGCGTCAGGGCGTGGATGCCCGCGTCCATCTGCAGGGCCTCGGCGATCAGGCGCGGGGCCTCGAACAGGGCCTTGACCAGTTCGGCCTCCTGAACGGCGTCGATCCGGCCGCGCGCCACGCCCGCCGCCACGGCCAGCGACAGAAGGGCGGCGACCTGGGCGGTGAAGGCCTTGGTCGAGGCGACGCCGATCTCGGGGCCGGCGTGGGTCGGCCACAGCACGTCCGCCTCGCGCGCCATGGAGGAGGTGTGGACGTTGACGACGGCGGCGGTCTTCAACCCCTGCGCCTTGCACCATTTCAGGCCCGCCAGGGTGTCGGCGGTCTCGCCCGACTGGCTGACGGCGACGGCGAGCGTGCCGGGCGACAGGGCCGGGTCGCGGTAGCGGAACTCCGACGCGATCTCGACGTCGCAGGGCAGGCCGGCGTACTTCTCAAAGGCGTATCGGCCGATCTGAGCGGCGTAGAAGGCCGTGCCGCAGGCGACGATCTGGATGCGGCTCAGGGCGGCGAAGTCCACGGCCTGAACCTTGGCCTTGCCGGAGACCAGGTCGAGGTATTCCGACAGGGTGTGCTGGACGCTGTCGGGCTGTTCGTGGATCTCCTTTTCCATGAAGTGGCGGTATTCGCCCTTCTCGACCAGGGCCGAGGAGGCGGAGACCTGCACCACGGCGCGATCGGCCGGGCGGCCCGAGGCGTCGAACATGCGCGCGCCGGTGCGGGTCACGGCGACGAAATCGCCCTCTTCCAGATAGGAGATCTTCTGGGTGAAGGGGCCGACGGCCAGGGCGTCCGAGCCCAGGTACATCTCGCCCTCGCCCCAGCCGACGACCAGGGGGCTGCCGCGACGCGCGCCCAGGATCAGCTCGTCCTCGCCCTCGATCAGCACGGCCAGGGCGTAGGCGCCGGTCAGACGGTCCAGGGTGGCCTTGAAGGCGTCCAGCGGCGCCATGCCGGCGGCCAGCTTGTGGTCCAGCAGATGGGCGACCACTTCGGTGTCGGTCTGGCTTTCGAAGACGCGGCCCTCGGCCTCCATCTCGGCCTTCAGCTCGGCGAAGTTTTCGATGATGCCGTTGTGGACCAGGCAGACGCGCCCGGCCTTGTGCGGGTGGGCGTTGCTGGTGGTGGGGGCGCCGTGGGTGGCCCAGCGGGTGTGGCCGATGCCGACGGTTCCGGCGACCGGCTCGGCGGCCAGCACGGCCTCCAGCTCGCGGATCTTGCCCTTGGCGCGGCGGCGCTCGATGCCGCCCTCGGACTGGACGGCGATCCCGGCGGAATCGTAGCCGCGATACTCAAGCCGCTTCAGGCTGTCGATCAGGCGAGAGACGACGGGGCCGGTTCCGGTGACGCCGATGATGCCGCACATGAGGTCTGCTCCGATGGGCAGGCAGCCGCCGCTTTTTGCGCCGCGCCGCGAAATTGAGGTAAGCGAGAGGGTTCAGCCTCCGCCCTGGATCTCAGCTCTAGGAAATCGCGGGGGCGGCGACATCAAAAAATGGGTTTCGGAAGGTTTCTTTGCAAACTCCGGGGCCGCCAGCGAAGGACGGCCTTTTGGGCGAGAGAAAATACTTCGGCACCGATGGCATTCGCGGCCGGGCCAACACCCATCCGATGACGGCCGAGGTGGCCCTGCGCGTCGGCCTGGCCGCCGGGCGGCTGTTCCGCACCGACGACGACCGTCGCCATCTGGTGGTGATCGGCAAGGACACGCGCCTGTCCGGCTATATGATCGAGCCGGCGCTGGTGGCGGGCCTGGCCAGCGTCGGCATGGACGTGCGCACCTTCGGCCCCCTGCCGACGCCGGGCGTGGCGATGATGACCCGCTCGATGCGCGCCGATCTGGGCATCATGATCTCGGCCTCGCACAACGACTACGCCGACAACGGCATCAAGCTGTTCGGGCCGGACGGCTACAAGCTGTCGGACGAGATCGAGCTGAAGATCGAAGCCATGATGGACGAGGCCCTGGATCAGGACCTGGCGCCGTCGAACAAGCTGGGCCGGGTCAAGCGCATCGACGACGCCCCGCCGCGCTACATCGAGATCGCCAAACAGGCCTTCCCCAAGCGGCTGAGCCTCAAGGGCCTGCGCATCGCCATCGACTGCGCCAACGGCGCCGGCTACCGCGTGGCCCCGACGACCCTTTATGAGCTGGGCGCCGAGGTCTTCCCTGTCGGGGTGGAGCCTAACGGCCTGAACATCAACGCCGAATGCGGCTCGACCCATCCCGAGACCGTGTCGGAAGCGGTCAAGCGCTATCGCTGCGACATCGGCATCGCCCTGGACGGCGACGCCGACCGGGTCATCATCTGCGACGAAAAGGGCCATGTGGTCGACGGCGATCAGATCATGGCCCTGATCGGCCTGGACTGGGCCAAGCGCGGGCGGCTGAACGGCAACGGCGTGGTCGCCACCGTCATGTCCAACCTGGGACTGGAGCGCCGCCTGAAGGCCGAGGGGCTGACGCTGGAGCGCACCAAGGTCGGCGATCGCTACGTCATGGAGCGGATGCGCGAGGGCGGCTTCAACATCGGCGGCGAACAGTCGGGCCACATCATCCTGAAGGACCATGCGACGACGGGCGACGGCCTGATGGCCGCGCTGCAGGTGCTGGCCGTCCTCGTCGAGGCGGGCGCGCCGATGAGCGAGCTGGCGCGCCAGTTCGAGCCGGTTCCGCAACTGCTGCAGAATGTCCGCTACACGGCCGGCAAGCCGCTGGAGGACGAGAAGGTCAAGGCGGCGATGGCCGAGGCCGAGGCCGCCCTGAACGGCTCGGGCCGCCTGCTGGTCCGTCCCTCCGGCACGGAAAAGCTGATCCGCGTCATGGCCGAGGGCGACGACGAGGCCCTGGTCAAGCGCGTGGTCAACGATGTCGCCGAGGCGGTGAAGGCGGCGGGCTGATCGCCCGCCGCGCGCGCCGTCAGATGGCGGACAGGGCCTGATCCAGGTCGGCCCACAGGTCCTCGACGTTCTCGATGCCGACCGACAGGCGCACCAGATTGTCGCCGATGCCGCTGCGCGCCTTGGCCTCTAGTGTATAGTCCGAGTGGGTCATGCTGGACGGGTGCGACGCCAGGCTCTCGGCGCCGCCAAGGCTGACGGCCAGTTTGAACAGGCGAAGCGCGTTCAGCATGCGGAAGGCCTCGGCCTCGCCGCCCGGAAGCTCCAGCGAGAAGGTCGAGCCGGCGCCCTTGCATTGGGCCTCGAAGATCGCCTGCTGTTCCGGCGAGGCGTCCGGGCCGCCCGCGGTCAGGACGGCGCTGACGCGCGGGTCGGCGCGCAGGCGCTCGGCCAGGATCAGGGCGTTGTCCTGCGCCCGCTCCATGCGGATGTGCAGGGTCTCCAGACTGCGCAGCAGCAGCCAGGCGGTGTGCGGGTCGGCGGTGGTGCCGCAGATGGTCCGCATCTCGCCGACGCGCGCCATGAGGTCCGCCCCGCCCATGCAGCCGCCCGCGATCAGGTCCGAGTGGCCGCCGACGTATTTGGTCAGGGAATAGAGGACGAGGTCGGCGCCCAGCTCCAGCGGGCTTTGCCACAGGGGGCCGAGGAAGGTGTTGTCGACGGCGATGACCGGCGGTTCGGCCTGATCCAGCGCCTTGGCGGCGGCGACTGCGCGGGCGATGTCGACCAGCTGGTTGGTCGGATTGGCGGGGGTCTCCAGATAGACGGCGGCCAGGCGTCCGCCGGTGGTCTTGGCTTGGGCGGCCGCCGCGATCATGGCGGCGTCCAGGGCGTCGGCGCCCTCGGCGGCGGGGACGCTGATCGCCTTGACGCCGTAGCGGGGCAGGATGCGGTCGAACAGATATTCGGTGCCGCCATAGGCCGGGGCCGTATAGAGGATGACGTCGCCGGGTCGCACCAGGGCCAGCATGGCGGTCGAGATGGCGGCCATGCCGCTGGAGAAGACCAGGGCCTTGTCGGCCTTGTCCCAGACGGCGAGGCGGTCCTCGAGGATCTCCAGGTTCGGATTGTTGATGCGCGAATAGATCAGGCCCAGCGCCTCGTCCGGATCGCGCTGGCGCAGGCCATAGGCGACCTCGAAGAAGCGCTTGCCGTCCTCGGCCGATTTGAAGACGAAGGTCGAGGCCTGGAACAGGGGCGCCTTGATCGCGCCCTCCGACAGGGCCGGATCATAGCCGTAGCCCATCATCAGGGTTTCGGGCGTGAGGGTGCGGTCGCCGAGGACGCGCGTGCGGTGGCGGTTCATTATTATGTTTCCTCTCCTGCGCCGGTGATAGCCGACCCGGAAAAGGCCCGCCAGACGCTAAGTCATGGAGGAGAGGCGCAGCGCTTTGGAAATTTCGACCGCAGGGCGGCCGGCGGGGATCAGGCCGTCAGGACGCGGGCGAGGGCCTCGATGCGCTGGCGGATATCCGGCACGGCGACGGTCTCCCAGAAGGCGGCGCGGGCGGGCGGGCCGAGCATGAACAGGCCAGGATCGGCGGCGCCGTCGGCGTGGATCACGCGCCCCTCGGCGTCGAGGTCGAGGCCCAGGCCGACGAGATCGAGGCGGGCGCGGCCCTGCGCGATCAGGGCGGCGGTCAGGGGCGCGCGGGCGGCGTCATGGCCGGGGCCGGTGCAGTCGATCAGCCAGTCGGCCGTCAGGCGCTGATCCTCGCCCTTGCGCGTGCGGATGCTCAGGGCGGCGCCATGGTCGCCCGCCTCGACCTCCTGCACGCGACCGGCCACGACCGCCAGGCGGCCAGCGCTGATCAGGGCGTCCAGGGCGGCGGCGACCTCGGGGGCGATGCGGTGGCGGTGGACGTCCCACCAGGGCCGCAGGTGGCGCAGGAAGCGGGCGCGCTCGGCCGTCGTCGTCGTCCGCCACAGCTCGGCGGTGACGGGGCGATAGCCCTCCATGACGCGGCGCCAGCCGTGCGCGCGCGCCAGCCGCCGCGCCGAGGCCAGGCGTAGCGACAGGGCGCCGGTCAGGGCGTCCGAGGGCAGGTCGAGCGGGGCGTCGTGATGGGGACCGTGGGCGCGCGGCAGCAGGCCCCGGCGCGACACCACCGTCGCCCGGCCGCGCCAGCCCTGGGCCTCAAGCGCCAGGACGACATCGACCATGGTCAGGCCGGAGCCGAGGATCAGGACGGAATCCTCGGCGCCGACGGCGGCCAGGGCGCCGGGCGCCCACGGATCGGCGAGGCGGCGGGGGCCTTCGCCCGCCACGGCGGGGCGCGGCGGCGGGTTGCCGGTGGCCAGCGCCACGGCGCGGCCGGGGATGCGGGCGCCGTCGGCGAGGATGACGGTCTCGCCTTCGATGCGGACGGCCTCGCCCTTCACACGACGGATCAGGCCGGGATGGGCGGCCTCGGCCTCGGCCAGGCGGGCCTGCACATAGAGGCCGTAGAGGCGGCGCGGGGCGAAGCCGTTCGGATCGGCGTAGGCGGGGGCGTGGAGCGCCAGCCAGTCGGTGAAGTCGGCGGGCCGGTCGGGGCGGGCGCTCATCCGCTCGGCGCGGACGTTCAGCCGGTGGTCGTCAAGCGGCGTGGAATAGGCGACGCCGGGGCCGATCCGCTCGCCGCGCTCGATCAGGACCGAGGCCTGACCCAATCCGGCCAGGCGCGCAGCCAGCATGGCGCCGGAGAACCCGCCGCCGACGATGACCACGGGGAGGGAGGCGGCGTCGTTCATGGGGGGAAGACGCCAGAGGCGGGCCGGCAGGTCAATCTTCCCTGCCCCACTTTGTAGGGAGTTAGACAGGCGCCGCGTTTCTCCCTCCCCGTCCCGGGGAGGGTGGTCGCGCAGCGACCCGGTGGGGAGGGCCGGGCGAGGCGGGGCTTGGCCTGTCTCGCCACCAGCCTGGCCCCCAGCGTATCTGGCCCCTGCGTCTACATCGCCTTGCCGCCCCCACCCGTCTTCGGCTTCGCCTCAGCCACCCTCCCCGGGACGGGGAGGGAGAGGCGCGGGCTTGGCCTCTGGCGGGCGGCTCAGATTTCCTGGTTGAAGGCGCCGATTTCCGGGTGGGCGGCCAGGCGCGGCTTGATCTCCTTGCGGAACAGGTCGCGCATGTCGTCGGCGGAGCGCATGCTCTCGACCACCACGACCAGTTCGGGCTTGTTGGACGAGGCGCGCACCAGCACCCAGGAGCCGTCCTCGAGGTGGACGCGCACGCCGTTGACGGTGATGGCCTCGACGATCTTGCGGCCGAGAATTTCGCCGCCAGAGGCCGCCAGGTCCTCGTACTCCTTCACGATCTTGGCCAGCACGTCGTACTTCAGCTCGTCGTCGCAGTGCGGCGACATGGTCAGCGAAGTCCAGGCGTCGGCCAGGGCGGTCTTCAGTTCGCTGAGGCTCTTGCCGGGATTGCGGTCCAGCATGGCCAGCACGGCGCCCGCCGCCACCAGGCCGTCGTCATAGCCGTGGCCCAGATCGCCCGACAGGAAGAAGTGGCCCGACTTCTCGAACCCGGCCAGAGCGCCCAGTTCAGCGGTCTTGCGCTTGATATAGGAGTGGCCGGTCTTCCAGTAGACGGTGGTCGCGCCGTTGGCCTTGAGCACCTCGTCGGTCTTGTACAGGCCGGTCGACTTCACATCGACGACGAAGGTCGCGTTCGGGTGGATGGCCGACAGGTCGCGGGCCAGCATCAGGCCGATCTTGTCGGCGAAGATCTCCTCGCCCGTGTCGTCGACCACGCCGCAGCGGTCGCCGTCGCCGTCGAAGCCGAGGGCGAGATCGGCGCCCGTCTCCCTCACCTTGGCCGCCATCTGCATCAGCATGGCGTGGTCTTCCGGGTTCGGATTGTATTTGGGGAAGGTGTAGTCGAGGTCGGTGTCCATTTCGATCACCTCGGCGCCCATCAGGCGCAGCACCTCGGGGGCGAAGGCGCCGGCGGTGCCGTTGCCGCAGGCGGCCACGACCTTCAGCGGGCGGGACAGCTTCACCTTGGACGCCACGTCCTTGATGTAGGTCTCGCGGAAGCCTTCGACGCGCTCCAGCCGACCGCCGGGGCGGGCGACGCCCTGGCCGTTCAGCACGATCTCCTTCAGGCGGCCCATTTCGTCAGGGCCGAAGGTCAGCGGCGCCTGGGCGCCCATCTTCACGCCGGTCCAGCCGTTCTCATTGTGGCTGGCGGTGACCATGGCGACGCAGGGGCAGTCCAGCGCGAACTGGGCGTAATAGGCCATCGGCGACAGGGCCAGGCCGATGTCCAGCACCTCCATGCCGCCTTCGAGCAGGCCCAGGATCAGCGCCTGCTTCACCGACAGGGAATAGCCGCGGAAGTCGTGGCCGACGGCGATCTTCGGCGTCTGGCCGATCTCATGGACATAGGTGGCCAGGCCTAGGCCCAGGGCCTGAATGCCCAGCAGGTTGATCTCTTTTTCCAGGATCCAGCGGGCGTCGTATTCGCGAAAGCCGGTCGGCTTGACCAGAGGCAGGGTTTCATATTCCGCAGTGTTGGGGCGGATGTCCTGACGGGGCTTTTGCATAAGTCTTCCTAGATGGTCCCGGAGGGGAGCGGGGGCTGCTATCCTGCCTTGGCCTATAGCCTTCCCCCGCTCGAGAGGCCACAACGCGCGACCCTTGTTAGGGCTGCGCTTGCGGGGCGCTTATTCGCCGATGTGCGGCGAAACCTTGACCGCGCCCGCGTCGGGGGCCTAGCGAGAACCTCAAGATACGGATGCTCCCGGAGACCTTCATGACCCGCCTGATCCTGCTGCGCCACGGCCAGAGCCAATGGAATCTGGAGAACCGCTTCACCGGATGGGTAGACGTCGACCTTACGGCCGAGGGCGAGGCCCAGGCCCGGCGCGGCGGCGAGCTGATCGCGCAGGCGGGCTTCAAGCCTGCCGTGATGTTCACCTCGGTGCTGAAGCGGGCCAAGCGCACCGGCGCCCTGGCGCTGGATTCGGCGGGGTTGAAGGATGTCCCGGTGATCGAGGACTGGCGCCTGAACGAGCGCCACTACGGCGGCCTGACCGGGCTGGACAAGGCCGAGACGGCCGCCAAGCACGGCGAGGATCAGGTCAAGGTCTGGCGCCGCAGCTATGACGTGCCGCCGCCGCCGCTGGCGCCGGGCGGCGAGTTCGATTTCGACGCCGACCCCCGCTATGTCGGCAAGGAAATCCCGGACACCGAGAGCCTGAAGACGACGCTGGACCGGGTGCAGCCCTATTGGGACGCCGAGATCGCCCCGCGCCTCAAGGCGGGCGAGGACGTGCTGATCGCCGCCCATGGCAACTCCCTGCGCGCCATCGTCAAACTGCTGTTCGCCGTGCCGGACGACAGGATCGTCGACGTCGAGATCCCGACGGGCAACCCGCTGGAGATCGATCTGGACGCGGACCTGAAGCCGGTCGCCGCCCGCTATCTGGACGAGGGGCGGGCGCAGGCCCTGCCCCCAATTGCGAGAGTGATCGCGTGAGCGGGGCGGCGGACGACGCCGTCTTCATGCGGCGGGCCATTGATCTGGCCCTGAGCCGCATGGGCGAGACCTGGCCCAATCCGGCCGTCGGCTGCGTTCTGGTCAAGGACGGGGTCGTGCTGGCCGAGGCGGCGACGGCGCCGGGCGGACGTCCGCACGCCGAGGAACAGGCCGTGCCCGAGGCGGGCGAGGCCGTGAAGGGCGCGACCGCCTATGTGACGCTGGAGCCGTGCGGCGCCCGCTCGTCGGGCCGCAAATCCTGCGCCCACTTCCTGGCCGAGGCCGGGGTCGAGCGGGTGGTGATCGCGGCGCTGGACCCGTCGCCTTTCGCCTCGGGGCGGGGGACGGAGCGGTTGCGCCAGTCGGGCCTGACGGTCGAGACCGGCCTGTTGTCGGATGAGGCCGCCGTCCTGTGCGAAGGCTTCCTGCACCGGCTGGAGACGGGGCGTCCGATGGTGCGGGTCAGCGAGGACGGCGCGGGTTTCGACGGCCGCTTCGCCGCCGCGCCGCGCGCCGATCTGACGACTGAGCTGAACCGGCTGGGCGAGGCGGGCTATACGCGCCTGTGGACGCAGGACGGCGAACTGGCCGAAGCCCTGCGCGAACAGGGGCTGCTGACGGAATAGGGGCGGAGCTCGCAGCCATCTGTTCTCTACCGTCGTCATCCTCGGGCTTGACCCGAGGATCGGGTTGTCCGGGGGCTGTCGGCGGCGTGATTGAGCGTGTCCCGGCCAGCGAGGCGGCGCCGAAGGCTCGATCCTCGGGTCAAGCCCGAGGATGACGGCGGTCCATGAAAGCGGAAAACCCTTGTTTCCGCAAAGCTTCCTTAATCCGGCGTAAGCCATAAACGGCCCATGAGCGAGGCCGTCGAACCCGTCCGCAGGAAACTGACTCAGGAAGAGGCCGACGCCGTCTGCCTGAAGCACGACCGGCTGTGGCAGGCGCGGCCGGGCGGGGCGCGGGCGGTGTTCGCCTGGATGGACCTGTCGGGCGTGTCCCTGCGCGGGCGCAATCTGGCCGACGCCGACTTCACCGCCGCCTGCCTGATCGGCTGCGACCTGACCGGGGCCAAGCTGGACAACGCCAACTTCTTCGGCGCGGACATGCAGGATGCGACCCTAGTCGACGCCAGCCTGCGCCGGGCCGATCTGCGCGGGGCCTGCCTGCGCGGCGCGGACCTGTCGGGCGCGGACCTGTTCGAGGCTGATCTGCGCGAAGGGACCATCGCCGCCAAGGACGCCAAGCTTGGTTTTCGCGTGGTCGAGGCGCGCAAGCGGACCGACACCGAGGCGCAGGGCGCCGTGCTGGCCGGCGCCAATCTGCAGCGGTCGCGCATGACCGGCGTCATCGCCGTGGCCGCCGACTTCACCGACGCCATCATGAAGGACTGCAAGCTGGTCCGGGCCAACCTGAAACAGGCCAGCTTTCGCGGGGCCGATCTGGCCGGGGCGGACCTGTCGGGAGCCGACCTGTCGGGCGCGGACCTCACCGACGCCATTCTGGTGGGGGTCAAGGCGGCCATGTGGCGGACGGACGGGGCCAATATGGACGGCGCCCTGATCGACAACCGCCCGGCGGGCGAACCGGTCAGCCAGATGCCTGCGGCCGAAATGCTGCGCGAACACGCCCAGTGGTGCGAGACGGGCGGGGCAGAGGGCCAGCCTTCGGTGTTCGACGGCGTCGATCTGCGGCCGCTGGAGAGCATTCGCGGGCTGAACCTGACGGCCCTGTCGGCCAAGGGAGCGGTCTTCTACGGCCTGGACATGGAAGGGGTGCAGCTTCAGGGGGCGCAACTGGAGGGCGCCGACCTGCGCTCGGCCAATCTGCGCCGGGCGGACCTGCGCGGCGCGCGACTGACGCGGGCGCGGCTGAATGGGGCGGACCTGCGCGAGGCCCAGCTGGGGCCGTTGATGCTGACGGCGGATCGGCTGATGCCCGCCGATCTGAGCGGGGCGAACCTGCGCGGCGCGGACCTGACGGGCGCGGACATGCGCCGGGCGGTGCTGAGCGAGGCGGACCTCAGTCGCGCCATCCTGCACGGCGCCCAGACCCGGCAGGCCGACTTCACCGGCGCCCAGACCGGCGGCGCGCGCGGGCTGGACCTGTCCGATCTGAACGCAGGTTAGCATCCGCTCCCACGAAAAAGGGGCGACGCGAACGCCGCCCCTTGAACGAGTCTGTCAGGGCCAGACGGCTCAGGCCGCCTTATTGGCCGCCTTGTCGGCCGTGTCCTCAGCCTTGCCTTCGATCAGGGTCGAGCCGGTGGCGATCTCGATGCTGCGGGGCTTGAGAGCCTCCGGCAGTTCGCGCTTCAGCTCGATGGTCAGCAGGCCGTGGGCCAGGGCCGCGCCCTTGACCACCACATAGTCGGCCAGTTGGAAGCGGCGCTCGAAATCGCGCTCCGCCAGGCCGCGATGCAGGAAGGTCCGCTGGGCGCCGTCGCTGTCGTTGGCGGCCTTCTTGCCGGTGACGGTCAGCAGGTTTTCCTTGGCCTCGATGTTCAGCTCGTCGGCCGAGAAACCGGCGACGGCGATCTCGATGCGATAGGCGTCCTCGCCGGTCGTTTCGATATTGTAGGGAGGCCAGCCGTTTTCCGGGCCGGAGCGCGCTGCGCTTTCCAACTGGCGAACCAGACGGTCGAAGCCGACGGCGGAACGGTACAGCGGCGAGAAATCATAGGTACGCATGGATCATCCTTCTGACATTCAGCAAGGTTGAGCCGCCCGGCGGTTTGGCCCCGGACGACGGAGGGTTTCAGCCCCGGCGGTCCGCATTCGGCCCCGTCAGGTCTGGAGAGCCCGAGGATCGGCGCTCTCGGACGAAGAGGTAGGAGGCCGTTTTTCGGGCGCAAGGGGCCGCGCGAAATCGCCGCTCCGCCGCATCGACGCCTTGCGGCGGCCGCGAAGCGCCGTAAGGATTTTACCTTCATCCTTCCGAAGCGACCGGAGCCTCCATGCGAACCTTCGCCTTCATCGCCCTCGCCGGGGCCGTCCTCGGTTCCCCCGTCCCCGCGCTGGCGCAAGCCGCGCCGTCCGACGCCGCGCCCCTGCCGCGACGCGAGGGCCTGTCGATGGAGATTCCGACCCTCAGCGAGGACGCCGCGCTTCAGGCGGCCGTGGCCTCGACCAGCCGCCTTGAAGCAGACCGGGCGCGCGACGGCGAGCGCCATCCGTTCGAAACCCTCACCTTCTGGGGACTGCAGCCGGGCCTGACCGTCGTGGAGATCGAGCCGGGCCGCGCCGGGTGGTGGCGCAATATCCTGGAGCCCTATGCGGCGGCCACCGGCGGGCGCTACGTCCCGGTCAACCGTCCGACCGAGGGGATGGGCGTCGCCGATGGAACCGCCGACATGGTCGTGGTGGCCCGCGCCTTCCACAACTGGTCGCGCGACGGCCGGGCCGAGCCCCATCTGGCCGCCTTCTTCAAGGCGCTGAAGCCCGGCGGCGTGCTGGCGGTGGAGCAGCATCGCGCGGTCGAGGGGCTCAACGTCGCCGACACGGCGCCCAGCGGCTATGTGCCCGAGAGCTGGGTCATCCACGCCGCCCGCCGCGCCGGTTTCGAACTGGAGGCGCGCAGCGAGCTGAACGCCAACCCGAGGGACGACCGGGACCACCCCTTCGGCGTGTGGAGCCTGAAGCCGACGCGCACCTCGGAGCGCGACGGGCGGACGCTGACGCCCGACGAGCGCGCGGGGCTGGACGCCATCGGCGAGAGCGACCGCATGACCCTGCGCTTCCGCAAGCCCTATGCGGCCGACTGAAGCCTCTTGATGACAATGCAGTGCGTGATTTTGACCCTGGCGCAGAAGCGCCTTAAGCCCCAAGCGAAGACATCTGGCGGCAAGAGGAAGCGCGCATGACAGACCGATCGACGCGGCGATCCGTCCTGGCCGGCGCCAGCGCCCTGGCTCTGGTCGCGCCCCTGTTCGGCCTGGCCGGCTGCGGCCGCAAGGAGGAGGCGCCGACGCCCGCCGCGCCCGAGGCGCCCAAGGGGCCGCCCGAAGGCTCGCTGGAATGGGCGGTCGCCGGTTCGTGGCGCACGGCGGACGACAAGGCGCGCGACGTCTGGCGCCACCCGATCGAGACGCTGCGCTTCTTCGGCCTGCAGCCGAAGATGACGGTCGTGGACTTCTGGCCCGGCAGCGGCTGGTACGCCGAGATCCTGGCCCCCTATCTGAACCGGGGCGGCGGGACGCTGTATCTGGCGGGCTTTGTCGAGGGACCGAACGCCGACCCGGCCCAGGTGGCGATCAACAATGCGCTGAAGGCCCGTATCCTGGGATCCAAGAAGCTGTACGGGCCGGTGCAGTTCACCGCCTTCGGGCCAGGCTCGGACCCGGTGGCTCCGGCGGGCACGGCCGACATGGTGCTGTTCATGCGCTATGTTCACGCCTGGATGGCGGCGGGGATCGCTGAAAAGGCCTTCGCCGACGCCTTCACGGCTCTGCGGCCGGGCGGGATCCTGGGCGTGGAGCAGCACCGGCTCCAGCCGGACGAGGATCAGGACCCGGCCGCCGCCAACGGCTATGTGCAGGAAGCCTTCGTCCGCCAGCTGGCCGAAGAGGCGGGCTTCGTCTTTGTCGAGGCGTCCGAGATCAACGCCAACCCGGCCGACACCAAGGACCATCCATTCGGGGTCGAGACCCTGCCGCCGCGCCGCCTGACGGCCCCGCTGGGCCAGCCCGCCGACCCTGAGTTCGACCGCACCAAGTACGACGCCATCGGCGAAAGCGACCGTATGACCCTGAAGTTCAGGAAGCCCGAGTGAGCCGCCCCGCCGCCTTCGCCGCCCATGCGCCGTTGATGGGCGTGCCGGGCGCCGCCTGTCCGCCGGGGGGAGAGGGCGACTGGTTCCGGGGCGCCGGAGGGCTGCGTCTGCGCGCCGCCTTCTGGACGCCGTCGAGCCTGCAGGCCAAGACGCCGCGCGGGACGGTGGTGCTGAGCCCCGGCCGCACCGAGCCGATCGAGAAATACTTCGAGTTGATCGGCAACTTCCTGGCGCGCGGCTTCTGCGTCCTGGCCCACGACTGGCGCGGGCAAGGGCTGTCAGCGCGGCTGTTGCCGGATCGGCTGCGCGGCCACGCCCGGGCGGTCGAGGAGTTCCTGGACGACTACGCCCGCCTGCTGGACGCCTATGAGGCGCGCGCGCCCAAGCCCTGGATCATGGTCGGCCATTCGATGGGCGGGTGTCTGAACCTGTTGACGCTGGAGACGGGCGAGAGCCGGTTCGGCGGCGCCCTGCTGTCCAGCCCCATGTTGCGGATCAAGACCGGCAAGCGGTCGATGTGGACGGTCAAGCTGGCGGTGCGCTGGGCGCTGCGCAACGGCAAGGCGGGCGACTATGTGCTGGACGACCCCGACGATCCCTTCGACCACACGTTTGACAACGACGCCCTGACCTCGGACCGGGCGCGCTATGATCTGTGGCGACAGCAGCTTTACGCCTGTCCGCACCTGGCGCTGGGCGGGCCGACCTGGGGCTGGCTGGCCTTCGCCCTGGACGCCGGCGAGCGGGTGTTGAAGCCCAGAGCGCTGAAAGGCGTGAAGATCCCGGTGTGCGTGGTTCAGGCGGCCGAGGACGACAAGGTGTGGAAGCAGACCAACCGCTGGGCGGCCCGGCGGCTGGGGCGCGGCCGTTACGTCGAGGTTCCCACGGCCAAGCATGAGGTGATCATGGAGGTCGACGAGCTGCGCGGGGTCTTCCTGCACGAGTTCGACGCCCTGGCCGACTATGTGGCGCCGGGGCCGCAAGCGGCCTCGACCTCTGCGGCCGCGCGGACGGACGAACCCGCCTGATCGGTCAGGCTGGGGCCAGCAGGGGCAGGGCCTGATCGGTCAAACGCGCGTCGCCGACCGCCAGCACGCGGCCGTCGGCCTCATGCGGGGGCCGGCCGCGCCAGTCGGTGAACCGGCCGCCCGCCGCCTCGACCAGCGGTTTGAGCGCCGACCAGTCCCAGACCTGAAGCTCGCTCTCGGCCACCAGGTCGATGTTTCCCACCGCGACCATGGCGTAGGCGTAGCCGTCGCAGCCCAGGCGGGCCAGACGAGCCGAGGCGCGCAGCCGGTCCCAGGCGGCCCGGTCGGCGCCGGCGAAGATTTCGGGGTCGGTGGTGGCGATCAGCGCCTGATCCAGGCGCGCGCAGGCGCGGGTCCGGAGCGGGGTCTCGATGGCGCCCTTCAGCAGGCGCGCGCCGGACGGGCCGCCGAGGAAAACTTCGCCCAGATAGGGCTGGCCGACGGCGCCGATGACCGGGGCGCCGTCCTGACGCAGGGCGATCAGGGTGGTCCACAACGGCAGGCCGGCGATGAAGGCGCGGGTGCCGTCGATCGGGTCCAGCACCCAGACGTGTTCGGCGTCGGGCCGATCCTCGCCGTACTCCTCGCCGATGACGCCGTGGTCGGGATAGCGGGCGGCGATCAGGCGGCGGATGGCGGCCTCGGCGGCGCGATCGGCTTCGGTCACGGGGTCGAAGGCGCCGGGGACGCCCTTGTCTTCCTGAGCGAAGGCGCCCCGGAAGAAGGGCAGGGCGACGCGCGCAGCCTCACGCGACAGCTCGACGGCGAAGGATTCCAGCTCGGTCATAGGGCCCCGATACACGGTCCTGGGACGCGGGGCGAGGCTGGTGGCGCCACGCTGGGGGCGAGCGTCAGGCGGCGTTGAGAGTCGGGTGCAGGGTCGAGGTCGGCAGAGCGGCGGGCTCGGCGGACAGGCCGTCGTAGAAATAGGTGACGGGGGTTTCCAGCGCTTCGGCCAATTCCCACAGGCGGGCGGCGGACAGGCGGTTGGCGCCGCATTCATATTTCTGGATCTGCTGGAAACGGACGCCCACCCGATCGCCCAACTGTTGCTGGGTCAGGCCCAGAAGACGGCGACGTCGGCGCAGGCGACGACCCAGGTGCAGATCGATCTCGGCGGCCATGACCTTCTCCCCATCTTTAGATGTTGTGCCGGTTCGGCACGTGGCGAGGGAGGTCTCGCAAAGGGCGTGCCGACTTCCCCTCAGCGGGGAAGGCGCACGACATGAGGCAACCGCCGCGGCGTACGCGCATTAACGGCCAAGGCAGACAGCCTTTTCAGGAAGGAAGAAACATGGGTGGATTTGGATTCATCGCCTGGATCATCATCGGCATCGTCGCCGGATGGCTGGCGGAGAAGATCATGAAGCGGGAACACGGCCTGCTGACCAATCTGATCGTCGGCGTGGTCGGCGCGCTGATCGGCGGGTTCCTGGCCAATAATCTTTTGGGCGTGGACGCTGCCGGCAATTGGATCGTCGGCATCTTGGTCGCCACGATCGGCGCCGTGGTGCTGCTGTTCCTGTTGGGCCTGGTGAAGCGACGGGCCTAACCGCCGGTCGCACCATCACGAACTGAGGGGCGGCCCGACGGGCCGCCCCTCTTGTCGTGCAACAGACGCTTAGTCAGGACTGTCGGTCGGCTCATCGCCAGTCTGCGCATCAGCCGGGGCGGCGTCCGGCGTGGCGTCCGGCGTCGGCTCGGCCGTATCCGAAGCAATCGGCGCGGCCGACTGGACATCCGAAGCGCTGGCGTCGACAACGATGTCAGCGCCGTCCTGGCGGATGCCGGCCAGCGGCACCGGGCGGACCTGGCCGTCGGCGGTGCGGACCGTCAGTTCCTGGCCGTTGGCGCCGTTCTGAACGCCGACCAGCTTGCCGATCTCGGAGCCGTCGCCGCTCTTGACGGTGGAGCCCGGGGTCAGGGTCAGGCTCTGGGGTTGAGCCGCGGCCGCCTCAGCGGGAGCCGGCTCGGGCGTCTGCGGCGTCGTGGCGTCCTGGGCGAAAGACGGGGCGGCGATGAACAGGGCGCCGGCGATGCCGGTCAGCAGGGCGGTCTTGCGGATCATGAGAAACTCCTGGAATGGCGAGCTCGGCGCTCGCGAAAAAATGAACCCGCGTGATCCAGGATGGTTTCGCCTGCCCTGAAATGACCTTTTACCGGCCGCAAACGGCCGATTCTTGCTCGATGGAGGGCGGTTGACCAAGTCTGGCGCAAAACACGACCCCTTGCGCATAACGCGGCGACTGGGCGGGTTGGCCTATGAGCTGACCCCGCAAATCTTCGCGGCGGCCACCTTTCTGCTGGGGGCAGTGATGCTGCTGACCGCGGTGACCCCCGCCTTTAACGAAAAACTCAGCGCGCTGGGCCGGTTCTATCCGCCGCTGCTGATCGACTTGTCGCACTTCGCCGCCAGCGTGACGGGCTTCGTCCTGCTGCTGATCTCGGCGGGGCTGTGGCGACGGCGGCGCGGCGCCTATTACGCGGCGCTGGCGTTCCTTCTGGTCGGGGCGGTCTTCTCGCTGCTGAGAGGACTGGACTGGCTCCAGGCGATCGAACTGACGTTGGCGGCGGCTCTGCTGACGCCATGCCGGGCGGCCTTCAACCGCCGGTCGCGCCTGGGCGAGCCGCTGCGGCCGGGGTGGCTGCTGATGCTGGCGGCGGCGGTGGCGGCCATGATTTGGCTGGGCTTCTTCGCCTACCGCGACACCGCCTATACGGACGAGCTGTGGTGGACCTTCCTGGTCGACAAGCAGGCGTCGGGCTTCCTGCGCGCCGGGGCGGTGCTGGCGCTGCTGACCCTGGCGGTGGCCATACGCTCGCTGACGACGGCGCCGGGCGCCCGCACCCACGGCCCCGCCGCCCCGGAAGAGATCGAACGCGCCCGGCAGGCGTTGGAGAGCGCCGAGGCGGCCGCTCCCGAGGCGGAACTGGCCCTGTTGGGCGACAAGGCTCTGCTGTTCAGTCCGTCCGGCCGCAGCTTCATCGCCTATCGCGTGCGGGGCCGCCGCTGGATCGCCATGGGCGAGCCGGCGGGCCTGGCGGCGGAACGGCTGGAACTGCTGTGGGCCTTCGCCCAGCTGGCCGACAGCTACGGCGGCGCGGCGGTCTTCTATTCGGTCGGCGAGGGGCTGCTGGCGGACCTGGCGACCCTGGGGCTGGCGGTCCGCAAGGTGGGCGAGGCCGCCGTGATCGACACCGCCCGCTTCACGACCGAGGGCAAGGGCAAGCAGAACCTGCGCACCGCCGTCAACCGCGCCGAACGCGAGGGCGCCGGTTTCGAAGTGGTCCCGCCCGGCGCGGCGCGCGGGCTGGAGCCCGAACTGCGCGCCGTGTCGGACGCCTGGCTGAGGCATCACAACGGCTCGGAAAAAACCTTTTCGCTCGGCCGGTTCGATATCGACTATCTGGACCGCCAGCCCCTGGCCCTGGTGCGCGAAAACGGCCGCATCGTCGCCTTCGCCAATCTGTTGCGCGGGGCGGGCGGCGGCGAGGTGATGATCGACCTGATGCGCTATGATCCCGACGGGCCGAACGGGGTGATGGACTATCTGTTCACGCGCACCGCGCAGTGGGCGCGCGACCAGGGGGTGGCGCGGCTGGATCTGGGCATGGCCCCTCTGTCGGGCCTTGAGGATCGGCGGACGGCCCCCGTCTTCGCCCGCGTCGGGGCCCTGGTGTTCGAGGAGGGCGGCGCCGTCTACGGCTTTCAGGGCCTGCGCGCCTACAAGGCCAAGTTCGACCCCGTCTGGCGGCCGGTATTCATCGCCGCGCCGCCCAGCACGCCCTTGCCTCTGGCCCTGTTGGACGTGGCCCTGCTGACCAGCGGCGGCTGGCGGGGGCTGTTGGGGCTGAAGCGGTAGCGCCTCCGTCATCCCGGACGCCCCGCAGGGGTGGCCCGCAGGGCGATAGGCCCAAACTAAAAAAGGCGGCCCTTGCGAGCCGCCTTTCTCATTTCGACAATGTCGACGCAGATCAGTCGGCGCGGACGCGCTTCTTGCGGAAGGAGGGGTTCAGGACCTCCTTGCGCAGGCGGATCGACTTGGGCGTGACCTCGACCAGTTCGTCTTCCTCGATATAGGCGATGGCCTGCTCCAGGCTCATCTTGCGCGGCGGGGTCAGGCGCACGGCCTCGTCCTTGCCCGAGGCGCGGACGTTGGTCAGCTGCTTGCCCTTGATCGGGTTGACGTCCAGGTCGTCGGAGCGGCTGTTCTCGCCGATGATCATGCCCTGATAGGTCTTCTCGCCGGCGCCGACGAACATGACGCCGCGGTCTTCCAGGTTCCACAGGGCGAAGGCCGCCGTGTCGCCGTCCGAGTTCGACACCAGCACGCCCTTCAGGCGGCCTTCGATGGCGCCCTTGTGCGGCTCATAGTGGGAGAAGACGCGGTTCAGCACGCCCGAGCCGCGCGTGTCGGTCAGGAACTCGCCCTGATAGCCGATCAGCGAGCGCGACGGGCACTTCAGCTGGATGCGGGTCTTGCCGGCGCCCGAGGGCCCCATGTCGGTCAGCTCGGCCTTGCGGGCCGACAGCTTCTCGATGACCACGCCCGAGAACTCGTCGTCCACGTCGATGACGACGTCTTCGATCGGCTCCATGCGCTCGCCGTTCTCGCCGGTCTGATAGACCACGCGCGGGCGGCTGATCGACAGCTCGAAGCCTTCGCGGCGCATGTTCTCGATCAGCACGCCCAGCTGCAGTTCGCCGCGGCCGGCGACTTCATAGGCGTCGGAGTCCGGCGTCTGGGTGATGCGGATGGCGACGTTGGCCTCGGCTTCCTTCAGCAGGCGGTCGCGGATGACGCGCGACTGCACCTTGTCGCCTTCGCGGCCGGCCAGGGGGCTGTCGTTCACGCCCACGGTCATCGAGATGGTCGGCGGGTCGATCGGCAGGGCGTCCAGCGGGGTGTCGACGTCCAGCGCGCACAGGGTGTCGGCCACGGTGGCCTTGGACATGCCGGCGATGGCGACGATGTCGCCCGCCTCCACGCCCTCGTCGATCGGCTGGCGCTTCAGGCCGCGGAAGGCCAGCACCTTGGTGATGCGGCCCTGTTCGATGGTCTTGCCGTCACGCGACAGGGCCTTGATGGCCATGCCGGGAACCGCCTTGCCCGAGTGGATGCGGCCGGTCAGCAGGCGGCCCAGGAAGGGGTCGCTTTCGATCAGGACGTTCAGGATCTTGAACGGCTCGTTGACGCGCGCCTGGGCCTCTGGAGCCGGGACGTGGTCGACGATCAGGTCGTACAGCGGGTGCAGGTTGTCGTTCGGCTGGGCCAGGTCCAGCGTCGCCCAGCCCGAACGGCCCGAGGCGTAGATGACCGGGAAGTCCAGCTGCTCGTCCGTGGCGCCCAGGGCGGCGAACAGGTCGAAGGTCTCGTTCAGCACGCGGTCCGGATCGGCGTGGGCGCGGTCGACCTTGTTGATGCACAGGATGGGACGCAGGCCCATCTTCAGCGCCTTGGTCAGCACGAACTTGGTCTGGGGCATGACGCCCTCTTCGGCGTCGACCAGCAGGACGCAGCCGTCCACCATGCCCAGGATGCGCTCGACCTCGCCGCCGAAGTCGGCGTGGCCGGGGGTGTCGATGATGTTGATGCGCGTCTCGCCCGCTTTGCCGTTCCACTGGATCGACGTGCATTTAGCCAGGATGGTGATGCCGCGCTCGCGCTCCTGATCGCCGGAGTCCATGACGCGCTCGGTCGTGGCCTCATTGGCGCGGAACAGGCCCGACTGGGCCAGCAGGGCGTCCACCATGGTCGTCTTGCCATGGTCGACGTGGGCGATGATAGCGACGTTACGAAGGTTCATATCGGGCTCGGGCGGACTGTGTTCGGTCACGGATAGGCCGCGCCGCTGCAAGAAGATTGCAGAAAAGGGAAGGGTTCGGGGCGCCTCTTACAGGGATGCGGGCCAAAACGCCAGTCCGGTGCGCGCTCAGCCGATCAACCCAGCGGGATGAGGGCGATCACCCCCAGCGCCAGCAGGCCGATCAGCAGGGCCGACAGGGCGGCGACGGCGGCCACGCGCGGCCCGGCCCGGACCACGGCGCGCGGGTCGACCATCAGCCCCAGCGCGGCCATGGCGATCAGCGTCAGGGCCGAGACCGAGACCTGCAGCGGCGGCAGGATCGCCGCGGGCAGCCAGCCCAGGGAGCGGGCGGCCATCAGAGCCAGGAAGACCAGGATGAACCAGGGGGCCATCTGGTGCAGCTTGGGTCCGCGCCCGCCTGCGGCCTGCCTCGATCGCATCAGGCCCAGCACCAGACAGACCGGCCCCAGCATCAGCACGCGCACCAGTTTGACCACGGCGCCCGTCTGGACCGCGGCCAGGCCGGCGGGCGCGGCGGCCGCCAGCACCTGCGGCACGGCGTAGACGGTCAGACCCGCCAGCACCCCGATGCGCGTGGCGTCATAACCCATCAGCGCGCCGACCACGGGGACCAGCAGCACCACGGCGATGCCCAGAACGGCGGTGAAGCCGATGGCGGCGGCGACATCCTGTCCCTCGGCCTCGATGACGGGGGCGACGGCGGCGATGGCCGAGTTGCCGCAGATGGCGTTGCCGCAGGCCACCAGCAGGGCCATGGCGTGCGGCAGGCCGAAGGCTCGCCCCAGCGCATAGCCGCCGAGGATGGCCAGGGCGACGACGCCGACGATGGCCAGCAGCAGCCACGGCCCCAGCGCCGCGACGGCCGCGCCCGAGACGGTGGCGCCCAGCAGCGCGACCGCAACCTCCAGCAGGGTCTTGGCGCTGAAGCTGACGCCGGGCGCCCACAGCGACGACGGCGTCCACACCAGCCGCAGGGCCGCCCCGATCAGGATGGCCAGCACCAGACCCTCGATCCACGCCTGCCCGAACAGGCGCGCCTCCAACAACTGAAGGCCGAAGGCGACGGCGCCGATGGCGGCGGACAGGGCCACGCCCGGCAGCAGGCGCAGCGGGCCGGTCAGGCGGCGAGAGGCGGCGGCGGGGTCGAGGGCGACGGTCATGCCCTCCTTATCGGCTCTGTCTTATGATCGATCCAACGCGTAGTTCTGGACTTAACAATCAATATATCTGATCAATCGCGCATGACGCTGGAACAGCTCCGCATCTTCGTCGCCGTGGCCGAGCGCCTGCATATGACCCGGGCGGCCGAGGCGCTGCATCTGACCCAGTCGGCGGTCAGCGCGGCGGTTCAGGCGCTGGAGACGCGTCACGGGACGCGGCTGTTCGACCGGGTCGGGCGGGGGCTGGCGCTGAATGCGGCGGGGACGGCGTTTCTGCCGGAAGCCAAGGCGGTGCTGGCGCGGGCCGAGGCGGCCGAGCGGCTGTTGGACGAGCTGGCGGGGATGAAGCGCGGCTCGGTGCGGCTGTTCGCCAGCCAGACCATCGCCGCCTATTGGCTGCCGCCGCGCATGGCCGCCTTCGCCCAGAGCCATCCGGGCGTGGAGCTGCATCTGTCGATCGGCAACACCCATCGGGTGGTCGAGGCTGTTCTGGGCGGCGAGGCGGAACTGGGCTTGATCGAGGGCGCCGAGGATGCGCCGCGTCTTGAGCGGACCCGCATCGGCGCCGACCGGCTGATCGTGGTGGCGGCGCCGGATCATCCGCTGGCCGGACGCGAGGCGACGCTGACGGCGGCGGACCTGAAAGCGCTGGACTGGGCCCTGCGCGAGCCGGGCTCGGGCACCCGCAGCGAGTTCGAGGCGGCCCTGCCGCGCGGCATCGCCGCGTCCGACCTGAAGACGGCGCTGGTGCTGCCGTCCAATGAAGCCATCCTGACGGCGGTGGCGGCCGGGGGCGGCGCCGGCGGCGGACTGGTCACCGCCATCTCGGAACTGGCGGCCCGGCCCCTGATCGAAGCGGGGCGGCTGGTCCGTCTGCCGCTCGACCTGCCCGAGCGGCCCTTCTATCGCCTGCGGCACCGTGAGCGCGGCGCCAGTCGAGCGGCGGAAGCGTTCGCCGCCGCCCTATAGGCCGTTCACCCTCCGTCATCCTCGGGCTTGACCCGATGAACGAGCCGTCCGCCTGCGCCGCCTTCACGGTTGCGCGCGCCTCAGCCCCCGACCCTCGGGTCAAGCCCGAGGGTGACGACGAAGAAAGAAGCGGCCCCGCAGACCCGTTCGTCAGACCTTGGCGGCGCGGCGGCGCACCCAGGCGTACAGGGCGTAGGTCAGGCCTGCGAAAGCGATCAGCCCCGCCCACATGGCCGGCCAGCCGCTGTCGGCCGGCAGCAGGGCGAACGGCGCTTCGTTCTTGGCGCTGACGATGACGGCGGCGGTGAAGACGCCGAACAGGCTCTCGCCCACGATCAGGCCGGACGCCAGCAGCACGCCCATGCGGCGGGCCACGTCGGCGTAGCGGGTCGACTTGACCGCCCGGTCGTACAGCCAGCCGCAGACGGCGCCGACGACCAGCATGGTGGTGACGGCGGCGGGCAGGTAGACGCCGATGCCGGCGGCCAGCGGCGGCAGCTTGATCTTGTCGTTCGTGGTGCGGCGCAGGACGACGTCGAGGATGATGACCAGAACGCCGACCACGGCTCCGATGCCGATCAGGTCCCAGCGCAGATCGCCCGAGATGACGCCCTTGGCCAGGGCCGAGATCAGGGTCGCCTGAGGCGCGGCCAGGGTCTGCGATCCTTGCACGATGGCGGGCGGGCCGCCTTCGAAACCGAAGGCCTGGTTCATCATGTCCAGCACGAAGGGGATGACCAGGGCGCCGGCGACCACGCCGACCAGCAGGGCCGTCTGCTGACGCCAGGGGGTGGCCTCGACCAGCTGGCCGGTCTTCAGGTCCTGCAGGTTGTCATTGGCGATGACGGCCACGGCGAAGACGATGGCGGTGACGATCAGGGCGAAGGCGATCACGGACGGATCAGCGGGCACGCCCGCCACGGCCAGCACGCCCAGCATCAGCAACGAAGCGATGATGATGGCCAGGATGCCGACGCCCGACACCGGGCTGTTCGACGAGCCGATCAGCCCGGCCATATAGCCGCAGATGGCCGCCACGGCGAAGCCGATGACCACGACATAGACCAGGCCGCCGATCACCAGCAGCGGCGCCGAACCGGCCAGAGACGTGCCCTGGGCCACGACCGCCAGCAGGACGGCGATGCCGACCAGGGCGGCGACGGACAGCAGGCCGACGATCTTGATGGGGATGTCCTGCTCGGTCAGCTCCAGCGTCTCGCCGTGGGCGCGGCGCGACTGGGCCGAGACGGCCGAGGCCAGACCTGCGACCAGCGGCTTGGCCAGCTTGGCCAGCGTCCACAGGGCGGCCACGCCGATGACCCCGGCGCCGATGAAGCGGACTTCGCGCGCCCAGACGGTCATGGCCAGGCCTTCCGCTCCGGCGTCGGCCGGGACGGAGGCGGCGACCGACGGCAGGCCGTGGGCGGCGGCCCAGGCTGCGAACTCGGGCGAGGTCAGGATGGGCACGAAGATCAGCCAGGCCAGAACCAGGCCGAACAGCTGCGTCAGGCCGACGGCCAGGCCGATCAGGTGGCCGGCGCCCAGCAGGGCGAACTGCATGGAGAAGCCGACGCCGGTGGCTCCGCCGCCCAGGGCGGCCGGAAGGCGCAGGAAGGCGGCCGTCTCGGCCGCAAAGACCCGCGCGGCGGCCAGGAAGCCGAAGACCGCCGAGGCGATCGCCCCGCCGATGACCACGAACAGGCCCGAACGGTTCTCGCGCACGGCCTCTTCGGTCTGTTCAGCGCCGGGCGAGCCGACCTTGAGCACCTCGGCGGCGGCGACGCCTTCGGGGTAGGGCAGGCCGCCCTGAACGACCAGGGTGCGGCGCAGCGGGATGGAGAAGGTCACCCCCAGCACGCCGCCAAGGATGCAGATCATCACCGATTCCCAGAACGGGAAGTCCATCCACCAGCCGATCATAACCAGGCCGGGAAGGACGAAGATGATCGAGCTCATGGCGCCGCCAACCGAGGCGACGGTCTGGACGGTCATGTTCTCCCAGATGGTCGAGCCGCGGAACGCCCGCAGCAGGGCCATCGAAATGACCGCCGCCGGAATGGCCGAGGCGAAGGTCAGGCCGACCTTCAGCCCCAGATAGGTGTTGGCCGCCGTGAAGACCGCCGCCAGCAAACAGCCCAGGATCAGGGCGCGGATAGTCAGTTCAATGCGTTTGCCGGTTCCGGCGGGCGTGTCCGTCATGCGGGGCTCTTTTTCCGTTGTTGCGCGGAGGTAAGCCCGAAAGCGGTCTCGTGACAACGGGGGCCGCGCATCGCGACTGCGCGGCGATGACGGGATGACACCTCGGAACGAATACGGCACAACCCCCGCCATGTTCGACCCTCGCCCGACCGACGCCGCCTTTCCGACCCTGGACGAGGCGCGGACGCTGCTGGAGCGGGTCTGGGGCCATGCGGATTTTCGCGGCCTGCAAGCCAGCGTGATCCAGGAGGTGCTGGCCGGACGGGACGTGATGGCCGTGCTGCCGACCGGCGGCGGCAAGAGCGTCTGCTATCAGGTCCCCGCCATCCTGCGGCCCGGCGTCGGCCTGGTCGTGTCGCCGCTGATCGCCCTGATGACGGATCAGGTCGAGGCGCTGAAACAGCAGGGGGTGGCCGCTGCACGGCTGGATTCAGGCCTGACGATGGACGAGCGCTCGGCCGTGTGGCGGGCGGCGCGGGCGGGGGAGCTGGACCTGCTCTACGTCTCGCCCGAAGGGCTGGCGTCCGGCGCCATGCTGGACCGATTGGCCGAGCTGCCGATCAGCCTGATCGCCATCGACGAAGCGCACTGCGTGTCTCAGTGGGGCCATGACTTCCGGCCCGATTACCGCACCCTGGGCCGACTGGCCGAGATCTTCCCCGGCGTGCCCCGCATCGCGGTGACGGCGACCGCCGACGCCCGCACGCGCGACGACATCCTGGCCTCGTTGCGGCTGGGCGAGGCGCGGGTCTTCGTCGACAGCTTCGCCCGGCCCAATCTTCAGCTGTCGGCCGAACGCAAGGTCAACGGCTCGCGCGCCCGCACCGACGCCGCCGTCATCGAACTGGTGCGCGAGCGGCGGGGCAAGTCGGGCGTGGTCTATTGCGGCAGCCGCGACGGCTGCGAGCGGGTGGCCGACGCCCTGAGGGACGCCGGAAGCAACGCCATCGCCTATCACGCCGGCTTCGACGCCCGCGAGCGCGACCGGAGGCTGGAGCGTTTCCTGGCCGAGGACGGGGCGGTCATGGTCGCCACCATCGCCTTCGGCATGGGGGTGGACAAGCCGGACGTGCGCTTCGTCATCCACGCCGATCCGCCCGGTTCCTTGGAGGCCTACTGGCAGGAGATCGGCCGCGCGGGGCGCGACGGCGAACCGGCCGAGGGCATCACGCTTTACGGCCCGTCCGACATCGCCTGGTCCCTGCGTCGCCTCGAGGGTCGGCCGATGGCCGAGGAGGTCAAACAGGTCCAGACCCGCAAGGTGCGCCAGCTGTTCGCCATGCTGGACGGCGCGACCTGTCGGCCCCAGGCCGTGCGGCGCTATTTCGGCGAGCAGGACGCCCAGCCGTGCGGCGTCTGCGACATCTGCGGCGACCCGCCCGCCACCTTCGACGCCGTGGTGCCGGCGCAGAAGGCGCTGGCGGCGGTCCAGCGTCTGGGCGAACGCTTCGGCCGGACGCGCGTCGTCGATCATCTGCTGGGCAAGACCAAGGACGTCCAGCCGTGGGAGGCGGGGCTGTCGACCTGGGGCATCGGCGCCGACCTGTCGCTGGCCGCGTGGCGCGACGTGATCGACCATCTTTTGTTCGAGGGCCTGCTGGTCGAGGACCCCAACGACGGCAAGCCGATCATCCGTCTGGGCGAGGCGCAGGCCGTGCGGGCCGTCTATCGCGGCGAGCGGCCAGTGCGGGTGCGTCAGGCGCCGATCCGGGCCGTGGCGCTGGACAAGCCGCGCCGCAACGCCGGGCGCAATCTGGCGGTCGAGGGGCTGGACGCGGATGTGCGCGCCCGTTTCGAGGCCCTGCGCGCCTGGCGCCGCGACCGCGCCATCGAGCAGCGCGTGCCGCCCTATGTCATCTTCCAGGACAAGACCCTGGTCGAGATCGCCCTGCAGGAGCCGCGCGGCCTGGACCAGCTGGCCGTCATCCCCGGCGTCGGCGCAGGCAAGCTGGACCGCTACGGCCCGGCGGTGCTGGAGGTTCTGGACGCCGTGGCGTGAAGCCTTAACGCAGGAAGCGGTCGACGGCCTGCTGAAACTGACGCGGTCGGTCGACCATGACCATGTGCTCGGCGCCCTCGATCCGCTCGAAGGTCGCCGGGCGGGGCAGGGAGCGGTAGCCGTCGCGGAACAGGCCGTCGACGTGGCTGCGCGGGCTGTCGGCGTCGGGGCTCCAGCCATAGACGACCGTGACCGGCGCCTGGATCAGCGGCAGGCGCGAGCGCAGATCCACCGTCATCACCTCATACAGGCCCTGAGCCAGGACGCGCCGGTCGCCGCCCTGCCAGCCCAGGCCGTTGAACAGGCTGTCGGCCGCGCCGCCCAGCTCCAGCCCCATTGAGGCGGCCTGGGTGCGCAGGACCTGATCGCCCAGCAGCATCAGCCCTTGATAGGCCAGCCGCGCCAGAGGCTCGACATCGCCCACCGTCGAGCCGGGGCTGATCAGGGACGGGAAGAAGGGCGAGGCGTCCACCACCATGACCCGGCCGACGCGGCCGCCGCCCTCGGCCGCGACGCGCAGGGCCATCTGCCCGCCCATCGAATGGCCGATCAGGGCGGGACGATCCAGGCCCGCCTCATGGATGTAGCGCAGGATTTCCCCCGCCGCCGGCCCGCCGATGCGGCCCTCGGCGTTGCCCGCCGCCGCCAGCGGGCCAAAGCCGCGCACGGTGACCAGGTGCACTCGGTAGCGGTCCTGCAGCGCGTCGGCGGTGCGGCTCCAGACCGCCGAGGTCGAGGCCAAGCCGGGGATCAGCACCACGTCCGGCCCCTGTCCGCGCGTCTCTACGACGATGCGCGAGGACTGAAACGCGCCGGGGATTGCGGCAGGGCTTGCCGCAGGCGAGACAGTGAGCGATCGCGCCCCAGCGGGCGCCGCCGCGGTCGTCAGGCTCAGAAAAAGGGCGGTCAGGACAACGGAAAACCGGCTCATGGCGTCAACCTGCCGTCAGATAGCGGCGAAACCTCGGCGAGAGGCTCTTGGCGTGATGGATTGAATTTTACGACGATCAGGAGTGAAATCATTGGATCTGGGGAGGTTCTCATGAAGAAATCCATCATCGTCCTGTCCGCCGTTGCGGGTTTGGCTGCATCGCCCGCTCTGGCTGAAAACTGGAACGTCATTTCGCGAAGCTCGGCCACCGCCTTCATGGTGGATGTCGATTCGATCGCACAGGCCGACGGCGTGACCAGCGCCCGATTGGCGCGCGTGCCCGCCAAGGGCGAGCCGACGGATCTGTCGCACAGCATCGGGACCGTCAGCTTCCGCTGCGCCGCCAACCAGTCGAAGGCGGGCGAAGAGGTGTATTACGGTCCGGACGGCGCCGAGCAGGAGCGGATCGACGACGGCTATGATTTCGAGCCGATCGTGCGCAATTCTCTGGACTCCTACGTCAAGGAGATCGTGTGCGAGGACAAGCGCGGAACGGCGGCCTTCCCGACGATCCGCGCCTTCATCGAAGCCGGACGTCCCGACTCGCGTTGACGCGGCCGAAGGGGCCGCTTGTGCCGGTCGGCCCTTGGGGTTAAGGCCGCCCTCGGTCGATCGGGCGCCGCGTTTTTAGTATCGAGCAGTCGTTTTGCAGCTTTCATCTGATCCTCAGGACGGCGTGCTTTCGCGCGCCGGCGACGCCGCGTCCCTGGGCCGTTTGCGCCAACGCGTTGAAGATCATGCCGACGCCCTGGTGGCGGCCTTCTACGACGCTCTCCTGGCCGATGAAGAGGCGCGCTCCTTCCTGCATCATTCCGTGGTCCAGGAGCGGCTGAGCCCCTCGCTGCGCCGCTGGCTGGTGGATCTTTTCGCGCCCGGCGCCGACCTGGCCGGGGCGGCCTTTGCGGCCCGCCAGCAGAAGATCGGCGAGGTCCACGCCCGCATCAAGATTCCGATGCATCTGGTCATGGCCGGGGCGGCGGTGCTGAAGGGCCGGCTGGCCGACGCCCTGGCCAGCGACCCGGCCGCCTTCGACCTGTTGCGGCTGGCCGGCGAGCGCATCGACCACGCCCTGCGCCTGATGAGCCAGTCCTATGAAAAGGGCGCCAGCAATCGCGCGCGGCTGGACGAGGCCTATCGCCTGTTCTCGCTGGACCAGGACATCCATTTCGAGCGCGAGAGCCAGCGCGCCGGCCTGATGGAATGGAGCCAGAAGACCCTGTTCCGCATCCTGGCCTCGGGCGGGGTGGAGGGGGCGGGCGCGCTCAGCGCCTCGCCGTTCGGCCTGTGGATTCGCCATCGGGCCGACTTCCTGTTCGACGGCTCGCCCCACCTGACGCGGCTGAACGCGGCGATGGAGCGCATCGACGCCGAACTGCTGCCTCGCTTCACGCCGGGCGCGGCTTCGTCTGATCTGGCCGGGCCGCTGGAGGCGCTGGAGGCGGCGGTGGACGAGGTCGCCTTCCTGCTGAACGAGATGTTCCAGGGGCTGGCGGGGATGGAAGGCGGACGCGATCCGCTGACGCGCGCCTTGAATCGGCGCTTCCTGTCGTCGATCCTGAGCCGAGAGATCGGTTTCGCCAACGCCAACCACACGCCGCTGTCCGTGCTGCTGCTGGACGTGGACCACTTCAAGCGGATCAACGACACCCACGGCCACCCCATCGGCGACGAGGTGCTGCGCCAGGTGGCCGAGGCGGTCACCGAGAACGTGCGCCCCAGCGATTTCGTCTTCCGCTATGGCGGCGAGGAGTTCCTGATCGTCCTGGTCGAAACCAGCCTGCGCCAGGCTGCGACGATCGCCGAACGGATGCGCCAGGCCCTGGCGACCAAGGCCATTACGGCCTCGGGTCTGGAACCCTTCCACGTCACCGTGTCCATCGGCGCGGCCGAACACGGGGGCCATCCGGATGAGAACTATTTGGTCAAGGAAGCCGACGACGCCCTGTACCGCGCCAAGCAGAATGGCCGTAACCGGGTGGAGATCGCCTAGCCGGCTCTTTTCGGCGCTCGCGACAGCCGGCGCCGAATAAGCGCTTTCGATCTCAAAAAACAGGGTTATTAATGCGTCCCGACGATCGGGGGACGGCATGCAGGAATTCGACGCGCTCTTCGCCTTCTACGCCCTCCTGCTCGGGCTGGCGGTCGCCAATGTCGCGTCGGCCTTCGCTGAAATGTACAAGGCGCGCGGCCGGGTGATGATCGGCTGGACGGTCCCTCTTCTGGGCGCCCTCGTGCTGATAGCGGCCTGCCAGCAGTGGCTGTCCCTGTTCCGCGCCCAGGCCGGCGTGAGGCTGGGGGCCGTGGAGCTGTTCATCTGTCTGGCGATGGCCCTGCCGTACATCTTCATCAGCCAGGTCATCCGGCCCCGCTATGATGAGGTCGCGTCGCTGGAGACCTATTACGCCCAGCACCGCAGGGTGATCGTCGGCGCCCTGCTGATCCCGGTGCTCGCCAGCACTATCGTCAATATCGTCTATATTCTGAAGCTGAACGAGCCGATCGCCCCGGTTATCCCGACGATGCTGATCTATCAGGGCGTCCGTTTCGCTTGCATCGTCCCCATGCTGATCTGGCCGGCCGCCGCCGTGCAGCGGGCGGGACTGATCGTCCTGCTCGCGCACACGGTCATGGTGATGCTCTAGGCGATTGTTCTGCCGCGAATATCTGAGTTGAGTCGGGCATGCGCCCAACTCAACCGATTCCGCTCTAACCGTCAGGCGTCGACGGCGGCGTCCAGGGCGTTTTCCTGGATGAACTCGCGGCGGGGCTCGACCACGTCCCCCATCAGCTTGGCGAACAGGTCGTCGGCGTCGTCGCCGTGCTCGACCTTGACCTGCAGCAGGGTGCGGGCGTTGGCGTCCAGCGTCGTCTCCCACAGCTGTTCCGGGTTCATCTCGCCCAGACCCTTGTAGCGCTGGATGGCGATGCCCTTCTTGCCCGCGTCCAGCACGGCCGCCAGCAGGTCCAGCGGGCCGCGGATGGTCGTGGTCTTGTCCTTGCGGCGATAGACCGCCGGGGTGGCGAACAGACCGTCGAAGGCGGCGGCGCGCTCGGCCAGACGGCGGGCGTCCAGCGAACGGCCCAGCACCTCGTCCAGCACGATGGTCTCGCTGACGGCGCGGCGCACGCGGGTGAAGGCCACGCCGCCCTGGGCGGCCAGTTCGCCGCTCCACGGACCGTCGCCTTCCTCGGCGTAGAGGTTCAGCCGCTCGGCTGCGCGCGTGGCGCGCTCGGCCAGCTCGCCGGTGTTTTCGTCAAACAGGCCCGCCAGGGCGCCCTGTTCGATGGCGAAGGCCGGAGCGCGGCTGGCCAGGCGGTCGACCAGGGCCTTGAACGCCTTGGCCTCGCGGACCAGTTCCTGCAGGTCCATGCTGGCGCGCACCTCGCCCGAGGCCAGCTCCAGCGTCGCTTCGGCGCTGCCTTCCTCAATCAGATAGGCGTCCATCTCCGCCTGATCCTTGATGTAGCGGTGCTGCTTGCCCTTGGAGACCTTATAGAGCGGCGGCTGGGCGATGTAGACGTGGCCGCGTTCGATCAACTCCGGCATCTGACGATAGAAGAAGGTCAGCAGCAGGGTGCGGATGTGGGCGCCGTCGACGTCGGCGTCGGCCATCAGGATGATCTTGTGATAGCGCAGCTTGTCCGCGTCGAAGTCGTCGCGGCCGATGCCGGTGCCCAGCGCCAGGATCAGCGTGCCGATGGTGTCGGACGACAACATCCGGTCGAAGCGGGCGCGCTCGACGTTCAGGATCTTGCCGCGCAGGGGTAGGACCGCCTGGTTCTCGCGGTTGCGCGCCTGCTTGGCCGAGCCGCCGGCCGAGTCGCCCTCGACGATGAACAGTTCGGACTTGGCCGGATCGCGCTCCTGACAGTCGGCCAGCTTGCCGGGCAGAGATGAGATCTCCAGCGCCGACTTGCGCCGGGTCAGGTCGCGCGCCTTGCGGGCGGCTTCACGCGCCGAGGCGGCCTCGATGATCTTGGAGACGACCAGCTTGGCCTCGACGGGGTGTTCTTCGAACCAGGTCGACAGACCCTCGGAGCACAGGCTTTCGACGGCCGGACGCACCTCGGACGAGACCAGCTTGTCCTTGGTCTGGCTGGAGAATTTCGGGTCCGGGACCTTGACCGACAGGACGCAGGTCAGGCCCTCGCGGGCGTCCTCGCCCGAGACGGAGACCTTTTCCTTCTTGGCGAGCCCTGAGCTCTCGATATAGGCGCCCATGACGCGGGTGAGGCTGGCGCGGAAGGCCGACAGGTGGGTGCCGCCATCGCGCTGGTTGATGTTGTTGGTGAAGCACAACATCGTCTCGTGGTAGCTGTCGTTCCACCACAGGGCCAGGTCCAGCTCGATGCCGTCCTTCTGGCCGCGGATGACGATGACGTCCTTCAGGATCGGCGTCTTGGACTTGTCGAGGTGGCGCACGAAAGCTTCGACCCCGCCCTCATAGTGCAGCAGGATCTCGACCGGCTCGGGCCCGCGCTTGTCGCTCAGCTTGATGACCACGCCCGAGTTTAGGAAGGCCATTTCGCGCAGGCGATGTTCCAGCGTCTTCAGGTCGAAGTCGATGTGGCTGAAGGTGTCGATCGACGGATAGAAGGTGACCTCGGTGCCGGTCAGCAGACGGCCCTTGTCCTCGCGCATCGGCGCGTCGCCGATGACGGCCAGCGACCGCACGGTGTCGCCGCGCTCGAAGCGCACGCTGTGCTTCTTGCCCTCGCGATAGATGACCAGCTCCAGCCAGTCCGACAGGGCGTTGACAACCGAGACGCCGACGCCGTGCAGGCCGCCCGACACCTTGTAGGAGTTCTGGTCGAACTTACCGCCGGCGTGCAGCTGGGTCATGATGACCTCGGCGGCCGAGATGCCTTCCTCGGCGTGCGTGGCCACCGGAATGCCGCGCCCGTTGTCGGTCACGGTGACCGAACCGTCCTCGTTCAGGGTGACGGTGACCAGATCGGCGTGGCCGGCCAGGGCCTCGTCGATGGCGTTGTCCACCACCTCATAGACCATGTGGTGCAGGCCCGAGCCGTCGTCCGTGTCGCCGATATACATGCCGGGGCGCTTGCGCACCGCGTCCAGGCCTTTGAGAACCTTGATGGAATCGGCGCCGTATTCGGGCGAGGGAGCAGTCTGTTCGGTCATGAAAACGTCGGCTCAGGGTCCGCGGGCGGACGGGGAAGAGGCGGCGGTTCGACCGCCTGTCTCAGGGGCGCAAATCAGCGCGTCCCGAAGTCTCCGATATATAGGAAATTGGACGGGAAAAGCCACTCTTTCCCTTCTCCCCTTGCGGGAGAAGGTGGGCGCCGAAGGCGCTCGGATGAGGGGTGTCTGCGTGAGGTTTAAGTACGATGGCTGAAGGCTCGGGAAAACCGGCAAGGTCGCGTGGTCACCCCTCATCCGTCGGGCTCCGCCCGCCACCTTCTCCCACAAGGGGAGAAGGGGAAGACAGCCCCCCGCCCTCCACGGCCACGAACTGCGCCCGTCCCTCCAAAGCCGCGAACAGCGGCCGCTCCGTCCCGGTCATGAAGGCCTGAAGCTTCAGCGCCTCGATCTCGTCGAACAGGGCGGCGCGGCGGGTTTCGTCGAGGTGGGCGGGGGCCTCGTCCAGCAGGAGGATCGGTTGGGCGGGTTGCCCGGATTCAGGATGGGCCAGGCGCGTCACCTGGGCCAGGATCAGGTTCAGCACCAGGGCCTTCTGCTCGCCCGACGAGCCTTCGGCGGCGGGCCGGTTCTTCTCGCGGTGCAGGGCGGTGAGGTCCGAGCGGTGCGGGCCGAACAGGCTGCGCCCGGCGGCGGCGTCGCGGGCCCGCGCGCGCATCAGGCCTTCTCCGAGCGCCTCGACGATGTCGGCCTCGTCCGCGCCCGCCGTCGCCATCTCTTCGGCCGGACCGGCCAACCCCAGATCGGCTTGGGGGAAGGGGCGGTCGGCGCGGGCGTCGATGCCGGCCTGGAGTTCCTTCAGCGCGGCGGCGCGGGCCATGGCGGCGCGCGCCCCGCTCTCGGCCAGCCGGGCCTCCAGGGCGTCGAGCCACAGGGGGTCGGCCGGGCGCGTCTCGTCGGTCAGCAGGCGCAGCCGCTCGCGCAGGGCCTTTTCATAGGTGGAGACGACGGCGGCGTGGTCAGGATGGGCGGCGAAAACCAGCCGGTCGAAGAACCGCAGCCGCTCGGCCCGCGCGTCCGAGAACAGCCGGTCCTGCTCGGGCGTGGCCCAGACGGGGCGAAGGTGATCCAGCAGCCGCCCCGGCGGGGCCGTCTCGCCGTCGATGCGCACGATGCGCCGCGCCGACGGTCCCATGGTCTGAACGCCGGTGCCCAGGCGGACCTCGTCGCCATCAGCGCCCCTAAGCGTCGCCGCCACGGCCCAGGGCCGCCCGACCGCCTCGCCCGGCTCGCGCCGCCCCATCTCGGCCGCCGTCGCCCCGCGCAGCCCCTTGCCGGGGGTCAGCAGGCTGACGGCTTCTAGCAGATTGGTCTTTCCTGCTCCGTTCGGCCCGTGCAGCACCACCGTCCCGCCGGAGACCGGCAGAGTCGCGCCCGCGTAAGAGCGGAAGTCGGTGAGGGCGAGGGAGGTGATCATGCGTTGGTCAGCAGATACACCGATTTGACGGGCGGAGGCCCCCTAAGAAACCGCTCACCCCGGCGGACGCCGGGGTCCAGTGCGAACCACGCCCCCTGCGCTTGAAGCCAAAGGACTGGATCCCGGCGTCCGCCGGGATGAGCGGGGGAGGGGGCGCTCCGCCGCTTCAAAGCAATGTCGGCAGCAGATCATCCCAAGCTGGGTTCATCCGCTCGATCAGATCGAGCTTCCATGCGCGGCGCCATTCCTTGATCTGGCGCTCGCGACGAAAGGCCTCGTCGCGCGTTCCGTGGTGCTCATACCAGACCAGGCGGGAGACCTCGTATTTGCCGTGAAACCGCCGCGCAGCTTCGCGCGATGCTCCATGACCCGCTTCAGCAGGTCGTCGGTCGAGCCGGTGTAGAGGACGCCGTTGCGCCGGCCGGCCAGGATGTAGGTGTAGAAATACATCCAACCTCCTCGGCGCGGCCCTCACTGGACCCCGGCGTCCGCCGGGGTGAGCGGTTGTTGCTACAAGCCCTACACCCGCAGCGGCATCAGCACGTACTGAACGCCCACGTCGGCCGGGTCGAGCACCAAGGTCGGGCTGGCCGGGTCGGCGAACTTGAAGTGGGCGGTCTCGCCGGTGATCTGGCCGGCGACGTCCAGCAGGTAGCGGGCGTTGAAGCCGATCTCGAACGGCTCGTCGGAATAGCCGATCTCGACCTCTTCCTCGGCCTGGCCGGCCTCCATGTTGCGGACGGTCAGCTTCACCCGGTCGTTGTCGAAGGCCAGCTTCACCGAGCGGCTCTTCTCGGCCGAGATGGTGGCCACGCGGTCGACGGCCTTGGCGAACAGGCTGTTGTCGATGTCGGCCTGCTTGTCATTGCCCTTGGGGATGACGCGCAGATAGTCCGGGAAGGCGCCGTCGATGACCTTTGAGGTCAGACTGGCCTGGCCGAACTCGAAGCGGATCTTCTGGGCCGAGACCTGGACCTCGACCGGGCCTGCGCCGTCGTCCAGCAGGCGGCGGACCTGATCGATGGTCTTGCGCGGCACGATGACGCCGGGGCCGCCCGCCGCGCCTTCCGGCGCCGGGGTCTCGGCCAGGGCCAGGCGGTGGCCGTCGGTGGCCACGGCGCGCAGCAGCGGAATGCCGCCGTCGGCCACGGTGTGCAGATAAAGGCCGTTCAGATAGTAGCGCGTCTCTTCGGTCGAGACGGCGAAGCGCGTCTTGTCGATCAGGCGCGCCAGGTCTTCCTTGGGCAGGGTGTAGCGCGCGCCCGACGCCTCGGCCGACATGACCGGGAAGTCGCCCGCCGGCAGCACCGGCAGGTTAAACTTGGACCGCCCTGCCGAGACGACCAGACGCGGATCGTCGCTGGAATAGGTCAGCGACACCTCGGCGCCGTCCGGCAGCTTGCGCACGATCTCATACAGGGTGTGGGCCGGAGCCGTGATCTGGCCCTCGACGTTCACCTGGGCCTCGGCCTCGTCGACCATTTCCATGTCCAGGTCGGTGGCGGCGAACGACAGGCGGTCGCGCCCGGCGCTCAGCAACACGTTGGACAGGATCGGAATGGTGTTGCGACGCTCGACCACGCTCTGGACGTGCCCCAGGGCCCGAAGAAGCGCGGAACGTTCGATGGTCAGCTGCATATGGTCTCGCCCGGTCGCGACCCTGTCGAAGCAGCGTCGCCGTAAATATGGGCAGGAACACTAGCGCATTGAGCGAAAGGGGCAACGGGCAGAGGCGCTTGCCCCCGATTTCCACAGGCCGGATCCTCTTTCCGTCATTCTCCGGCAAGCCGCGGAGCGGCGCAGACCGGGGAACCCAGCGGCGCGCGTTAGCGCGAAGACGCGCGCGCGGCGCTTGCGGCCGAAGATCGCCTTCGGCGCCGCTGGGGCCTCCGGTCAAGCCGGAGGATGACGAAAGAAGGGGGCGGTGATGCTGCCCGGCTTACCCGCGCAGTTTGCGCGTCAGGGCCTCGACGTCGCGGGCGATCTGGTCGTCCTTGGGCATCAGCTCTTCGATCTTGCGCACGCCGTGCAGGACGGTGGTGTGGTCGCGCCCGCCGAAGCGGCGGCCGATGTCGGGGTAGGAGCGCGTGGTGTGCTGCTTGCACAGATACATGGCGACCTGGCGCGGGCGGGCGATGGCGCGCGTGCGGCGCTCGCTCAGCAGGTCGGCCTGTTTCAGGTTGAAGTGCTCGGCCACCGTCTTCTGGATCTCGTCCACGGTGATGCGGCGCTCAGGCCCCGTGCGCAGGGCGGCGCCCAGCAGGGTCTGGACTTCGTCGACGGTCAGGGCCGACAGGCGGCTTCCGGCGACGGCGGCCAGGGTGTTCACGGCGCCTTCCAGCTCGCGCATCGAGCCGGGGGTGCGGTCCACTAGGTGCTCCAGCACCTCGGAACGAGCCTCGCCGGTGACGACGCCCAGCTTGGCCAGAGCGTTCAGACGCGATTGAGCGACGGCGACCTTCAGGTCGCGGTCCGCCGCCTCGACCGGGCAGGTCAGGCCGGCGGCCAGGTGGCTGCGCAGGCGCGGCTCGACGTCGGTCAGGGCCACCGGCGCGCGGTCGGCCGACAGGACGATGCGTTTGCCGTCCTCGATCAGGGCGGTCAGCGTGTTCAGCAGCTCTTCCTGGGTGCTCGTCTTGCCGCCGACGAACTGGACGTCGTCCAGCAGCAGCATGTCGGCCGAGCGCAGGCTTTCCTTGAAGGCGGCGGTCGAGCGGTCCTGCATGGCCCGCACGAAGGTCGACAGGAAGCGTTCGGCGGTCAGATAGACCACCTTGGCGTCCGGGCGCAGGCGTTGCGCCTCCCAGGCGATGGCGTTCAGCAGGTGGGTCTTGCCGTAGCCGTAGGGGCCGCAGAAGAAGACGGGGTTGAAGTGGCCGTCGGCCCAGGACGCCACCTGCTTGGCGATGGCCAGGGCGAAGGCGTTGCCGTGGCCCTCGACGAAGCTGTCGAAGGTCAGGCGTTCCTGCAGGCCCGCGGCGCGCACGGCGCGGGCGCCGTCGGTGGCCGGGGCGAAGGCGGGGGCGGCAGGCGCGGCCGCCGGCGCGGCGCTGATCGAGGCCAGGCGCGGGGCTTCACGCGAGGCGGAAGCCGGGGGCACGGAGCCCATCTCGGCGCGGCAGCGGACCTCAAGGCGACGCGACAGGCCGTCCAGGCCCAGCCACAGCTCGTTCATCCGACGCAGGGCGTTCTTGCGCACCCAGTCGCGCGCATAGGCGGTCGGGGTCACCAGGATCAGATTGCCCTGAGAATCCACCCGCACCGCCGAAGGCGCGATGTAGCTGCTGAAGGGTCCGTCGCCGATCTCAGTTTTCAGGCGGTCCGCCGCCTCCGTCCAGATACGGTTGGGATCCGTCATACCCGCCATCGCCACGCCCCCGATCATGAAGAACACCCGCCACAAGAGTTATCACCGACGAACGCTCTTCGAGACGAGGTCCGGGGACGACTTCTCTCGTCTCGCGAAGCCGGGCTTCGCAAGCGGGGTCGTACTCACAGACAGACATCTCGCGTCGAGGGAAATCATTGATTTCCCTCGTCTTCATCCAGACAGGATGGAAGTGCGTTACCCCCTCAACTTACCCTCGGAACGGCGGAGATCAACGCTGATTCGAGTCGAGATTCGCACTTAAATTGATTGACTCCAGCAAACCCCGGCAGGGCTTAGGAAAATGGCGATTTCGCCTTAATCAATCGCCGGAGTCGGCCGGTCTGACTTAGCAGCAGACAGCAAGACGGCGAGGGAGCTTGCGCTTCCTCGCCGTTGAAATTCATGCATTTTTTCACGAAACGCCGGTTAAGGGCCTTCCGTGACCGTCGCATTACGATGTTTGACGAAGCCGTGAAGACTCGTCCGAGCGCGTTGCGAAATCAGGCGGCCGACAGCTTCTTCAGCTGGGCGGCCAGACGGCTGACCTTGCGCGAGCCGGTGTTCTTGTGAACCACGCCCTTGGACACGGCGCGCATCAGTTCCGACTGGGCGGTGATGAACGCAGCCTTGGCGGATTCCACGTCGCCGCCCGTGACGGCTTCCTGGAACTTGCGCAGGTAGGTGCGAACGCGGGTGCGGCGGGCCTTGTTCACTTCGGTCCGCGCTTCGATCTTGCGGATCGCCTTGCGGGCGCCTGCATTGTTGGCCATCGGGTAAAAACCTTCGAACGAAAACGCCGTAAACCACACGTCCACGGCGAGAAAATCTCAAGAGCGGGCGGCTATAGCGGAAAGCCTCCGAACGGTCAACGCGATCCGCCCGGAATTGAGTCGGGGCCGGGGTTTGCGCCCCATGCGGCCGGCCCCGACGCCAGACTCAGCGGCCGGTGAAGGCGGGCTTCCGCTTCTCGACGAAGGCGGCCATGCCTTCCTTCTGATCGTCGAAGGCGAACAGGGAGTGGAACAGCCGGCGCTCGAACACCACCCCTTGCGCCAGGGTCGTCTCGAAGGCGGCGTTGACCAGTTCCTTATTGGCCATGACGGCCAGGATCGATTGTCCGGCGATCTTGGCGGCGGCGGCGCGCGCCTCGTCCAGCAGGGCGTCGGCGGCGACGACGCGCGACACCAGACCCGAGCGTTCGGCCTCGGCGGCGTCCATCATTCGGCCGGTCAGGCACATGTCCATCGCCTTGGCCTTGCCCACGGCGCGGGTCAGGCGCTGCGAGCCGCCGATGCCGGGCGCCACGCCCAGATTGATCTCGGGCTGGCCGAACTTCGCCGTGTCCGAGGCGATGATGAAGTCGCACAGCATGGCCAGTTCGCACCCGCCGCCCAGGGCATAGCCCGACACCGCCGCAATGATCGGCTTGCGGAAGCCCGCCACCCGATCGTGGGCGCGGGCGAAGAAGTTGCCGCGATACATGTCGGCATAGGCTTGATCCGCCATCTCCTTGATGTCGGCGCCCGCCGCGAACGCCTTCACCGAGCCGGTCAGCACCACGCAACGCACGCTGTCGTCGTCGGCCACGCTCTCCAGAAAGTCTCCCAGTTCGCCGGTCAGGGTGGTGTTCAGCGCGTTCAGCGCCTCGGGCCGGTTCAGGGTGACGACCGCATAGCCGTCCGCGTGGCGTTCGATCAGCAGGGTGGAATAGGCGTCGGCCATGAGGGGCTCCCGAAATGGCGAATGGCGAATGGCGAGTGATTAGAAGGTTCTGTCGGTCTCAGACAAGGCTTGGAGGGTCGCTGCATCGCGCCAGCCTCTTGCTTTGGCACGTCACTCGCCACTCGCCACTCGTCACTCACTTCTGGCAGACCGGGCAGAAGACGGTCGAGCGGCCGCCCTGCACGATGCGCTTCACCACGCCGCGACAGCCTTCCGTGCGGCACGGCTCATGCTCGCGGCCATAGACGTCGAAGCGATGCTGGAAATAGCCCTGTCCGCCCTCGACATTGGCGAAGTCCTTCAGGGTCGAGCCGCCTGCGGCGATGGCGTCATGCAGGACGTTGCGGACCTCGACCGCCAATCGCTCCAGCCGGGGGCGGCTGACCTTGCCCGCCGCTGTCCGGGGCGAGATGCGCGCCCGGTATAGCGCCTCGCACACATAGATATTGCCCAGACCGGCCACGATGCTTTGGTCCAGCAGGCTGACCTTGATGTTCTGCGCCTTGCCGGCAAAGGCCTCGGCCAGGTGCGCGCCCGAGAAGGCGTTGCCCAGCGGCTCCGGCCCCAGTTTGGCGAACCAGGCGTGCCCCTCGACCGCCTCGGTCGGGATCAGGCCCATGAAGCCGAAGCGCCGCGCATCGGCGTAGCCCAGCCGCGTCAGCACCCCGTCCCGGTCGGCGGTCAGGCTCATATGCTCATGCTTGCCCACGACGGGGGCGTCCGTTTCGAACAGGCCGGGGGCGACGCCCTCCAGGGTGAAGCGGCCGGTCATGCCTAGGTGCGTGATCCAGGTCTCGCCGGTCGACAGGGGAAACAGCAGATATTTCGCCCGCCGGTCCAGCCGCAGCACCGTCGCCCCGTCCAGCCGCTCGACGAAGCGTTCGGGAAAGGGAAAGCGCAGGTCCGGCCGGTTCTGACGCGGCGCGCTCAGGCGGGCGCCCTCCAGCACGGGCTGAAGGCCGCGACGGACGGTTTCGACTTCGGGTAATTCGGGCATGAGCGTCAGCTTAGGCGCGGGCGGCTTCTCGGGCGAGGGGGGAAGGGATTATAGGCGGGGGATGACCATGCTTCTCTACGGCCGCCCGCCCGCCGTGTTCGATCCGCCCACGACGGCGATCCAGACCTCGCCCCTGATCCCCGGCTCGAGCGCGCTGGAGACGGTCGCGCCCGGCTCGGCCGAGGGCGTCATGCTCTACGCGCCGCCCGGCGCGGTGGAGCGGCGCTATACGCTGGCCCTGGCGCTGAGGGCGCTGAAGCCCGGCGGGCGGCTGGACGTCATGGCGCCCAAGGACAAGGGCGGCTCGCGCCTGGGCAAGGAGCTGAAGGCCTTCGGGCTTGAGGTCGCCGAGACGGCCAAGGCGCACCATCGCCGCTGCATCGTCATCCGCCCCGAGGCGGTCGAGGGGCTGGACGCCGCCATCGAAGCGGGAGCGCCGCGCGTGGTCCCGGGGCTGGAGGGCTGGTCCCAGCCGGGCGTCTTCGCCTGGGACCGGATCGATCCGGGCACGGCGCTGCTGGCGCAGGTGCTGCCGCCGCTGAAGGGCGCGGGCGCCGATCTGGGCTGCGGTTTCGGGGCGCTGTCGACGGTGGTGCTGCGCGCGCCCGCCGTGACGGCGCTGCGGCTGATCGACATCGACCGGCGCGCGGTCGAGGCGGCGAAGCGCAATGTCGAGGACGCGCGCGCCAGTTTCGACTGGGCGGATGTGCGGACGCTGGAGGGGGCGGGCGATCTGGATTTCATCGTCAGCAATCCGCCCTTCCACGACGGCGGGGCCGAGGACCGGCGGCTGGGCCAGAACTTCATCCGCAAGGCGGCCGAGATGCTGCGGAAGGGCGGGACGGCCTGGATCGTCGCTAACCGCCACCTGCCCTATGAGGCCGAACTGGACGCCGCCTTCA
Organism: Brevundimonas sp. M1A4_2e; assembly: GCF_053345555.1. Lineage (NCBI taxonomy): Bacteria > Pseudomonadati > Pseudomonadota > Alphaproteobacteria > Caulobacterales > Caulobacteraceae > Brevundimonas > Brevundimonas sp. M1A4_2e. Next base: position 110,727 of record NZ_JBKFAI010000003.1, on the reverse strand, counting down.
AGCGGGTGCGGATGGTCGTGGATCAGGGCGGCTACAAGATTTTCGAGGCGGTGAAGTGATCTCGCCCTCAAGCAGCCCGAAGGGCGGTAGGGCGAGGCATAAGCCCTCAAGCAGCCCGAAGGGCGGTAGGGCATGAGCAAGAAGATTCCAACGTCCCGCGTGGACAAGCTGCTGGGCTCGATGGGCTACGGCTCGCGGGCCGAGATGGCGCGGCTGGGCAAGGCGGGCGGCGTCGTGCTGGACGGCGCCGATCTGACCGATGTGTCGCAGCGCATTCCGGTGACGCCCGACCTGCCGAGCCGCATGGAGATCGACGGCGAGCCGCTGGATCCCGTGCCTGGCCTCGTCATCCTGTTGAACAAACCGCTGGGCATGACCTGCTCGCACAAGGAGGACGGGGCGCTGGTCTATGACGTCCTGCCCGACCGCTGGCGGCGGCGCGATCCGGCGATCTCGACCATCGGGCGGCTGGACAAGCAGACCTCGGGCCTGCTGCTGCTGACCGACGACGGCGACCTGCTGCACCGGGTGATCAGCCCCAAGCGTCAGGTGGCCAAGGTCTATCGCGCGACGCTGGCGCGGCCGCTGAACGGGACGGAGGGGGCGCTGTTCGCCTCGGGCGAACTGGTGCTGGAGGGCGAGGACAAGCCCCTGGCGCCCGCCGTGCTGGAGGCGGTGTCGCCGACCGAGGCCCTGCTGACGGTGACGGAGGGGCGCTACCATCAGGTGCGCCGGATGTTCGCGGCGGCGGGCAATCATGTGGAGGCCCTGCATCGCGAGCGGTTGGGCGGGCTGACGCTGGGCGATGATCTGGCGCCGGGGGAGTGGCGGCTGCTGAGCGAGGATGAGATCGCCTCGATCTTCGACTGAACCACTCTTTCGTCATCCTCCGACGAGCGTAGCGAGATCGGGGGACCCAGCGGCGCCCGTCAGGGCGAAAGACCCACGCGCCGCGCTTGCCGCAAGGATCGCCTTCGGCGCCGCAGGGTCCCCCGGTCTGCGCCGCTTGCGCGGCTTGCCGGAGGATGACGAGGGGTAAGGGAGGGGAAGTGCGGCGCTTGACCTCTTCCCCACAGTCGCGCACCTGATTTGCGCATGACCCTGACCAAGATCTGCGGCCTGACGACGCCGGATACGCTGGATGCGGCGCTCGACGGCGGGGCGGCCTTTGTCGGGGCGGTGGTGTTTCCCAAGAGCCCGCGCCACATCCCGCCGCTGCACGCCGCCACCCTATTCGACCGGGCGCGAGGGCGCGCCAAGGTGGTCGCCGTCCTGGTCGATCCCGACGACGCCCTGCTGAGCGAGGTCGCCCTGATCCTGCGGCCTGACCTGATCCAGCTGCACGGCCACGAGACGCCGGCCCGCGCGGCCGAGGCGCGGCGGTTGACGGGGGCGGGGATCATCAAGGCGCTGCCGATCCGGGACGAGGCGGACTTCGCCTCCGTCGCCGATTGGGCGGACGTCGCCGATCACCTGCTGTTCGACGCCAAGCCGCCGAAAGGGGCCGATCTGCCCGGCGGAGTGGGGGCGTCGTTCGACTGGACCCTGATGCGCAATCGGGCTCTTCCGGCAAACTGGTTCCTCGCGGGCGGGCTGTCGCCGGAAAATCTCACCGAAGCGGTGCGGATTTCAGGGGCGCCGATGGTCGATGTCTCCTCTGGCGTCGAAAGCGCGCCGGGTGTTAAGGACCCTGACCTGATCCACGCCTTCCTCAAGGCCGTATCCCGGTCCTGATTTCGTCGCCTTCCCGCGAAAGACTGCCGCTCGTGAACGCATTTCTCCCCAATATCTACGCTTGGCCCGACGCTGACGGCCGCTTCGGCCCCTATGGCGGCCGTTTCGTGCCCGAGACCCTGATGCCGCTGATCCATGAACTGGAGGCGGCCTATAAGGCGGCCAAGGCGGACCCGAGCTTCCAGGCCGAGCTGGACGGCTATCTGGAGCACTACGTCGGTCGCGCCAGCCCGCTCTATTTCGCCGAGCGGCTGACCGAGCATTTCGGCGGCGCCAAGATCTGGCTGAAGCGCGAGGACCTGAACCACACGGGCGCGCACAAGATCAACAACTGCATGGGCCAGATCCTGCTGGCCCGCCGCATGGGCAAGACGCGCATCATCGCCGAGACCGGCGCCGGTCAGCACGGGGTCGCCTCGGCCACCGTCTGCGCCCGCTTCGGCCTGCCCTGCACCGTCTACATGGGCGCCGTCGACGTGGCCCGTCAGCAGCCGAACGTCTTCCGCATGAAGCTGCTGGGCGCCGAGGTCTCGGCGGTGACGGCCGGGGCGGCGACGCTGAAGGACGCCATGAACGAGGCGATGCGCGACTGGGTCACCAACGTCGCCGACACCTATTACATCATCGGCACCGCGGCGGGCCCGGCCCCCTATCCGGCCATGGTGCGCGACTTCCAGTCGGTGATCGGCAAGGAGATCAAGGCCCAGGCCCAGCGCCAGATCGGGCGCCTGCCCGACGCCGTCATGGCCTGCATCGGCGGCGGATCGAACGCCATCGGCGCCATGCACCCCTTCATCGAGGACGAGGGCGTGCGCCTGATCGGGGTCGAGGCGGCGGGCCACGGCCTGGACACCCCCGACCACGCCGCCAGCCTGAAGGGCGGGCGCTCGGGCGTGCTGCACGGCAACCGCACCTATCTGCTGCAGGACGCCGACGGCCAGATTCTGGAGGGCCACTCCATCTCAGCGGGCCTCGACTATCCGGGCATCGGGCCGGAGCACGCCTGGCTGCACGATCTGGGTCGCGGCGAATATCTGTCGGCCACCGACGCCGAGGCGCTGGAAGCGTTCCAGACCCTGTGCAAACTGGAAGGCATCATCCCGGCGCTGGAGTCGTCGCACGCCCTGGCGCGCGCCGGCGAGGTGGCCCGGGACCTCGGCAAGGGGGGCGATCTGGTCATCGTCCTGTCTGGCCGGGGCGACAAGGACATTAACACCGTGGCTCAACACCTGGGCGTGGAGTTGTAATGATGAAGACCCTGCTGATCGCCGCCCTTCTGGCGGCCGCTTCGCCCAGCCTGACCCTGGCGCAGAACACCGCTGCGCCCGCCCAACAGGCGCCGGTGCAGACGGCGCCGACCGTCCCGCCCGGCCCGGCGGCGACCGGAATGCCCGTCCTGCCTCCGGCGACCGAGGCGGCCGACTGCGGCGGCCTGCTGCGCAGCCCCGCCTTCTGCGTGACGGCGCAACTGGACCAGATCGGCGCCCTGGCCGACGCCTATACGGAACATCTGGGCACGCTGAACTGGCTGGCGGCGGACGGGGACGACAACCGCGTCATCTTCGTGCGGCGCCGCGAGGGCGGCGGCTGCGACGGCCTGCAGATGGTCGCCTTCTATGACGAGAGCAAACCGGCCGAGGCGACGGCGCCGGGCTATCTGGGCTTCGCGGTCATTCCCGGCGATGTCTGCACCTCAGGCCCGGCTTCGCCGGTCGCCGGAACCCTGCCGCAATGACGACCGCACGCATCGACGCCCGCTTCGCCAAGCTGAAGGCTGAGAACCGGGCCGGTTTCGTCCCCTATGTCATGACCGGCGACCCCAGCCGGGACGAGGCGCTGGAAATCCTCAAGGGCCTGCCCGCCGCCGGGGCCGACCTGATCGAACTGGGCCTGGCCTTCTCGGATCCGATGGCCGAGGGGCCGCCGATCCAGCGCGCCGCCCTGCGCGGGTTGAAGGCGGGGATGACCCTGCGCGGCACGCTCGACCTGGTGGCCGACTTCCGCAAGAGCGATCGGGACACGCCGCTGATCCTGATGGGCTATCTGAACCCGGTGGAATCCTACGGCTATGAGGCCTTCGCCTGCGACGCGGCCGAGGCCGGCGTGGACGGCATCATCGTCGTCGACTGCCCGCCGGAAGAGGCCGGGCCGCTGTCCGCCGCCCTGGACGCGGCCGAAGTTTCGCTGATCCGGCTGGCCACGCCGACCTCTGACGACGACCGCCTCAAGGTCATCGCCGAGGGCACGTCGGGCTTCGTCTATTACGTCTCGGTCGCCGGTGTGACCGGGATGAAGGAGGCCGTCGCCGCCGAGGTGGCGCCCGCCGTCGCGCGCGTGCGACGCGCCGCCGGCCTGCCCGTCGCCGTCGGCTTCGGCGTCCGCACGCCCGAACGCGCCGCCGAGATCGCCCGCGTCGCCGACGCCGTCGTCGCCGGTTCGGTCTTCGTGAACGAAGTCGCCGCCGCCCTTGAGGCGAACGAACCGGCTGTCCCTCGCGTTCTGGCCAAGGTGAAGACGCTGTCCGATGCGGTGAAAGCCGCGCGAACGAGTGCGCCCCAGAATAGTGATTTCCTCGCGGAAACCGTCTAAAGGCCCGCCCATGGTCGATAAACATCCTGAGAACAAGGCTCGCGGCGGTTGGCTGTCGCGTTTCGCGCCCGGCGTGCGCAAGATCGTCAGCCCGCGCGACACCCCGGACAATCTGTGGGTCAAGGATCCCGACACGGGTGAGATGCTGTTCCGCTCGGACCTGGAGGCGGCCCTGTGGGTCACGCCGTCGGGCCGTCATATGCGGATCAATGCGCCCACGCGCCTGAAGGCCACTTTCGACGACGGCCTGTATGAGAGCATCGACACGCCCGACGTGCCGGAAGACCCGCTGAAGTTCTCGGACGGCAAACCTTATCGCGACCGTCTGTCGGCGGCGCGCAAGGCGGCGGGCCGCAAGGACACCATGGCCATCGGCTATGGCCGCATCGGCGGCGCGCCCGCCGTGGTCATCGTCCAGGACTTCACCTTCATGGGCGGTTCGCTGGGCATGGCGGCGGGCGAGGCCTTCATCGCCGCCGCGCGCGAGGCGGTGAAGCGCAATGTTCCCTTCGTCTGCTACACCGCCGCCGGCGGGGCGCGGATGCAGGAAGGCGCCCTGTCGCTGATGCAGATGGCGCGCACCACCCTGGCCGTCCAGGAAGTGAAGGCGGCCAAGCTGCCCTACGTCGTGGTGCTGACCGACCCGACCACGGGCGGGGTCACGGCCTCCTACGCCATGCTGGGCGACGTCCACCTGGCCGAGCCGGGCGCCCTGATCGGCTTCGCCGGTCCGCGGGTGATCGAGACCACCATCCGCGAGAAGCTGCCCCCGGGCTTCCAGCGCGCCGAATACCTCAAGGACAAGGGCATGGTGGACAAGGTGGTGTCGCGCGCCGACCTGCCGACGACGCTCGGCCTGATCCTGTCCATGCTGATGAGCGGAACCGCCCAGACGCAGAAGGCGGCGTAAAGCCGGCCCTGATGGACCCGATCTCGGAACGCCTGCGCGCCCGGCATCCCCAGCGCATCGACCTGTCGCTGGACCGGATGCGGGCCCTGTGCGCCGCGCTCGGCGATCCGCAGGACAGGTTGCCGCCGGTGGTCCATGTCGCGGGCACCAACGGCAAGGGCTCGACCGTCGCCCTGATCCGGGCGATTGCAGAAGCGGCGGGCCTGCGCGTCCATGCCTATACCTCGCCGCATCTGGTGCGGTTCAACGAGCGCATCCGCCTGGCGGGACGCCTGATCGAGGATGACGCCCTGAACGCCATCCTGGACCGGGTCGAGGCGGCGATGGCCCTGACCGGCGGCCAGGCCACGGTGTTCGAAAGCACCACGGCGGCGGGCTTCCTGGCCATGAGCGAAACCCCCGCTGACCTGGCCGTCATCGAGGTCGGTCTGGGCGGATCGCTGGACGCCACCAATGTCATCGCCCGGCCGCTGCTCAGCGTCATCACTCCGGTCGACCTGGACCACGCCGAGTTCCTGGGCACGAGCATCGAGGGCGTGGCGGGCGAGAAGGCGGGCATATTGAAAGCGGGCGCGCGCGGCGTCGTGGCGCGCCAGTCCGAGGCGGCCATGGCGGTGATTGCGCGGCGTGCGGCGGAGGTGGGCTCGCCCCTGACCGTCATGGGCGTGGACTTCGACGCCTGGGCCGAGCGCGACGGCCTGGCCTATCAGGATCCGGAGCGGTTCCTGGACCTGCCCGCGCCCGCCCTGGCCGGCGCGCATCAGTTCGACAATGCGGGCGTGGCGGTCGCCGCCGCGCTGGAGCTGGACCTGCCCGAAGCCGCCATCGCCGAGGGGCTGAAGTCCGTGCGCTGGCCGGCGCGGATGCAGCGGCTGACCGCCGGGCCTTATGCCGACAAGGCCCAGAAGGTCGACGCCGAACTGTGGCTGGACGGGGGGCACAACCCGCACGCCGCCCGCGCCCTGGCCCGCGCCCTGTCCGACCGTCAGGCCCGCGCCCCGCGCCCCACCGCCCTGATCGTCGGCATCCTGGCCAACAAAGACGCGGGCGGCTTCTTCGAGGCGCTGAAGGGGATCGACGCCCAGGTCTTCACTGTCGGCTTCGAGGGAGCGGCCGCCGAGCCGGAGGCCCTGGCCGCCGTCGCCCAGGGACGCGGCTTCGGCGCGATGGCGGCGGGATCGGTGGACGCCGCGCTCGACCGCGCCCTGGCCCTGGGCGCCGGGCGGGTGGTCATCTGCGGCTCGCTGTATCTGGCGGGCGAGGTGCTGGGCGCCAGCCGCGAGACCTGGCCGGCCTAATCCCGAGGCGCCGCGCTTCTTCCTCCCCGTCCCGGGGAGGGTGGTCGCGAAGCGACCGGGCGGGGAGGGCCAGGCGATCCTGAGCGCCTCAGAACAACAGACAAGCAAAAGGCGGCGCCCCGTTCCCGGCGCCGCCCCCACCCGGTTTCGGCCTGACGGCCTCAACCCCCCTCCCCGGGAGGGGGAGGGAAAAGTCGTGCGTGTGTCAGTCCGCCTTCACGCCGGCTTCGGCCAGCCATTCGACGATCTTGCCCTTGGGCATGGCGCCGACCTTCATCGAGGTCATCTGGCCGTCCTTGAACAGCATCAGGGTCGGGATGCCCTTCACGCCCATCTTGGACGGGACCATGGGGCTGTCGTCGATGTTGACCTTGGCGATGGTCACCTTGCCGGCCAACTCGTCCGAAATCTGCTCCAGCGCCGGGCCGATCTGCTTGCAGGGGCCGCACCACTCGGCCCAGAAGTCCACCAGGACCGGGGTCGAGGATTTCAGGACGTCGGCGTCGAAGCTGTCGTCGGTGACTTTCACAGTCGCCATTTTAGTCTCCTTAAGGGCGCTATCGCTCGCCGCGCGGCGGCTCGCTGTTTGAGCGCATTTAATAGTCGCGCGCCGACGGCAGCGTCGGCGTTCGGCCACAGATGTGGGTGCGAATCCCGCACAAATCAACGCGCATTTTCGAGAGCGGCGTCCATCAGCCCTTGCGGAACCGCCATCAGCTTCGGCCCGTCGGTCCAGACCAGGGCCGCCTCGACCGCGCGGTCGGGATAGAGGCGGCGCAGAACGGCGGCGTAGATGGCCATCTGCAGCACATAGGCGGGATCGGCGTCCTCGACCCGGTCCGGGGCCGGGCGGTTGGACTTGAAGTCCACCACTAATACGCGTTGTGGCGTGACCACCAGCCGGTCGATGCGGCCCGAGATCGACACGCCGGGCGGCAGGTCGGGCGCGGTCCCGGTCAGGGCGACCTCGGCGCGGCTGCCGGGGCCGAAGACGGGGGCGAAGCGGGCGTCGTCCAGCACGCCGAACGCGGCGGCGATCATCTCGGCGCGCTGGTCCTCGCTCAGGTCGCGCTCGCGGGCCAGCATCCGGCGGGCGGCGTCGGGGCGGTCGGGCGACGGCAGGTCGGGTAGACGCTCCAGCAGGCGGTGGATCAGGTCGCCGCGCCGGAACCGGCCCAGACCCGCGCCGGGGCCTTCGCCCCGCGCCAGCGGGGACGGCGCCGGGATGCGTTTCTGCTCCTGCATCTGCGAGGGCGAGGCGAAGCGGGCGGCGGCGTCGCGCGGCGGGGTGGTCCGCGCCCAGGCGGGGGCCTCCGCGCGCATCTCGGCGGCGGCGACGGCGGCGGGCAGGCTGTCAGGATCGGCGCCGTAGCGGCGGACGCCGCCGTCCAGCTCGCGCACCTGATCGCCCAGCCGGTCGAAGGTCTCTTCGATCACCGACCACCAGTCCCCGGCCTCGGGCGCGCGTTTCGAGCCGCGTCCCATGACCATCACCCGATCACGCGCGCGGGTCAGGGCGACGTAGAGCAGGCGCAGAGATTCATCGCCGACCCGCGCCTCACGCGCCGCACGGGCGTCGGCCGAGGCGGGGCAGTCCTCCTTGGACGAGCCGGGGCACATCAGCCAGGCCTCGGCGCCGTCCTCCAGCGGGACAGGCATCAGGGACGGCCCCTGCGCCTTCGCCTTCATCGTCGTGTCGGGCAGGATGACGACCGGCGCCTCCAGCCCCTTGGCGCCGTGGACGGTCATGACGCGGACCTCGCCGCGCGGGCCTTCCAGCTCGCGTTTCACCTCGACATCGGCGGCTTCCAGCAGGGCGAGACAGGTCTCCAGATCGGTCCCGCCGCGTCCCTCGGCGGCCAGCACCTGATTGAGGGTCTCGTCGATGGCTTCCTCGGCCTCGCGGCCCAGCCGGGTCAGGATGCGGGCGCGGCCGGACTGGCCTGTCGCGTCGACCCGGTTCAGCAGGCTTGAGAAGAAGCCGAAGGGATCGAGGTCGCGGGCGCCGCGCGCCGCGCGCAGCAGGTGCAGCGCCCGGCCCCACTCGGGCCGCTCGTCCGCCCGGCGCTTCAGTTCGCGCCACAGGCTGTCGCGTTTATCGCGGCCCGCCAGGTCGAACAGGCTGTCCTCGTCCACGTCGCAGAAGGGGCCGCGCAGCACCTCGGCCAGGGTCAGGTCGTCGCCGGGGAAGAGGGCGAACCGGGCGAGCGCCTTCAGGTCGTCGAAGACGATGTGCTGCGACAGCTTCAGCCGGTCGGCGCCCGCCACCGGCGCGCCCGCCGCCTTCAGGGCGCGGATGATCTCCTCGAAAGTCGCGTCGCGGCGGCGGACCAGGATCAGGAAGTCGCCGTAGCCGCAGGGGCGCGCGACACCGCCCTTGTCAAAGACGACGACGTCGGTCTCGACCTGGCGCTTGATCTCGTTCGCCAGGGTCTGAGCCATGCGCTTGCGGGCGCTGGCGGTTCCTTCCTGATCGACGGGATCGGTCCAGGCGTCGCGCTCGGGCGGGGCCTCGTCCACGAACAGGGGCCACAGCTCGACGGCGCCGGGCTGGCCTTTGCGGGCGGCGGTGTGGTGCGGGATCTCGCCCGTTTCGCCGACCAGGGCGCGGGCGCGTTCGGGCGTGCCGAAGACTGCGTCCACGAAGGTCAGCACCGCCTCGGTCGAGCGGTAGGAGGTCTCCAGCGGCACGCCCTCGAAGGCGCCGCCCGCCCCGCTGATCAGGCTGTCATAGACCTGCGATTCCTGCCTCAGCCGCTCGGGCCGGGCGCCCTGGAAGGAGTAGATGGACTGCTTCTCGTCGCCGACGGCGAAGACGGTGCGGTCGGTGTCCGGGACGGTGAAGAACTCGCCGGTCAGGGCGCGCATGATGGCCCACTGCTCGGGCGCGGTGTCCTGAGCCTCGTCGATCAGGACGTGGTCGACGCCGCCGTCCAGCTTGTACAGCACCCAGGCGGCGGTCGAGCGGACGGTCAGCAGCTCCACCGTGCGCGCCACCAGGTCTGAGAAGTCGAGCGCGCCGTGCGCCGTCTTGGCCGCCTCGTAGAGGGCGGCGTGGGCGTTGGCGAGGGTCAGCAGCTTGATGGTGTCATCGGCGACCTTGGCGGCGCGTTGGCGGTCGAGCGCCGCCAGGTATTTCAACTGCACATTCGCCAGATAGGTCGTGGATGAAGCCGGCGCAGCCTTGGCCCCGAACTTCTCGCGCGCGACGCCCTTGGAGTCGAAGAAGATGTCCTTCATCGCCGCCAGGGTCGTGTCGGGCGGCATGGCGTCGCGCATGCGCTGAGCCATCTTCTGGTCGTTCTTGCCGCTGGTCGCCAGGCCGTCGGCGCAAGCGGCCCAGTCGGCGGGATTGAGCCAGCGCAGGAAGTCGGCCTCGATGTCCTCGGGCGTCTTTTGCGGATCGGCCCCGGTCAGGACATGGGGGCCAGGCGCGCGGCCGTCGGCGACGCGGGCGACATAGTCGGTCAGCTCGGCGCGCCGGTTCTCGATCAGGGCCAGCAACTCCTGGAAGCGGCCCCAGTCCAGCTCGACCGCGAAGTGGCTGTAGGCCTGGCCGACCGGCCCCTCGGCGTCATGGAGGGCGGCGCGGGCCAGGTCTTCGCGCGCGGCGTGGGAGAGGGCGATCGCCGCCTCGTTCTCCAGCACGGTGAAGCGCGGCGACACGCCTGCCTCGATGGGAAAGCGGCGCAGCAGCTTTTCGCAGAAGGCGTGGATGGTCTGGATCTTCAGCCCGCCGGGCGTCTCCAGGGCGCGGGCGAACAGGCGCCGCGCCTCGGACAGGCGGGCGGGGTTGAGGGCGGCGGGGTCGCTGTCGTCCAGTTTGGCCAGCGCAGCCGACAGTTCGCCGTCGTCCATGACGGCCCATTTGCCGAGCGTCTCGAACAGGCGGGCCTGCATCTCGGCGGCGGCGGCCTTGGTGTAGGTCACGCACAGAATGGCCGAGGGCGCGGCGCCGCCCAGCAGCAGGCGCGCCACCCGGCTGACCAGGGTGGTGGTCTTGCCCGATCCCGCGTTGGCGGTGACGAAGACCGAGCGTGCCGGGTCGGCGGCGCGGGTTTGGGGGTTGAGGGCGTCTTCGGGCCGGATGTGGAGGTTCATTCCGCCTCTCCTTCCTCGGCCCCGCCGATGACGTGCCATTCCCAGACCCGGGCCAACAGATTGTAGGGGCTGTAGCTGCCCATCAGGTGCGGCGCGGCCCACGAGAGATAGGGCGTCTCCGGCCGGTCGAACTCGGCCACGCGGGCCATCAGGCCTTGCAGCGCGGCGTCGGACAGGATCTGCGCCTCCGGCCCGGCCGCGCGCACGGCGACCTCGCCCGCCTTCTTTCGGCCGACGACCCGGACGTAGGTCAGCTCTTCGGGCGGCACGGGGCCGTTGGTCTTTTCGAAGCCGCCGGCGGCCAGGATGGCGCCGGTCAGGGTCAGCTGGGGGGCGAAGCCCGCCTTGATCTGCTTGGCGGTCGGGACCTGGCCGGTCTTGAAGTCCATGACGGCGGCCGACAGGGCGCCGACCTCGATGCGGTCGGCGTAGGCCTTGAGCGTGAAGGGGCCGCCGGGGGCCTCGAAGGTCAGGGCACCCTGCTGTTCGATCAGTAAGGTGACGCCGCGCGCACGTCGGTTCGTCTCGAACCCGGCCAGCCAACGGGCGGCGTTTTTCGCCAGCGGCGCCTCGCGGGCCATGGCGGCGTCCTCGAAGCCGTGGGCGCCCAGCTCCTCAAGCAGCAGGCGCTCGATCACCGCGTCGAGATCGTCGGGCAGCAGGTCGGGCCAGTCCTCGGTCAGGCGCTCGATGGCCTTGTGCACGGCGTTGCCGCGCGCCAGGGCCTCGGCCGAGGCGCCGGGGCGCTCCATGGGCTCCAGGTTGAGGATGCGGCGGGCGTAAAGCGCATAGGGGTCGCGGACCCAGCGCTCGACCCCGGTGACATAGAGGCTGCGCGGGCGGCGCTCGACCGGGGGCGTGGGCTTGGGCCTCGGCGCAAGCTTGGCCGGGCCGGCCGGCGGGGCGTCGAGGGCCTCGGTCCAGTCGATGACGCCCCCGGGGGCGCTGAGCTTGACCGGAGTGTCGGGCGCGTCGGCGCCGCGGGTCAGCATCTCCAGCCGCCACAGCCAGCGCGAGCGCACGGCGGGCTGGCCGCCGCGTCGTTCGCAGTGGACCAGGATCGCCTCCTCGGCGCAGGCGGCCTGGACGAAATCCTGCGCCGTCTGTCCCAGGCGCCGCTCGGGCGCGGGCAGGGGCAGGGCGGCGCGCATCGGCCGTGACAGGAAGGGATCGACCGGGGCGGCGTTGGGCCAGACGCCCTCCTCCAGCCCGGCCAGGATCATGCGGTCGGCCCGCGCCAGCCGCGCCTCGATGGCGCCCAGGATGCGAAGCGACGGATGGGTGGCGCCGCCGGTGCGCACCGTGGTCTCGGCCAGCAAGGCGGCGATCAGGTCGGCGAACTCGGCGGGCGCGGTCGGTCCCAGCGGACCGCCGCCCTCGATCAGGGCCGACAGCAGAGAGGCCGCCGCCTCGCCGTCCGGCCCGGCCCAGGCGTTCTGACCCGCCAGGGTTTCGATCAGGGCGGCCAGGGTGCGGGCCGCCTCGTCCGGCGCACAGGGGCGGGCGGTCGCCAGAGCCTCCAGCCGGTCGGCGAGGGTCTGCGCGCCCTTCAGACGGGACAGCTTCCAGTCGGCCAGCGGCAGGCCGCCGCGCCGTGGCTGGGCCGCCTTCAGCAGGCGTTCCTGCAACTGGGACCAGCGGCGCGGACGCGGGCCGCGCAGGGCATGTTCTTCCAGCGCCTCGGCGGCGTCGGTGAGCGAGGTCTCGCCCAGGTCGAGGCGGACCACCGGGTGCTTCAGCAGGGCCAGCAGGGTCTGGGGCTTCAGCGGCTCGGCCAGAAAGCGGGCGCAAAGGTCGACCAGCACCCCGGCCGTCATCCGCGACAAAGGCTGGCCGGTGGAGGAGTCCGGGACGATGCCCCAGCGCGCCAGCCGCGCTTCGACCCGGCGCGACAGCTGCAGGTCCGGCGTCACGAGGGCGCAGGTGATCGGGCGGCCGTCGGAGCCGCGCTGCTCCAGGCTCTCGCGCATCATCAGGGCGACGGCGGTCGCCGCCTCTTCCTCGGCGCGGACGGACAGGACGGTCAGGCCCGACAGGCCCTCGGCGATGGGGTCGGCGGCGCGGCCCGCCTCGGCCGAGCGAGCGCGCAGGCGCTTGATCTCGGCGCGCCAGTCGTCGGTGGCGTCTGCGGGGCGCAGGGCCTCGTTGATCAGGCGTTGGCGGGCCAGGCCGCGCGCCTCGACGGCGGGCTCGAGGGGCGGCTGGAACCAGGGCTGGACCGCCTCGCGCGCGATCTCGGCGCGGGTCAGCAGGGCCTTCAGCGCGGCCTGCGGATGCTGGTCATCGATGCGGTCCCAGGCGTCGGCGGCCAGATCGAGATCGAGGCCGGGCAGGACGACCACGCCCTGCGGCGCTTTCGCCACGGCCTTCAGCACATCGGCGGCGGCGGGGACGGTGCCGGTGGACCCGGCGGCGATGACGGGGGCCTGCGGCGGGCGGGCGTCCCACGCCTCAGCCAGACGGCGCAGCAGGGTCGCGCGGCGCCAGGCCGGATCGACGAGGCCGAGCGCCTCGAGCCGCTTGGGCCAGGCCTCGACGGCGAGGCCGAGGAAGCGGGCGCTCTCGCGCCAGTGCTCGGCCAGATCCTGTTCGGCCAGGGTGGCGACGCGCGACAGGTCCGAGACCTCCTCCAGCTGGCAGGAATCGAGGAAGGCGCCCAGCGCATCGGCCATTTCGAGCGCGCGCAGGGGCTTCATCCCCGGCTGGAAGTCTTCGGCGATCATGCGCGCCATCTCGAAGCGGCGCGTCAGGGGGGCGATGGCGGGCGGCAGGTCCAGGCCCAGCTCGCCGGGGGCGAAGGGCGGCTCGTCCTCCTCCAGATCGCCGAGGGGGCGCACCTGGGGCAGCAGGACGGGCCGCTCGCCCGCCAGCTTGCCCAGGGCGAAGGAGAAGGCGCGGGCGGCGCGGCGGTTGGGCAGCAGGATGGTGGCGTCGGTCAGGGTCTCGGGCGGGGCGTCGCCCAGCCAGTCGAGGACGCCTGCCGCCAGGTCCTCGAGAAAGGGCCGCCAGGCGGGCACGGCGCGCCAGCGCGGACCTTCACCCGAGAAAGGATCGAAGCGCGCCCCCGTCATGGTCAGCCTTCCGCCTTCAGCCGCGCCTCGGCCTCATCGCGCGCCTGCGGGTCGCCGACGTGCATCCAGTCGCCGTCCAGCACGCAGCCGAAGAGGCGACCCTCGGCGGCCGAGGCGCGCCACAGGGGGCTGAGCGAGAAGGGGCCGTCGGGGCCTCGGTCGGCGTAATCGGGGCGGGTGATGTGGACGCCCATATAGGCGTAGGGCGCGCTGGCCGCCTCGCCTCGGAAGGTCAGGGCGCCGTCCTCGCCGAGGAAGAAGTCGCCGCCGCCCTCGAAGCCGATGGAGCCTTCGCGCCGGGCCAGCAGCAGGGCGGCGTCCATGCGCGCGGGGTCCCATAGGCGGATCAGGTCGCCGAGCGCGTCGCCCCGGTCGATCCAGACGCTGTCGATATTGGCGACGAAGACGGGGGCGTCGCCGAGCAGGGGGCGGGCCTTCTTCAGCCCGCCGCCGGTCTCCAGCAGTTCGGCGCGTTCGTCGGAGATGCGGATGCTTGGGCGGGTGCGGGCGGCCAGATGGCTTTCCAGCCGGTCGGCGAACCAGTGGACGTTGACCACGGCGTCGGCCACGCCCGCCTGGGCCAGCCGGTCGAGAACGTGGTCGATCAGCGCCTTGCCGCCGACCTCGACCAGCGCCTTGGGCCGATCGTTGGTCAGAGGACGCATCCGCGTGCCGAGCCCGGCGGCGAGGATCATGGCGATGGCGGGCGAAGTCATGCGCGTTCTCCGATCCTTCTCCCCTCGGGGGAGAAGGTGTCATGCGGAGCATGACGGATGAGGGGGCGGTCGGCGACGGGCGCGCCGCTCGACGTCAAGGGCGAGACCGGCGGAACGCGCCCCCTCATCCGAGCCGCAAGGCGGCCCACCTTCTCCCCCGAGGGGAGAAGGAAGAGAGCGGCGGCGGTCATCGACGCACCTCCTTCGGCACATAACGGTCCATCCAGGCGGCGACGGCTTCGAGGCCCGGCGCCTTAAGGTTGGCGTTCAGGTGGGCCCACATGCGGGGCATGAAGGCGGCGTAGCGGGGCTTGCCGTCGCGGGCGATCAGGCGGGCGAAGATCCCCAGGATACGCGCCTCGTTCAGCGCCGCCAGACCGGCGTAGGCGGCCATGAAGGCCTCGCGTTCGGTCTCGGGCCGCAGGGCGAAATAGTGGTCCAGCGCCAGGGCCTCCAGCTCGGGCGCCACGTCGCGGCGGGCGTCCTGCAGCAGGGAGTGGAGGTCCCAGGACGGATGGGCCTTCACCGCATCCTGGAAGTCGATCATCCCGACCGAGGCGGCGCCGGTCTTGCCGTCCAGCCGGATCAGGTTCTCGGCGTGATAGTCGCGGTGGGCCATGACGGTCGCGCCCGCCTCGCCCGCCGCCGTGATTGGGGCCCAGGCCGCGCGCCATTCGGCGACGGCGGCCTCATCTAAGCTGAGGGCGGGGATCAGCTTGGGCAGCCATTCGACGAACAGGTCGGCGCCGCCCTGCAGCGCCGTCTGGTCATAGGTCAGCAGGGGCCAGTCGCCCGCCGGACCGGTCAGCACCCCGGGCGTCGGGGCGGCGTGCAGGACGGCGAGCGCCTCGACGGCGGCGCGGTAGAGGGGGGCCGGATCGGCGCCGTTCTCTATGACGCGGGCGAACAGGGCGTCGCCGAAATCCTCGATCAGGGCCAGGCCGTTCGGAGCGTCGACGGCGACGATCTCGGGCGCGGACAGGCCGAGCGACTTCAGGTGGGCGGCGACGGCGGCGAAGGCCTCGATGCGGCCGGCCGACAGGCGGGCGACCGCGTTCCAGCCGTGGGCGCGGCGCTCGTCCGGCGTCCAGGCCGGATCGCAGATCGGGCTCTCGGCGGCGGGGGCCTGATCCATCAGCATCAGGGTCGCGCCCGAGGCCGTGGTCAGCCGCTCGTAACGGCGCGTCGAGGCGTCGCCGGGCAGGGGCGCGCGGACGGCCTCGGCCAGGCCGGCCGAGCGCAGGAAGTCGAGGCGGAGGGCTTCGCGGTCAGACATGGAGTTCCTTCAGTTTCGCTTCCCACGCGCCTGCGCCAGTTACGGTCGCAAGGCGGCCTTCGCCGTCCTCGGAGATGGCGATCGTCAGCCGGTCGGGGCCGAGCATCCGCCCGGGATCCTCGCCCAGCCGTTCGGGCCATTCGATCAGGGCGCAGCCCTCGTCCAGCGCCTCGTCGAGGCCGACCTCGAAAGCTTCCTCGGGGCGGGTCAGGCGATAGAGGTCGAAATGGGCGATGGGCGGGTCGCTCTCGTAGAACTGGACCAGGGTGAAGGTCGGCGACGGCACGTCCTCGTCCGGGCGCGTCAGGGCGCGGATCAGGCCGCGCGCCAGGGTCGACTTGCCCATGCCCAGGGGGCCGTAGAGCAGGACCGCCTCGCCCGGCGCCAGCAGGGGGGCGATGGCCTGGCCCAGGCGCGTGGTGGCGTCGGCGTGGGGGAGGACGAAGGTCGTCATGCTGAGATCATCATGCGAAGGTCGCGTCAGGATCGGCGGCGAGGGTCCGCTCGACGAAGGTTTTCAGTTTCAGGGTGGCGGCCTGAGCGTCGATGTCCAGGGCCAGCGGCGGGATGGGGCGGCCGACGGTCAGGTCGAAGGCGCGCCCCTTCTTGTTCAGCAGCTCGTGGAAGAGGGTGATGTCGCGCAGCTCCTGGGACACCTTGTCGAACAGGTGGAACAGACGGCTGGTCGGACCGGCGACATGGACCGGAATGACCGGCGCTTCGTATTTGCGGGCGAGCGAAGCGGCGGTGGCGGCCCACTCTGGATCGGTCAGCCGGCCGTCCGGGCCGAGGCGGGCCAGGCGTCCGGCCGGGAACATGACGACGCAGCGCTCGGCCTCGAAGGCTTCCTTGGCGGCCTGGAGGGTGGCGCGGGTCTTCTCGCGGGTGCGTTTGGCCGTGACCCATTCGACGGGAATGACGGTCTCCGACAGGCGGGGCGAGACCCGCAGGGCGTCGGCGTTGGCGAAGTAGATCAGGTCGTCGCGCACCGTGCGCAGGGCGTCGTGCAGCGCCAGGCCGTCGGCGATGCCGGTCGGGTGGTTGCACACCACCAGACAGCGGCCAGACGCAGGCAGCCGGTCCAGGTGCGCCGTCCGCACCGTCAGCTCCAGCAGGTCCGAGACGTAGTCCAGCGCCTCTCGTCCGCCCATCGGGCCTATGGCGTCAGCCATGCGGCGCGCCTTGGCGTAGTCGAGCAGGCCGTAGAGGGCGGGGCGGACCAGGGGCCAGGCGGCCGATGCCGTGAGCCGGGGCGCGCGCTCGGCGATCAGCACGTCGACGATGTGGGGAGCCGGACTCATCGCCTGCTTGTCGCCGAGCCGGCGGCGGCGGGCAAGCGGCTTGGCGCGGGCGAGAGACTTTGCGGGCGGCTCGCGGCGGTGTTAGGCCTTCGGCCAGACATCCCATCCGCATGAGGAGCGCCCGAATGCGCCGCCTGCCCCATCTCCTGTCCGGCCTCAGCGCCGCCGCCCTGCTGACCACCACGGCCCTGCCGGCCCTTGCCCTGCCGACGTGGGCCGAGGGAGCGCCCGCCGCTGCGGCGGCGGCCACGGCCCCCGCGACGACCCAGGCCCGCGCCGCCTTCACCTATCAGGACATGATCTCGGCCAACCGGCTGGGCGATCCGCAGGTGTCGCCGGACGGCGAGTGGGTGGTCTATTCGCTGACCCAGACGGATGTGGCGGCCAACAAACGGTCCAGCGCCCTCTACATGCTGGGCCTGAAGGGCGAGGCTCAGCCGCAGAAGCTGGCGATCTCCGAAGGCGGCGCCAACACCGCCCGTTGGGGCGCCGACGGCAAGCTGTATTTTCTGTCGAGCCGCTCCGGCTCAAGCCAGGTGTGGGTCTCGGCCGACAAGGGCGCGACGGCGACGCAGGTCACGGCCCTGCCGACCGACGTCAACGCCTATCGCATCAACGACGCGGGCGATGCGGTGGCCGTGTCGCTGGCCGTCTATCCGGACGCTGCGGACCTGAACGCCTCGGTCGCGCGCGGAAAGACCGAGGGCGAGAAGAAGTCGACCGGCCAGGTCTATGACCGCATGTTCGTGCGCCACTGGGATACGTGGAACGACCACACCCAGAACCACCTGTTCGTCCAGTCGATCGGCGCCGACGGCAAGGCGGGCGGCGAGCCGGTCTGGGTGACCAAGGGCTTCGACGGCGATACGCCCTCCAAGCCGTTCGGCGACGAGAGCGAGTTCACCTTCGCCCCGGACGGCCAGTCGCTGGTCTTCTCGGCGCGCAAGGCCGGGAACAGCGAGCCGTGGAGCACCAACTTCGACCTGTATCAGGTGGCCGTCTCGGCGCCGGGCCAACTGACCAATCTGACCGAGGCCAACCCGGCCTGGGACACCGGCCCGGTCTTCTCGCCGGACGGCCAGACGCTGGCTTACCGCGCCATGGCCCGTCCGGGGTTCGAGGCGGATAAGTATTCGATCTTCCTGCGCGACGTGGCCACCGGCCAGACGCGCCAGATCGCGGCCAACTGGGACCGTTCGGCCGACACCCTGCAGTGGTCGAAGGACGGCAAGACTCTGTACGCGACGGCGGGCGATGTCGGTCAGACCAAGCTGTTCGCCATCGACACGCGCAACGGCGTGGTCATGCCGCTGACGGGCGAAGGCCACGTGGGCGCCTTCGGCCAGACGCCCTCGGGCTTCGTCTTTGCGATGGACAGCCTGACCTCGCCCAGCGACCTCTACTTCAAGACCTGGCGCGGTCGCGAAATGCCGCGCCGCCTGACCGAGGTGAACCCGCAGCTGGCGACAAAAGCCTTCGGCGAGGCTGAGCAGTTCAGCTTCCCCGGCTGGAACGACGAGACGGTGCACGGTTACGTCATCAAGCCCGCCAACTATGTCGAGGGTCAGAAGTATCCGGTCGCCTTCCTGATCCACGGCGGTCCGCAAGGCTCGTTCGGCAACTCCTGGTCCTATCGCTGGAATCCTGAGACCTATGCGGGCGCCGGCTATGCGGTGGTGATGATCGATTTCCACGGCTCGACCGGCTACGGCCAGGAATTCACCGACGCCATCAGCCAGCACTGGGGCGACCGCCCGCTGGAAGACCTGCAGAAGGGCTGGGCCTTCGCCCAGTCGAAATATGACTTCCTGGACGGCGACAACGCCTGCGCCCTGGGCGCGTCCTACGGCGGCTATATGATCAACTGGATCGCCGGCAACTGGCCGGGCGAGTTCAAATGCCTGGTCAACCACGACGGCGTCTTCGACACCTTCGGCATGGGCTACGGCACCGAGGAGCTGTGGTTCACCGAGTGGGAATACGGCGGCACGCCGTGGGAAAACCCGCAGGGCTATCAGAAGTTCA
The DNA here is from genome assembly GCF_053345555.1 of Brevundimonas sp. M1A4_2e. Taxonomy (NCBI): domain Bacteria; kingdom Pseudomonadati; phylum Pseudomonadota; class Alphaproteobacteria; order Caulobacterales; family Caulobacteraceae; genus Brevundimonas; species Brevundimonas sp. M1A4_2e. The sequence continues at coordinate 91,706 of NZ_JBKFAI010000003.1, read as the reverse complement.
ACCCGGCCAACCACGTGCAGAACTGGCGTGATCCGATGCTGGTGGTCCAGGGCGATCTCGACTTCCGCATCCCGACCTCGCAGAGCCTGTCGACCTTCACCGCCCTGCAGCGGCGCGGGATCGAGAGCCGTCTGGTCTTCTTCCCCGACGAGAACCACTGGGTGCTGAAGCCCGCCAACAGCCTACAATGGCACAACGAAGTCTTCGGCTGGCTGGACAAGCATCTGGCCAAGTAAGGCTTGGCCTGACTTCGAGGGCGCGGTTCGTCAGGGCCGCGCCCTTTGTCTTTCGGGGGAGGATGCATGACGCGACGAGGGCTTCTGGCGCCGCTGCTGGCGACCGTGGCGACAGCCGCTTGCGCGCCGTTGATCAGGCAGGAGGCGATGCCGCCGGTTCCGCTGGGGCCGGCCGGCTGGCGCACGGCGCGCGCGGCCTATGGCGCCGATCCGCGTCAGACGCTGCGTTTCTATCGACCGGCGGCGGCGAGCCGCTTGCCCATCCTGATCCTGTTGCCGGACGGCGCGCCCGAAGCGGTGGACGAGCGGGCGGCGCGCGATCTGGCCGAGGGCGGCTTCATTGTGGTCCTGGCCGACCGACGCGAGGCGCCGGACAGTCCGCACCCGGCCTTCATTTCCGACGTGGCGGCGGCTGTTGCCTGGGCGGCGAAACGGGTCCAGGATCTCGGCGGCGATGCTGAACGCATCGGCGTTCTGGGCCTGGGCGAGGGCGGCCGGGCGGCTGTGATGCTGGCGCTGGACCGGCGCTATCTGGCGGCGGCTGGCGCGCCTGCCGCCTTGCGCGCGGCGGCGGCTCTGGGCGCGCCCGAACGGCCGGATGCGACCTTCACCGACCCCTCGGCCTATGCCGGCGCCTCTGATTCAGCCCCGGTCTGGCGCGGACGAGCGGGCGATCTGGCGGGGGCGGTCAGCTTCCTGCGCGGGGCGCTGGGGTAGGGCCTCAGTCGCCCGCTTCGACGCGCGTCTTGAGATTGGCCAGCTGCGCCGACAGCACGCCGTCGACCGGCGCGGCCCAGGCCTCCAGTCCCCCGCTGGCGTAGCCGCCGACCACATAGGTCCAGGTCAGGGTCGTTCCGTCGCCTTCCGGCTGAAGGCTGAATGTCAGGCCGCCCGCCGCGCCCTGCCCCTGCAACGGGCCGAGGCCGCCTTGCAGCACCAGTTTCGATCCCGGCTCGACCAGCACCGTTTCCAGATGACGCGAGACGCGGCCGTCCGCCGCTTGCTCGCACCAGCAGCCGCCGGGCGACAGGTCCAGCGACAGGGTCGAGGCCTTGAACCAGCGGTGGTCGCGGCTCCACCAGGTCTCGGGCGCGGTCAGCGTCGCCCAGACCCGCGCGGGCGGGGCGGCGATGGTGATGGCGCCGCCGACCTCGAAGCCGCCCGGGGCGGCTGACTTCACCTCGGCCGAGGCGGGCGCGGTGGCGGCCAGCAAGGCCGCGGCGACGAACGAAAACAGGCGTCGAACCATGGGAGTCCTCAGCCGGATCAGCAAGCGCGCGCCGGGGCGTTCGGTCAACTGTCATGTCGGCGTGTTTCCCCTGTCTCGCCAAGGTCACGGTTTTCCGCTAGAGGAAGCCATGACAGACAAGATGACCCCCCAGGCGGCGCTGGACCGCCTCGAAACCCTCTACAATCAATCCGTCGCCAATCTGCGTCAGGCCGTGAAGGTCTTTCTGGCGACTGGCGATCGCGCCGAACCCGAGGCCCGCGCGGCGGGCCTGTTCGCCTATCCCCGCCTGACGGTGACCTGGCACGGCGAGCGGCCGCAGAACCTGGAAACCCGCGCCTATGGCCGCCTGTCGTGGCCCGGCGTCTATTCCACCACCATCACCCGGCCCGACCTGTTCCGCGACTATCTGCTGGAGCAGCTGACCCTGCTGGCGACCGAATACGGCGCGACCTTCGCCGTGGAACCGTCGGATCAGGAAATCCCATTCCCCTATGTGCTGGACGGCTCGGACGTGGTGCTGGACCGCACCATGACGGCGGCCATCGCCCGCTGGTTCCCGACGACGGAACTGGCCCACATCGGCGACGAGGTGTCCGACGGCCTGTGGGAGCCGGGCGAAGAGCATCCGCTGGCCCAGTTCGACGCCCTGCGCACCGACTTCTCGCTGGCGCGGCTGCGGCACTATACCGGCACCCCGGTCGAGGACGTGCAGAGCTTCATCCTCTTCACCAACTACAACCGCTACGTCGACGAGTTCGTGCGCTGGGCCACGACCCAGATCGCCGATCCCGACAGCCCTTATGAGGCCCTGTCCTGCGCCGGCGGCGTGGTGGTGACGCGCGCCACCGACGATCCGGAGGCGGCCATCATGGACGCCGCCTGGCGCAAGCATCAGATGCCCGCCTATCACCTGACGCGGCCGGACGGTCAGGGCATCACCCTGGTCAACATCGGCGTCGGCCCGTCCAACGCCAAGACCATCTGCGACCACCTGGCGGTCATGCGGCCCCACGCCTGGATGATGATCGGCCACTGCGGCGGCCTGCGCGGCAGCCAGACCATCGGCGACTATGTCCTGGCCCACGCCTATCTGCGCGACGACCATGTGCTGGACGCTGTCCTGCCCGCCGATATCCCCATCCCCAACATCGCCGAAGTGCAGCGCGCCCTCTATGACGCGACCAAGCTGGTCTCGGGCGCGCCGGGCGAAGAGGTGAAGAAGCGTCTGCGCACCGGCACCGTGGTCACCACCGACGACCGCAACTGGGAGTTGCGCTATTCCAAGTCGGCCCTGCGCTTCAACCAAAGCCGCGCCGTCGCCATCGACATGGAAAGCGCCACCATCGCCGCCCAGGGCTATCGCTTCCGCGTGCCCTACGGGACGCTGCTGTGCGTGTCGGACAAGCCGCTGCACGGCGAGATCAAGCTGCCGGGCCAGGCCAACCGCTTCTACGAGGGCTCGATATCGGAGCACCTGCAGATCGGCATTCAGGCGGTGGAACTGCTGCGGGCGGAGGGCGCGCGCCTTCACTCCCGCAAGCTGCGCGCCTTCGACGAGCCGCCTTTCCGGTAAGGGCGCTATCGCGCGCGACGCGGTCGCGCTGCTTGGGCCCAGGCGCGACGCCTCTCCCTCCCCGTCCCGGGGAGGGTGGTCGCGAAGCGACCGGGTGGGGAGGGCTTGGTGATACGGAGCGCAGGGTCGACGCGGGCGGGTCGGCGCTTGATTTGCCTTGCCGCCCCCACCCGGTTTCGCCTTTCAGGCTCAACCACCCTCCCCGGGACGGGGAGGGAGAGGGGCTGTGTCCGCTTTTAAGAAAGAACTTTACAACATAAAGTCATTGGCTCATCTTCTGCTCAACAGGCAGGGAGAGACGCCATGACCCGCGACCAGGTTCAATCCGTTCACGACGACATCGCCTATATGAAGGCCCTGGCCCAGGAAGGGCGGCAGGCGCCGCTGCTGGGCGGGCGCATACTCGTCACCGCTGGACTGGTGTTCGGCGTGGCGGCGGTCATCCACTACGCCATCAACAGCGGGCTGATAGACATGGCGCCGGTCGCTTATCTGATCCTGTGGGGCTCGGCCATGGTGATCTTCTTCGGCGCCCTGATCGTCGAGATCCGGCGTTGCGAGGGCAGGCCGGGCGCGCAGTCGGCGGGCAACCGCGCCGCCAGCGCCGGCTGGATGGGCGCAGGCCTGGGCATCTTCGTCATGTCCCTGGCGATGGGGGTGATCGGCTGGAAGACCCAAAGCGACGCGGTCGCCATGATCTTTCCGTCGCTGATCTTCGCCCTTTACGGCTCGGGTTGGGCGGTGTCGGCGACGATGGGTGGGCAGAAGTGGCAGTGGTATCTCGCGATCGGATGCTGGATCGCCACGCCGTTGATCGCCTTTCTGATCGGCAGCCCTGTGATGTGGCTGGGTTATGCGGCGGGCCTGTTTCTGTTCGCCCTCGTTCCCGGCCTGATGCTGATGCGCCAGGAACCGACGGAGGTGGTCTGACATGACCGCTTCTGAGCCAACGCCCGATGCGGCCGACGATTTCGACATCGGCCGCATCGACGAGGTGATCCACGGCCGGGTGCGCCTGGGGATCATGGCCTATCTGTCGGGCGTGGAGAGCGCCGAGTTCGGGGAGCTGAAGGCCCGCCTGCAGACCACGGACGGCAATCTGTCGGTGCATTTGCGCAAGCTGGAGGAGGCGGGCTTTGTCGCGGTGTCCAAGAGCTTTCAGGGCCGCAAGCCCCTGACGCGCGCCAGCATGACGACGGCGGGCCGCGACGCCTTTCTCGCCTATCTGGACGCGATGTCAGCCCTGGTGGCGGTACGCTGAGGGCGGCTGGCGTCGGGGCGCGAACCGTCTATGGAAGACGGTCATGAGCGAGCGCCTTTCATCACCTGATACTGGCGGCCAAGGGGCGCTATCGGCGCTGGCTGTGGAGCCGTGCGGCTGGGTCGATCCGGTGGCGGTCGCGGCGGGCATCCACCGGCGCGAAGGGGCGCTGGGGCTGATCGCCGGGGCCGATGATCCCACCGCGCATGGCGGGCGGATGTCCTTCGTCGCCTGCGAGCCGGACCTGTGCGTGATCGGGCCGGTCAGGGACGCTGCGCCGTTCCAGGCTCTGCGGAATCCGGCTTTCGCGGGCGGCGGGGTCGTCGGCTTGATGAGTTACGACGCCGGGGCGCGCCCGGCGACGCGCGATCGGGGCGGGGATTGGCCCGATCTGATGCTGGCCCGCTATCCGGCCCTGCTGGCCTTCGATCACCAGACGAAAGAGGTGCGCGCCGTGGGGCGGGGGCGCACCGCGGCGCAGGCGCGCGAACAGGCGCGCCGGGCGGCGGCCTGGCTGACGCTGGCGCAGACGCCGGGAACGCCGTCGGCCCCGGCTTCGGCCTTTGAGGGCGAGGCGGCGCCCGACGTTTATGAGGCCGCCGTCGCGGATGTCGTGGCGCGCATCGCGGCGGGCGAGCTGTTTCAGGCCAACATCGCCCGCGCCTGGTCGGGCAGGCTGGAGCCGGGAGGCGACCCGTTCGATGTCTTTGTGCGGCTGTCGGCGCGGCGCGGCGCGGCCTACGGCGCCTTCTGGCGGCTGGGCGATCGGGCGATCGTGTCCAACTCGCCGGAACTCTTCCTGACCTTCGACGAGGCGAGCAGGCGGGTCGAGGCCCGGCCGATCAAGGGGACGCGGCCGCGCGATTTCGATCCGGAGCGTGACGACGCCCTGGCGGCTGAACTGACCGCCAGCGCCAAGGACCGGGCCGAGAATCTGATGATCGTCGATCTGATGCGCAACGACCTGGCGCGGGCGGCGAGGCCGGGCACGGTTCGGGTCGAGGGGCTGTTCGAGCTGGAGCGCCACCCGACGGTGCATCATCTGGTCTCGACCCTCAGCGCCGAGGCCGCCGCAGGGTTCGGTCCGGCCGATGTGCTGGAGGCGGCCTTTCCCCCTGGCTCGATCACCGGGGCCCCCAAGCATCAGGCCATGAAGGTGATCGCGGCGCATGAACCGCCGCGCGGGCCGTGGTGCGGTTCGCTGTTCGGCTGGGGGCTGGCGGGCGAGCTCCGGCTGACGGCGTCGGTGCTGATCCGCACGGCGGCTTTCGTTCAGGGTGAGAAGGGCTGGCGCTGGCGCGCTCAGGCCGGGGCGGGCATTGTCGCCGACAGCGACCCGCGCGCCGAGCGGCTGGAGACCGAGGCCAAGATCCTGGCCTTGAAGCAGGCCCTAACGGGGTAGGTCAGCAGTCGGTGCAGACGACGCGGTCAACGGTGCGCGGCCGCAGGAAATAACGGCGCGACAGGGCGACCGGCTTGGGCAGGACGGCGGCGAACGGCGACCTGTAGATATACTGGGTCTCGCCCATGATCACCGTCTGCTCCTTCTCGACCACGTCGGGCGGCAAATCGGTGACGGGATCGCCGCGCTGTAGAGGCGACAGCGCCTTGCCGTTGCCGTGGCTCCACTCGATTGTCGCGACGCCCCTGGCGTCGACGGAGATGCTGGTGGTGCGGATGGACAGTTCGGCGGCGGGGAAGGGGCGCATGATCAGGCCGCCGACGGCGTAGATGGCGTCGATCCCGGCCCGATTGGTTCTTTCGCTCTGGGCGACCAGGTCCGACACGACCGAGGCGGCGTGACTGGCGCGGCGCTGGGCCATGAAGCCCTGGCTGAACTCGACCAGGCCGAAATAGAGCAGGATCATCACCGGCGCGATCAGGGCGAACTCGATCGCCGTGGCGCCGTCCCGGTCGCCGGGCAGGCGGCGCAGGGGCCGCAAACGCAGGCGCCGGTTCATTGATAGGGCTCGTTGCGGAAGGCCAGGGTGGTGGTCAGCATCACCCGCCCGTCCTTGGTGCGCGCCACCGCCTGGGCGATCATCGGCGTGACGATCGGCTGTTCATACCAGACCCGCACGAGCACGCGCTGGCCGGGGCCGCCGGGTTCGAACTTCAGGCCGGTGGGGTCGAACTGGTCGCCGCTGGTCGGGTCCGGCGGGGCCTTGCTCGGATCGGTCAGGGAAAAGTCGTCCAGCACGCGCACGTCGATGAAGGCGCGGCGGCCGCAGTCGCCGGAAAACATGCTCATCTCGGCGCAGAACTTGTCCTTGAACTGCTCGGGCGTCAGTTCCTGCGTCTGGGCCTGCCCGGTGCGCACCTGGCGGGCGGCGTCCGAGGCGGCGGTCTCGACCAGGGCGTCGACCAGCAGCATCAGGCCGATCTCCAATATGCCGAACAGCAACAGGAAGAAGGGCAGGGCGACCAAGCCGAACTCGATGGCGTTCGAGCCTTCGCGTCGTTTCCGGTCGTGGGGGCGCCGCGCCAAGGCCCGGCCTTTCTTAAGAGCCGCGGCCGGCGGGGGCCGGGGCGCAGGTCGCGCCGCAGGTCACTTCGGTCGTCTCGCGTCCGCGCCAGACCCGCACCGTCCCGGCGCTGCTGGGCGCCACCACGATCTGGCGCTGGAACAGGGGGCGGCCCAGACCGTCCACGGCGACGACTTCGGTCACGCCATAGGCCTTGCCGGTGATGAACAGGGTGCGGGCGTCGGTGACGGCGACGTCGGCGATGGCCGGGTTGGCGACGATGACGGACCCGGCGGCGGCGCCCAGCTGGACGCGCGTCGCCTGATGGATCGGCACTTCCAGTTGACGGTTCTGGGCCGTCGCCGCCGTCGCGCCCAGAACGATCGGCACGCCGACGCACAGCAGGCGGATCAGGTTCGCCCTGTTGGGCCTGGCCGATGCCGTCATGTCGGAACCTCCGAAGTCAAAAGAACGGGCGCGCGCGACGCCGCGCGTGAACTGTCGCGCGCAAAGGTCAAGATTTCCTGAAATTGCTGCGTCCGCCGATCCTGTGATGAGATCATAGTAAACAAGCAAGTAACCATCATATTCGTATTAGAGGCCGGCGGCTTTTACTCGCCCTTAATCCGCAACGCGGCATGGTCAGCGGGCAAACGGGGGTCAAGCGGGCAAAACCGGTGACCCTGGATGGTGGAACTGTTGCTCGCTTAGAACAAAGGAAGACAAATCATGCGTAACTTCATTAATCGCTTCGCCAAGGACGAATCCGGCGCCACGGCCATCGAATACGGCCTGATCGCCGCCCTGATCTCGGTGGTCATCATCGGCGCGCTCGTCGCCATTGGTCCCAAGGTCAAGGGCATGTTCGAGAAGGTCGACACTGAGCTGGAAGGCGCCGTCGAAGAGTAAGCTTTCAAAAGTCCAAGTTGAACGGCCGGGGTGCAAGCTCCGGCCGTTTTCTTGCGCCAGCACCGAGGCGGATCTTAAAGGAAACCGAGTTTTAAAGACTCTAGGTCAGGCTAGCGGCATGGATCAGCTCTCCTTCGTCCTACTCGCCGTCCTGCCGGTGCTCGCCGTCGTCGCGGCCCTGCACGACCTGACGACGATGAAGATTCCGAACTGGATCTCGATTGCGCTCGTCGTCGGCTTCTTTCCAGCGGCGCTGGCGCTGGGCCTGCCTTTGAGCGTGGTGGGCGTCTGCGCCGGAATGGCGCTGGCGGGCCTTTTTATCGGCGCTGGGATGTTCGCCCTGAACTGGATCGGCGGGGGAGACGCCAAACTGCTGGCGGCGGCGACCCTGTGGATGGGGTTGTCGGGCACGCTGTATTTTCTGCTCTTCACCGGGCTAGCCGGCGGAGCCTTCTGCATGCTGCTGCTGACGGCGCGCAGTCGCCTGCCCATCCTGGCCCAGACGGGACCGGGCTGGATGATGCGGCTGATGCAGCCCAAGGGCGACATTCCCTATGGCGTCGCCATCGCCATCGGGGCCCTGTTGGCCTATCCCGAAAGTCCGCTGATGGCCGCCTTCATCGCCGGCTGATCTGCGTTCGCCAAGGCCTGTCCCGCTTAGGGACGCGTTAACCTCGATCCGTCATCATTGTTAACGGCAGGGGGCGGCCCGCGCGCTATCGCGTCGTCGCGTCTGCCGGAGACCGTCGATGAAGCCCGCCAAAATCGCCGTCATCTGCATCGCCGCCCTGGCCGCTGTCGGCCTGGCGCTGGTGGTGCGCGCCATGGGTTCGTCCGGCGCAGAGCCGGCGACGGCCTCGGCCGCCGTCAAGGCGCGGCCGATGGCCAAGGTTCTGGTCGCCGCGCGCGATCTGGAGCCGGGCCGACGCCTGGCCGACGCGGACCTGAGCTGGAAGGACTGGCCGACCGAGGAGCTGAATCCGCTCTTCATCACCGACGGCTCGACCCCGCCGCCCGCCAAGTCCGAAGGCGCCGCCGCCGAGAACGCCGCCGTCGACGCCAAGGGCGAACCGAGCCGTGAGCAGGCGCGCGACCAGGCGGTCGAGCGCGCCCTGAAGGCCGCCGCTGAATTGAACGGTCCGGGCGCCAAGTCCGACTATATCGGCGCCGTGGTGCGCGAACCCATTCTGGCGGGCGAGCCGATCGTGGCGCGCAAGATCGTTCGCGCCGGGGACAGCGGCTATATGGCCGCCTATCTGGAGCCGGGCACGCGCGCCATGGCCATCCGCGTCAATGTCGAGACCGCCGCCGGGGGCTTCATCCTGCCCGGCGACCGGGTGGACGTGCTGATGACGCGCGAGATCAAGAACAACGACAGCGGCGCCGGGCCGCGCTTCACGACGGCGACGATCATGCGCAACATGAAGGTCCTGGCCATCGACCAGACCACCCGCGCCGCCGAGGACGAAAAGGCCGTCGTCGGCGCCACCGCCACCCTGGCCGTCAGCGAACGCGACGCCGAGCTTCTGGCCCTGGCGCGGTCCGAGGGGGATCTGTCGCTGGTGCTGCGCTCCTATGCCGATACGGCGGGACCGTCCGGCCACGTTCCGGGCGCGGTGCGGCGCGGCGGCGAGCGAACGGGCGCGGTGGTGAAGGTCTATCGCGGCGGCGACGCGCAGGAAGTGCCGACGCCATGAGGATTTCGCGCATGAACCGTTTCGCCGTCGCCGCCAGCGTGGCTGTTCTTGCCCTTGGCGGGGCGGGCGCGCCGATGGATCAGGCGGGCGCCCAGACGACGCGCGCCGCCATCACGGCCGGCTCGGCGCCGCAGCTGGTCAACCTGCCGCGCGGGACCTCCTTTGCGGTCGACCTGCCGTCTGATGCGCGCGACGTCATCATCTCCAACCCGCGCGTGGCCGAGGCCATGCTGCATTCGCCGCGCCGCATCACCATGATCGGCCTGGAGGGGGGCGAGACGGACGCCGTGTTCCTGGATGGCTCCGGCCGCACCATTCTGGCGCTGCGCGTGCGGGTGGACGCGGGCGTCAGCGCCCTGCAGGACACGCTGAACCGCATCGCGCCCGGTTCGGATCTGCGGGCCGAAGCGGTCAACGACAGCATCATCCTGACCGGTCTCGCCGCCAGTCCGGCCGACGCCGACCGCGCCGCCCAGGTGGCCCGCGCCTTCGTCAGCGCCCCCGAGAAGGTCATGAACATGATCTCGGTCGCCGGTTCGGACCAGGTGACGCTGAAGGTCCGGGTCGTCGAGGTGCAGCGCAACGTCATCAAGCAGCTGGGCTTCGACACCCAGGCCGTGATCGGCCGTGTCGGCGACACCCAGTGGCTGCTGGGCAATAACGCCACCTGGGGCGTCAACGGTTCGCTGCTGGGCGGGCTGGCGGGCGGGATTGCGCGCGACACGACCAAGAACTTCCAGATGGAGGGGCCGTGCCTCGGGCCGGGGTGGCCGGAAGGCGCCCTATGCCCGGTCATCGTCGATGGCAGTCCGGGCGATCCTTCCAACTGGGAAACCGCACAGCCGGGCACGGGTCCTGGCTCAGACGGCCTCAACAAAGGCTCGGCGACGCTGAAGGCGTTCGAGCGCGTCGGCCTGGTCCGCACCCTGGCGGAGCCCAACCTGACCTCGGTCAACGGCGAGGCCGCCAGCTTCCTGGCGGGCGGCGAGTTTCCTGTGCCCACCGGCCGCGACCGCGACGGGCAGATCACCGTGCAGTACAAACCCTATGGCGTGGCGCTGGGCTTCCGCCCGGTCGTCCTGTCCGAAGGGCGCATCAGCCTGCAGGTCAAGGTCGAGGTGTCGGAGCTGACGCCCAGCGGCGGCCTGACCATCGGCGCCGGCACGCCGTCGTCGATCACCCTGCCGGGCCTGACCGTCCGGCGCAGCGAAAACACGGTCGAACTGCCTTCGGGCGGGTCGATGATGATCGCGGGCCTGTTGCAGGAAAGCACGCGACAGGCGGTGGATTCCCTGCCGGGCATGACGAACATTCCGGTGCTGGGGCAGTTGTTCCGCTCGCGCGACTATCTGATGGGCGAGACCGAACTGGTGGTCATCGTCGAGCCCTATGTCGTCACGCCGACGGCGCCGGGGCGGATGCAGACGCCGGCCGACGGCCTGCGCATCGCCCATGACGCCCAGACCATCTTCTTCGGCCAGTTGAATCAGGTCTACGGCTCGCCAGCGCCGACCGCCCAGGCGGGCGCCGGATGGCGCGGCCCCGTCGGCTATGTGATCGAGTGAACGCCATGACCCGACCCATTTCGCGGTATCTCGCCCTGATCTCCCTGACGGCGGGCGGATTGGTCCTGTCGGCCTGCGTCGGCGGCCCGGCGAGCCTGGGCGGCGAGCCGCCGCTGACGCCCACCTCGCGCTACTCGCTCCAGGTCGAGCCGGGGCTGGAGCGCATCGCCCTGGCGGTGCATGAGACGGGCGTATCGGCCAATCAGCGCGCGGCCCTGGGCGATCTGGTCAACCGCTTCGCCATGGAGGGGGCGCCGGTCCTGGTCATCGAGGCTCCGTCCGGCGGCGATCCGGTGGCGGCCGAGGCGGCTTGGGGCGTTCGGGCGATCCTGCAACAGGCGGGCGTGCCGGAGAACCGCATCCAGGTCGCGGCCTATGTCGCGCCTGATCCGCGCGCGCCGGTGCTGGTCGGGTTCGAGACCGTCCGGGCGGTGGTGCCTCAGTGCGGGACGCAATGGGGCAATCTGGGCCGCAGCGGCGACAATCAGTCCGCCTCCAACTTCGGCTGCGCCGTCAACGCCAACTTGGCCGCCCAGATCGCGGATGCGCGCGACATCGTGGCGCCGCGCGGCATGACGCCGTCCGAGGCCGGGCGACGCGCGGTGGTGTTCGACGCCTATCGCAAGGGAAGCGCGACCTCGGCGGCGCGCGAACCCCTGCTGTCGCAAATGCGCATCTCACAGGCCATTCAATGAGCAAGCTGGCCGATACCCATTCGAGCGGGTTCGACGCCCTGGACGGTTTTGATCTGGACGACGAGTTTCTGGATCTTGATGACGGTCGGCCCGGCCCGCCGCTGACGCCCCCGCCCGCCGCCGCGCCGACGTCCGCCCCTGCGGAAGCCGCGTTCGTGGAGGCGGCGCCGCCCCCCGTTGCGGCGCCCTCGACCCTCAGCCTGGTGAGCGGGGCGGTGGAAGTCGCCATTCCGCGCATCGCGGTTCATGTCTTCGCCGAGCGTCAGGACACGGCGGCCGCCGGCGAGCGCGCCGGTCAGGACCGCCGCATGGCCCGCGCCGCCACCCAGATCCGTCTGGGCGGGGTGCAGGCGGCCATCGAGGCCTATCAGCACGAGCCGACGCCGCCCCTGGTGATCGTTGAAAGCCTGAAGGACCCGCAGAGCCTGCTGGCCGAGATCGACCAACTGGCCCAGGTCTGCGATTCCGGAACCAAGGTCGTCATCATCGGCGCCGCCAACGACATCCTGCTGTATCGCGAACTGATGCGGCGCGGCGTCAGCGAATATCTGGTGGCGCCGATCCAGCCGTTGCAGCTGATCGCGGCGATCGGCGGCCTGTTCGCCGATCCGGCCCAGCCCTTCGTTGGCCGCACCATCGCCTTCGTCGGCGCGCGCGGCGGCGCCGGGGCCTCGGCCGTGGCGCACAACACCGCCTATGCGATGAGCGAGAGGATCGGCGTCAACACCGTCATCGTCGACTATGATCTGCCGTTCGGCACCGCCGGGCTGGACTTCAATCAGGACCCGCTGGGCGGGGTCGCCGACGCCCTGAAGCAACCGGAGCGTCTGGACGCCACCCTGCTGGACCGGATGACGGTGCGCTGCACCGACAAGCTGAGCCTGCTGGCGGCGCCCGCCACACTGGACGCCGACTGGGACTTCAGCCCGGACGTGTTCGAGGAAGTCACGGGGCGGATCCGCGCCACGGCGCCCTTCGTCGTGCTGGACCTGCCGCACCTGTGGTCGGGCTGGATGCGGCGGGCGCTGATTTCAGCGGACGAGGTGGTGGTGGTGGCGACGCCGGACCTGGCCTCGCTGCGCAACGCCAAGAACATGATCGACCTGATCAAACAGGGGCGGCCCAACGATGCGCCGCCGCGTCTGGTGCTGAACCAGGTCGGCCTGCCCGGACGGCCCGAGATCCCGGTCAAGGATTTCGGCGCGGCGCTGGGGGTGCATCCCAGCCTGATCATCCCGTTCGACGCCAAGGTGTTCGGCACGGCGGCCAACAACGGCCAGATGATCATCGACTCGGCGGCCAAGACCAAGCCGGCCGAGGCGTTCGAGACCCTGGCTCAGATCGTGTCTCATCGCGAGCTGCCGGTTGCAGGGGGTCAGACGCGGGCCAAGGCTGCGGCGGGCGGTTCGTCGCTGTTCGCCGGTCTGTTCAGCCGGAAGCGGGCCTAGGTGTTCGGCAAGCGGACAGCTCCGGCGGCGGCCCAGACGGTCACGCGTCCGGCGGCCGCGCCTGACCCTGGCCTTGAGAAGGCCGCGTCCCGCCGTCCGACGTTGGAGCCGGTCGACGCCTTCTCGCCTGAGGAGCTGGACCCGCTGACGCCGACGACGCCCAAGCGTCCTGATCCTTTCGAACACGCGCTGGGACAGTCGGATCAGCCGCGTGCGGCTGCGGGCGGCGTCGGGCCGCGCGCCACCGCCGGTCTGGCTCAGTTGAAGAACGCCCAGGCGGTCGCCGAGATCGTTCGCGAGCAGAGCGACTATTACCACGCGACGAAGACGACCATCTTCAACGCCCTGATGAACACCATCGACCTGGCCCAGCTGGCGCAGCTGGACCAGAAGGCGGCGTCCGAGGAAATCCGCGACATCGTCTCCGAACTGGTGGCGATCAAGAACGTCTCCATGTCGGTGGCCGAGCAGGAGCATCTGGTCCAGGACATCCTGAACGATGTGCTGGGGTATGGCCCGCTGGAGCCGCTGCTGGCGCGCGACGACATCGCCGACATCATGGTCAATGGGGCAGGGCGCGTCTTCATCGAGGTCGGCGGCAAGGTGCAGCTGACCAACGTCCGTTTCCGCGACAACACCCAGCTGATGAACATCTGTCAGCGGATCGTGTCGCAGGTCGGTCGCCGCGTCGACGAAGCCAGCCCCATCTGCGACGCCCGCCTGCCCGACGGCAGCCGCGTCAACGTCATCGCCCCGCCCCTGGCCATCGACGGGCCGACGCTGACGATCCGGAAGTTCAAGAAGGACAAGCTGACGATGCGCAATCTGGTGGAGTTCGCCTCCATCAGTCCCGAGGGCGCGCGCGTCCTGGGCGTCATCGGCGCTTCGCGATGCAATCTGGTGATTTCGGGGGGCACGGGCTCGGGCAAGACCACCCTGCTGAACACCCTGACGGCCTTCATCGACCCGACCGAGCGCGTCATCACCTGCGAGGACGCCGCCGAGCTGCAGCTGCAGCAGCCGCACGTCGTGCGCCTTGAGACCCGCCCGCCGAACCTGGAGGGCCAGGGCCAGATCACCATGCGCGACCTGGTCAAGAACTGCCTGCGGATGCGCCCCGAACGCATCATCGTCGGCGAGGTGCGCGGGCCCGAGGCCTTCGACCTGCTGCAGGCCATGAACACCGGCCACGACGGCTCGATGGGCACGCTGCACGCCAACAGTCCGCGCGAGGCGATCAGCCGTCTGGAATCCATGATCACCATGGGCGGCTACGGCCTGCCGTCCAAGACCATCCGCGAGATGATCGTCGGCTCGATCGACGTCATCGTCCAGGCCGCGCGCCTGCGCGACGGGAGCCGGCGCATCACCCACATCACCGAGGTGGTAGGGCTGGAAGGCGACGTCATCGTCACTCAGGACCTGTTCGTCTACGACATCACCGGCGAGGACGCGCACGGCAAGATCACCGGGCGCCACCGCTCGACCGGCATCGCCCGCCCGCGCTTCTGGGACCGCGCCCGCTACTACGGGCTGGAGCGCGAACTGGCCGAGGCCCTGGACGCGGCGGAGTAGGGCGGATGCTGCTTCCCGTGCTTGCGGCGGTTCTGGCCTTCATCACCATCGGCGGCGTCGGCTGGGTGCTGGTCGGCGGCGACGATTCCTCGGGTCAGGCGGTCAAGCGCGCCAAGGTTCTGGCGACCAGCCGCACCGAGTCGGTGGCGGCGGCCAAGCGGGCGGCTGTAGCCAATACGCCCGAGGCCCGACGCAAGCAGATCATGGTCCAGTTGCGCGAGGTCGATCGCCGCGAGCGCAAGGCGCGCATGACCACCAGCGCCAAGCTGAAGCAGGCGGGGCTTGAACTATCGCTGCGGACCTTTGTCGTCATCAGCGTAGTGATGGGGCTGATCGGCGCCCTTCTGGCCTTTGTCCTGGGCGGCAACATCCTCATCGTGCTGGGCGTCGGGATCGCCATGGGGCTGGGCCTGCCGCGCTGGGTCGTGAACATGAAGGCCAAGGCGCGGATGAAGAAGTTCTCCCTGGCCTTTCCCGACGCGGTCGACGTGCTGGTGCGCGGCATCAAGACCGGCCTGCCTGTCCATGACTGTTTCAAGGTCATCGCCCGCGAAAGCCCTGAACCTCTGGCGGGCGAGTTCCGCCTGCTGGTCGAGGGGATGGGCGTGGGGCTGACGCTCGCCGACGCCCTGGACAAGATGTACATGCGGATGCCGACGCCGGAGCTGAAGTTCTTCGCCATCGTCATCGCCATTCAGCAGAAGTCCGGCGGCAACCTGGCGGAAGCCCTGAGCAACCTGACCTCGGTGCTGCGCGCCCGGCGGATGATGGGCGAGAAGATCAAGGCCATGTCGTCCGAAGCCGTGGCCTCGGCGGCCATCATCGGCTCCCTGCCGCCGGTGGTGATGATCATGGTGACCCTGACCAGCCCCAGCTACATGATGCTGCTGTTCACCGACGTGCGCGGCCACGTGATGCTGCTGGGCGCAGTGTTGTGGATGGCCACTGGCGTCTTCGTGATGAAGCGCATGATCAACTTCAAGTTCTGAGGAAGGGGCCAGGACCGTGAACGCCTTCATGCGCTTCATCACCGATCCGCAGAACCTGCTGAGCATCGGCGTGGGCGTGGCCGTTTTCGCCAGCGTCCTGACGCTGCTGTCGTCCTTCGTCGGCGGCGGGCCGCGGCTGGACAAGCGAATGAAGGCGGTGGCCGAACGCCGCGAGGAACTGCGCCGTCGTTCGCGTCAGGCCCTGCGCGGCGGCGGGAGCGAGACGGGCGGCGGGCTGCGTCGCACCGACGACAGTTTCCGCAGCCGGGTCGTGGCGCGACTGAATCTGGTCAAGCTGCTGGAAGACCCTAAGGTCGCCGAAAACATGACCCAGGCCGGCTTTCGCGGGCCAAGGCCGCTGAACACCTTCTACTTCTTCCGCTTCGCCCTGCCGTTCATCCTGATGGCGTTGACGGCCTTTTATCTGTTCGTGGTGATCAAGCCGGACCTGCCGGGCTTCACCCTGTTTTCTTTTGTGATTCTGGCGGCGGGCGTCGGCTTCTATGCGCCGAACATCTATCTGAAGAACATGATCGACAAGCGGCGTCAGTCGATCGTCGCGGCCTTCCCCGACTCGCTGGACCTGCTGCTGATCTGCGTCGAGTCGGGCATGTCCATCGAGGCGGCGATCCAGAAGGTCAGTCAGGAAGTCGGCGGCCAGTCGATCGAACTGGCCGAGGAGCTGTCCCTGCTGTCGGCCGAGCTGAGCTATCTGCCCGAGCGGCGCCTGGCCTATGAGGGCATGGCCAAGCGGACGCAGCATCCGGGCATCCGCGCCGTGGCCACGGCCATGACCCAGGCCGAGACCTACGGCACGCCTCTGGGCAGCGCCCTGCGGGTGATGGCCAAGGAAAACCGCGACCTGCGCCTGGCCGCCGCCGAGAAAAAGGCGGCGGCGCTTCCGGCCAAGCTGACCGTGCCGATGATCCTGTTCTTCCTGCCGGTGCTGTTCGTCGTCATCCTGGGACCGGCGATCATCAACATCACCGATACGATCAAGGGCGGCTGACGGCTCTGCCGGGAGGCGACGTCAGCCCTGTTCGGCGATCTGTTTCAGCTTCTCGCTGATGGCCTCATAGGCCGGACGGATGCGGGCGCGATGCTTGTCGTGGAACAGTTCGGCCCGCAGCCCGGTGAAGACCATGCCGTGCGAGACGATGCAGGCGCCGCGATCCAGCTCCTCGATTTCATAGTAGCGCAGGGTGCGGAACAGAAAGCCGCGACGCTCGACCCAGACCAACTGGGCGTTGGGCTCCCACTCGCCCAGATGCGCCTGCACCTGGCGCTCGCCCAGATCCGGCAGGCGTTCGGTCAGGCTGATCGGCGCGCCATAGCCAAGAGCTCCCTGAACCTTGACCTCATGCGGATTCCAGCGCTCCCAGCCGCCGAAGTCCGTCAGCACGTCCCAGAGGCGTTCGGCCGTCGCGCGCACGCCGATGCGGTGTTCGATGCGGATCGTTTCCATGCGCTCCCTGTGACATGGGTTTTGCCGTTTAGGAAGACGGCGCGGCCCTGAGCTTCCAGTCGAAGCGGCGTTTGCCCTTGGAGCGCCGGCGCCGTCGCGTTAAGGCCGAAGGCGAAGCAAGGAGCCGTCATGATCACCCGCATCCAGCCCGAACGTCGCATGAGCCAAGCCGTGATCCACGGCGACACCATCTATCTGGCCGGTCAGGTCGGCGAACCGGGGCAGGACGTCGTCGCTCAGACGCGCACCGCCCTGGCGGAGGTCGACGCTCTTCTGGCTGAATGCGGGAGCAACAAGTCGAAGATCCTCTCGGCCCAGGTCTGGCTGGCCGACATCGCCGATTTCGCGGCCATGAACAGCGTGTGGGACGCCTGGGTCGACCCGATCAATCCGCCCGCGCGCGCCACTTGCGAGGCGAAACTGGCCACGCCCGCCTATCGGGTCGAGGTCATCGTCGTGGCGGCGCGCTGACATGGCGCGCGTCATCTCGAATGAGAGCGAGCTGGAGCGGTTCAGAGCGACCCGGGTCACCGCCCTGTACCGTCTCGACCTGATCGAGAAGGGGGCGCAACTGACCTATGAGGACGGCACGCCGGTCGACATGGCGTCCGAGGCGCAGCGCCTGAAGGATCAGGTCGCCGACATGGACCGGCGCATCGCCCGGCTGGAGGCGGCGGGCGAAGCCTGATCTTCACAGACTGACGAAATGTGGTGCGCGACCCATCCGTCGCCGTCTTTCGCGCGAATAAGGCCGCGCTACTGCATTTCACTTTCAGGAGATCGTTCGATGAACCTTCGCACCCTCGCCGTGGCGGCCGCCGCCTTGTCCGCCTGCGCCCTCCCCGCCGCCGCCGAGACCATCTCGACCCACGTGCTGGATCTGGCGCGCGGCGTCGGCGGCCGTGACGTCCCGGTTACCCTGCAAATCAAGTCGGCCGACGGCCAGTGGCGCGATCTGGCGACCAGCCGCACCGACGACAACGGCCGCGTCCGCTCGTTCGGCGACGCGATCAAGACCGAGGCGGCGACCTATCGCCTGGTGTTCGACATGTCGCGTTACGGCGAGCCGACGACGCCGCCCTTCTTCCCCGAGATCGACGTGGTCTTCCAGGTGGCCGATCCCAGCGTCCACTATCACGTGCCGGTGGTGGTCAGCCCTTACGGCTACAGCACCTATCGCGGCAACTAAGGCCGTGACCGTGTTCGGACGCCTCGGTCAGAGGCGTTCGAACACCGTGCGGATGACCGCCTGATAGGCGTCGGTCAGGGCGCGCAGCTCGGCTTCGGGCACGCGCTCGTCCACCTGGTGCATGGTCTGGCCGACCAGGCCCAGCTCCAGCACCGGGCACAGGGCGCGGATGAACCGCGCGTCCGAGGTGCCGCCGGTGGTCGAGGCCTCGGGGCGGCGGCCCAGCGTCGCCTCCACCGCATCCTGCACCGCCGTGACGAAGACGCCCGGCTCGGTCAGAAAGGCCTCGCCCGAGCACATGTGCTCCAGCTCGATGCGCAGGCCCGTCTCGGCCTGGACGGCGCCCGCCTCGCGGTTCAGCCAGTCGATCAGGCCGTCGCCGGTGTGGGTCGGGTTGAAGCGGATGTTGAGCCGCGCCCTGGCCTCGGCCGGGATGATGTTGGTCGCTGGATTGCCCACGTCGATGGTGGTGATCTCCAGGTTCGACGGCGGAAACTCAGGATAGCCGTCGTCCAGCACATGGGCGTCGAGGCGGGCCAGCAGCTTGGCGATGACCGGGGCCGGATTGGCGGCGCGGTCGGGATAGGCGACGTGGCCCTGTTTCCCATGCACAGTGATCCAGGTGTTCAGCGAGCCGCGCCGTCCGACCTTGATCATGTCGCCCAGGTGGTGGGCCGAGGAGGGCTCGCCGACGACGCAGGCGTCGATGACCTCGCCCTCGGCGGCCAGGGTCTGGACCACCCGCTTGGTGCCATGCAGGGCCGGGCCTTCCTCATCGCCGGTGATCAGGAAGGAGAGGGAGCCCTCGATCTCGCCTTCCGCCAAAACGCGCGAGACGGCGGCGACCCAGGCGGCGATGCCGCCCTTCATGTCCACGGCGCCGCGGCCATAGAGGACGCCGTCGCGCGTCTCGCCCTCGAACGGGGCGGCGCTCCAGGCCGCGACGTCGCCCGTCGGCACCACGTCAGTATGGCCGGCGAAGCAGAGGTTGGGCGACGCCGCGCCGCGCCGGGCGTAGAGGTTCTCGATCCGGGCGTCGTGGCCAACCCCGGTCGGTCCCTCGAACACCATGCGGCGGCAGGCGAAGCCCAGGCCGGTCAGCGTCCGTTCCAGCACGTCCATGGCCCCTTCGTCGGCGGGGGTGACGGAGGGAATGCGGATCAGGTCGCGGGTCAGGTCGACAGGATCGATGACGGAATGTGATGCGGCGCTCATAAGGCAAATGCTTTAGGCATATCCCGCATCCGCGAGAAGGCCCGACGGCCGCGACAGCGCCTCCTAAACGAAGACGCCCGCCACTGTGACGACTGAAAGCTTCGACACCGCCCCGACGGTTCCTCCTCAACCTCCGGCGCCGCCAGGCCCGCCCTCGCACGGCGACGGGCCGTCCAGTCCTTGGGGCATTCGCGACTTCCGCCTGCTGTGGCTGGGGCGGCTGGTGGCGGTGCTGGGCATCCAGATCCAGTCGTCGGCCCTGCTGTGGCAGGTCTATGAAATCGCCCGGCGCGACCATCCGATCGAGGAGGCCAGCCTCTATCTGGGGCTGGTGGGCCTGTGTCAGTTCCTGCCGCTGCTGGCCTTCACCCTGCCGGCCGGGGCGATGGCGGACCGGCGCGACCGCAAGCATACCGTCACCCTCTCGATCATCGTCGAGGGGATGTGCGCGGGGGCCTTCCTGATGATGGCGCTGCACGGGTCGCCGCCGCTGTGGGGCCTGCTGGCCGTGGCCGCCGTGTTCGGCGCGGCGCGCGCCTTCCTGGCGCCGGCCAGCCAGGCCTTCCTGCCGATGGTGGTGGGGCGCAAGGCCCTGCCGCCCGCCATCGCCGCCCAGTCCATCGCCTTCCAGACCGGCGCCATTGCCGGCCCGGCGCTGGGCGGGGTCATCGTCGGCCTAAACGTGCCGCTGGCCTACGCCTCGGCCATGGCCCTGTTTCTGGCGGCAATCGCCTGCTTCCTACTGATCCGCACCAAGGGCAAGCCGCAGGTCGATCCATCCAAGTTGGGCTCGGTGCAGCAGGTCCGCGAAGGCCTGGCCTATGTGTGGAAGACCAAGATCGTGCTGGGCGCCATTTCTTTGGATCTGGTCGTGGTGCTGCTGGCGGGGGTGGCGCTGCTGACGCCGATCTTCGCGCGCGACATCCTGCATGTCGGGGCCATCGGCTTCGGCCTGCTGCGCGCCTCGTTCGGGGTCGGGGCGTTGATCATGGCGCTGTATCTCAGCCGCTTCCCTATCGTGCGCCACGGCGGGCGCTGGATGTTCGCAGCGGTGGCTGTGTTCGGGGTCTGCACCGTGGTGTTCGGCCTGTCCAAAAGCGTCTGGCTGTCAGGGGCTGTGCTGTTCCTGGGCGGGGCGGCGGACATGATCAGCGTCAACATCCGCCAGACCCTGATCCAGCTGGCTACGCCCGATCACATGCGCGGGCGGGTGTCCTCGGTGTCCATGCTGTTCATCGGCGCCTCGAACGAACTGGGCGAGGCCTACTCCGGCGTGGCGGTGCGCCTGCTCGGCCCCATCGGGGCGGCGGTGGTCGGCGGCTTTGGGGCGCTGGCGGCGACCGGCGTCTGGGCCAAGGTCTTTCCGGATTTGAGGAAGGCGAACCGGCTGACCTGATACGCTCAAGGTGATCCTTCTCCCCTTGTGGGAGAAGGTGGCATGCGGAGCATGACGGATGAGGGGTGTCGACGCGGCGGCGGCTGTTCAGTCGATGAAAGAAAAGCGCCGCGATCGGTTGACCGCGGCGCTCACACCCTCATCCGAGCGCCTCCGGCGCCCACCTTCTCCCACAAGGGGAGAAGGGTGCATTACCCCCAGGGGCGGAAGTGTTTCGACAGCTTGAGCCCCTGGCTCTGGTAGTGGCTGCCGCCCTCGCCGTAGAGGCGCGACGGGCGTTCTGTCAGCGGCTCATAGACCAGTCGGGCGACGATCTGACCGTGCTCCAGCAGGAAGGGGGTGTCGTGGGTGCGGACCTCCAGCACGCCCTTGGAGCCCGCGCCGTGCGCCTCGTCCGTGCCGAAGCCGGGGTCGAAGAAGCCGGCGTAGTGAACGCGGAACTCGCCGACCGAGGGGTCGATCGGGGTCATTTCGGCGGCCTGATCGACGGGGATCTCCACGTCGTCGGACGAGGCCAGGATGTAGAACTCGCCCGGGTCCAGCAGCAGTTCGCCGCGACGCAGGGTCAGCGGCTCCCAGAAGTCGCGCGGATCATGGCCGTCGATGTGGTCCATGTTGATGACGCCCGCGTGGCGCCGGCCGCGATAGCCGACGACGCCGTGCTCGCCCGCGCGCAGGTCGACGCCGACGCTGCGGGTCTCCACCTTGGGCGGCTCGCCCGCCTTGAGGCGCAGCTGGTTCAGACGCGTGCCCGGCTTGACCAGGATGGAGAAGGTCTGGGGCGCGATCTCGAGATACAGCGGGCCGTCGTAACCCTCGTCCACGTCGTCGAAGCTGCCGCCCTGATCGGTCAGCAGGCGCACGAAGACGTCGACGCGGCCGGTCGAGCTCTTCGGATTGGCGCGGGCGTTCAGGCCCTTGGGCAGGTGCAGACGCTCCTGCAGGCGGGCGATGTAGACGCAGCCCTTCTCCATCACATAGCCGCTGTCGGGCAGGTCGATGGCGTGCATGGCGACGTCGGCGATGCGTTCCTCGACCTTGCGCTGGCCGGGCAGGAAGGAGGCGCGAACGCGCCAGGCCTGATCCGACAGCCGCAGGTCCAGGCTGGCGGGCTGGACCTGATCGACGTCGAAGGGGGTGTCGGAGGCGATAGCGCCGATCGCGATCAGGGTCTCAATACCCTGGAAGGGAAGGATGCCGGGCTGGTCGGGAATCTGAAAGCTGGTCATGCCGTCCTGTTCTCACACGGATTTTCCCGTCTGTGTAGCTTGTCGGCGACGACAGACGCTTGAACCCCGCGCACGGCGGGCTGCATATAGCGCATGCACTCCGCTCCTGCCTACTCCGCCGAGACCGAAGGCGTCGTCGTTCGCGTCCGCCCCTACTATCTGGCGGGCCAGTCGGACCCGGCCGAGGGACGCTGGGTCTGGGCCTATCAGGTCGAGATCGTCAATCTGAGCGGCGGCCCGGTGCAGCTTGTGGCTCGCCGCTGGACCATCACCGACGCGCTTGGCCGGGTCGAGGAGGTGCGCGGTCCCGGCGTTGTCGGGGAACAGCCGGTGATCGAGCCGGGGGACAGCTACGCCTATGCCTCGGGTTGTCCGCTGACGACGCCATCCGGCTCTATGGTCGGCGCCTATTTCATGCAGGACGCCGAGGGGCGGATGTTCGAAGCCGCCATTCCCGCCTTCAGTCTGGACGTGCCCGATGCGCGAAGGGTGCTGAACTAGAGGGAGGGGCTGAGCGAAGCGCGGCAGGGCCAAACAAAAACCCCTCGCCAGAGGCGAGGGGGATGGGACTGCGTCAACCCGGAGAACCGCAGTCCCGCCCCGGAACCCGCAGGAAACCGGCGGGGCGGACGGCGGCCCCACTAGGGGGCGTTCGTGTCGGCCGTGCGGCCGAACGGCGCCGACGCGGCGGCTGCTCAAGTAGCGAACCGCCGCGCGGTGAGCGGTAGCAGGCCTAAAAAGCTCAAGCAGCGAGCGACCGCGTCGCGAGCGATAGCGAACTTAGATGTACCTGCGCAGGCTGCGGGCCAGGTCGGAGGAGGCGTCCTTGCTGGCGCTCTTGCGGACCTGGGGCTGGTAGGCGACGCGGGCGTGCTCGACGCAGTAGACGCCTTCCGAGGCGCGGCGGCCGCAGAAGCTGAAGTCGCTGGTCGAGGGGTCGCCGATCGGCCATTTGCA
The DNA here is from genome assembly GCF_053345555.1 of Brevundimonas sp. M1A4_2e. Classification (NCBI taxonomy): domain Bacteria; kingdom Pseudomonadati; phylum Pseudomonadota; class Alphaproteobacteria; order Caulobacterales; family Caulobacteraceae; genus Brevundimonas; species Brevundimonas sp. M1A4_2e. Next base: position 68,611 of record NZ_JBKFAI010000003.1, on the reverse strand, counting down.
CATATGGGCGCCCAGGGTCAGCACGGTGGCGGTGCCGGGCAGTTCCGGCGCGGGGGCCGGGGCCGGCGACTGCGGAGCAGCGGCGACGATCGGGCGCGGGGCGACGGCCTCAAGGCGGCGCGGAGCCGACGGCGCCTGCACCGGCGCTGCCGGGGCGGCGGCGCGCGGACGGGCGGGGCGGAAGGTGGTGCGCGCGGGCTGCGACGGGGCGGCCCGGCCCGACAGGCCCAGGCGGTGCACCTTGCCGATCACGGCGTTGCGGGTCACGCCGCCGCCCAAGGCCTTGGCGATCTGGCTCGCTGACTGGCCTTCCAGCCACAGCTTCTTGAGCGCGCCGACGCGGTCTTCGGTCCAACCTGGGTTCATGTCGTCCTCCTGCGGAGACGTCAGATTCAATATCTTGTGTCGGAGTCCGAATTTCGGCCCCTCATCACGCCTTTAATCGTAAATCACCTCTTAAAAGACGCAATATGTGGGAATTCACCTGTCCACAGAAACTATATGTAGTATGGTTAATGTCCCGTTTTGAATCAGTTTCTTGGCCTTCATCCACAGGGCGGGCGCCTTGCGAAACGGCCTCGCCTGTCGCATCTGAGGCCGCATGACGCACCTGACCGCCGGTTCCGACGCCCCTTCCGCTGCTGCTGGCGGCCTGCCTCAGCCCCGCCGCTACGACGGGATCAACTGGGTGGGCTTGCGCACCCTGTATCTCAAAGAGGTCCGCCGCTTCTGGAAGGTGGGCGCTCAGACCGTAGCGGCGCCGGTGGTGACGACCCTGCTCTACATGATGGTCTTCGTGGTGGCGCTGAAGGGCGCCCGGCCGCCGCTGCACGGCACGCCCTTCGCCGAGTTCGTGGCGCCGGGCCTGATCATGATGGCCATTCTTCAGAACGCCTTCGCCAACGCCTCGTCCAGCCTGATCCAGGCCAAGATCATGGGCACGGCGACCGACTTCCTGACCCCGCCGCTCAGCCCGCTGGAGTTGACCATCGGCTTCACCCTGGGCGCGGCGACGCGCGGCGTCGCGGTCGGCTTGGTGACGGCGATCTGCGTCATGCCGTTTGCGAAGCTGGGCCTGGCCAACATCGCCCTGATCGTCTGGTTCGGCCTGATCGCTTCGCTGCTGATGGGCATGATGGGGGTGCTGGCGGGCCTGTGGTCCGAGAAGTTCGACCATCTGTCGGCGGTGCAGAACTTCGTGGTCATGCCGATGACCTTCCTGTCGGGCACCTTCTACCTGATCGACAGCCTGCCCGAGCCCTTCGCCAGCATCAGCAAGTTCAATCCCTTCTTCTACCTGATCGACGGCTTCCGGGCTGGATTCATCGGCCACGCAGAAGGAAGCCTGGTGGTTGGCGTGGTCATGAGCGCCGTGCTCACCGTCATCATGGGCGCGGCCTGCTGGCTGGTGTTCCGTTCGGGCTGGCGGCTGAAGAGCTGACGGCTTAATCAGGGCGTCGAGCGCGAGGCGAGGGGCTTCGCGAATGGGGCCTCGCCATGTCGTTTCATCTTCGCCTGAAAGCCGCAGTCAGCGGCGCCGTTCTGGCCGCCATCTGCCTGACTGCGGCGCCGTCGCTCGCCCAGAACCGCGCCGCCGATCTGCGTGAACAGGTCGGCGCCTACGCCCAGCCGTCCAACGCCGAACGACTGCAAGTGCTGTTGCGCCAGCTTCGGGCCGAGGGCTTCGCGCCCACCGTCGAGACCTTCGACGGCGGCGGGCGGGGCGAGCCGATGCAGGGCTCCAACGTCGTCGTCACCCTGGGCGAGGGCGCGAAGGAAATCCTGCTGACCGCCCACTATGACGCGGTGAAGCTGCGGGACGGGACGATGGCGGATGGTCTGGTCGACAACGCCGGTTCGGTCGTCGCGTTGATCGAGGCGGCCAAGATCCTGCGCGAGGCGCCGCTGTCGCACCGCATCCGCATCATCTTCTTCGACCAGGAAGAGTTGGGTCTGATCGGCGCACGGAAGTGGATCGAGGCGCACGGTCTGGCCAACGTCGCAGCCGTGGTGAACTCCGACGTCGCCGCCTATGGCGACACGATGATGTACGGCCAGAACAACGGGCCGCAGTCGGCCTTCGTCACCCGCGCGGTGCAGGAGCTGTGCGCCGAACAGGCCCTGCAGTGCGTCGGCTTCCCCATCTATCCGCCGTCGGACGACCGGGCCTTCTCGGCGGCGGGCGCGCCGGTGGTCTCGCTGGGTTTCCAGGACGAGGTCGGCGCCCACCAGATGTGGCTGGCCTTCAACGGCGGCAAGACGAACGGCCTGGCCGAAGGCTTCGTCCCGCAGGTTTTCCGGCTGATCCACTCCAAGGACGACGCCATCGAGGCGGTCGAGGGCGAGGCGATCGATCTGGCCGGCCGGACCTACGCCGCCCTGATCCGCAAACTGGATGCGCAGCTGCGCTGAATTCGCATCGCGGGCGGTGTTGACTATGCGGAAATAGCGCCCGACAAGTTCCTCGCCCTTTTCCAAAAGCGGTCCCGTCGCTGACGCGCCGGGGCCGTCTCACTTTATGGAGTTTGCCAAGTGTCCGGTCATCTGATGGGTGTCTACAATCGCGCGCCGCTGGAAGTGGAGCGCGGCCAGGGCGTCCGCCTGTGGTCCGCTGACGGGACCGAGTACCTGGACTGTGTTTCGGGCATTTCGACCAATGCGCTGGGTCACGCCAACCCCAAGCTGGTCGCCGCGCTGAAAGCCCAGGCCGACAAGCTGTGGCACGTCTCCAACATCTTCAAGATTCCGGGCCAGGACGCCCTGGCCGACGACCTTTGCGCCAAGTCCTTCGCCGACGTGGTCTTCTTCACCAACTCGGGCACCGAAGCGGTCGAATGCGCGCTGAAGACGGCGCGCAAGTTCCACGTCGCCAACGGCCAGCCTGAGCGGATCGACATCTACGGCTTCGACGGCTCCTTCCACGGCCGCACCTACGGCGCGATCAACGCCGCCGCCAACCCCAGCTACACCGAGGGCTTCGGGCCCAAGATGGAAGGTTTCCATCAGCTGAAGTGGGGCGACCACGACGCCATCAAGGCCGCCATCGCCAGCCCGACCACCGCCGCCATCATCGTCGAGCCGGTGCAGGGCGAGGGCGGCTGCCGCGCCATGCCGGAACAGTGCCTGCGCGGCCTGCGCGAACTGTGCGACGCGCATGGCGTCCTGATCATCTTCGACGAGGTCCAGTGCGGCATGGGCCGGACCGGCAAGCTGTGGGCCCACGAATGGGCTGGCATGGCGCCGGACATCATGGCCATCGCCAAGGCTCTGGGCGGCGGCTTCCCGATCGGCGCCTGCCTGGCGACGGCTGAAGCGGCCAAGGGCATGACGGTCGGCACCCACGGCTCGACCTTCGGCGGCAACCCGCTGGCGATGGCGGTCGGCAAGGCGGCTTTTGACGAGGTGTCGTCGGACGCCATCCTGAACAACGTCAACGAGGTCGCCGGCTATCTGAAGCAGCAGCTTCATGGTCTGGCCGAACGCTTCCCCGACGTGATCGTCGAGGTGCGCGGCAAGGGTCTGCTGCTGGGCGTCAAGCTGGTCCCGAACAACCGCGAGTTCATGGGCTGGGCGCGTGATGAGGCGAAGCTGCTGGTCGCCGGCGGCGGCGACAATCTGGTGCGCGTCCTGCCGCCGCTGAACATCACCCTCGAAGAAGCCCGCGAGGCGGTCGAGAAGTTCGAGAAGGCCTGCGAGTTCGCCCGCACCAAGGTCGCGGGCTGACGCTGTTTCTCCCTCCCCTCATGGGGAGGGCGGGTGGGGCCGTTTTTCTTCTACCTCCAGATTTCCGCAGGGCCGCCCCCACCCGGTCCCTGCGGGACCACCCTCCCCATGAAGGGGAGGGAGAAGGCTTGGTCATGGTTCGTCACTTCCTCGACATTCACCGTCTGGACGCGGCGACCCTGCGCGCCATTCTGGACGACGCCCACGCCCGCAAGCGCGCCCGCAAGGGCTGGCCCCAGGGTCGGCCTGACGCCGACGCGCCCGGCAAGGACCGCGTCCTGGCCATGGTCTTCGAGAAGAACTCGACCCGCACCCGCTTCAGCTTCGACGCGGCCATCCGCCAGCTGGGCGGCGCCTCCATCATCGCCACCGCCTCGGACATGCAGCTGGGCCGGGGCGAGCCGGTCGAGGACACCGCCCGCGTCCTGTCGCGCATGGTCGACGCCGTGATGATCCGCGCCAACGACCATGAGGACGTCGAGCGCTTCGCCCGCGTCTCGACGGTGCCGGTGGTCAACGGCCTGACCGACCGCAGCCACCCGTGCCAGATCCTAGCCGACCTGATGACGATCGAAGAGCGCCGCGGCTCGATCGAGGGCAAGACGATCGCCTGGATCGGCGACGGCAACAACGTCTGCCACAGCTTCATGCACGCCGCGCCCAAGTTCGGTTTCCACCTGAACGTCGCCTGCCCGGCGGAATACCACCCTGACCTGCGCGATCTGGAAAAGGGCGGCGCTCACGTCACCCTGACCAGCGACCCCCGCGAGGCGGTCAAGGGCGCCGACGTCGTCGTCACCGACACCTGGGTGTCGATGGGCGACCAGGATTATGAGGCCCGCCTGGCGGCGTTCGAGCCCTACAGCGTCGACGCGGCCCTGATGGCCGACGCCGCCGATGACGCCGTCTTCCTGCACTGCCTGCCGGCGCACCGGGGCGAAGAGGTCACGGACGCCGTCATCGACGGCCCGCAGTCGCTGATCTGGGACGAAGCCGAGAACCGCCTCCATGCGCAGAAGGCGGTCCTGGCCTGGTGTTTCGGAGCTTTCTAGGAAGCTCTAGCGCGCTTTGCGCCGCTTGAGGGCGGGCGAGGGCGTTAGCTCAGGTTGACGTCGGCCACATCGCCGGCGTCGGGCGGGGTCTTGGTCAGGTTCGCCTTGGCGATTTCGAAGGCGAACTTCATCAGGCCGCCGTCGCTGACCCAGACGCGGCCGTCTCCGGCGTCGAAGCGCAGAAGCGTCAGCCGCGGATCGTCCTTGCCCTCAGGATACCAGGCCGCCAGCACCGGGTTCCAGTAGCGCTCGATGACCTCGCGGTCGCGCCCATGCACCGAAAGGGCGCCGTGGATGCAGGCCCAGACCTTCTGGTCCTTCGAGCCGTAGCTGAACATGGCCGTTTGCCCCGGCGTCGCCGCATCCCGCGCCAGGTCCGTGTCGTCGCGGGTGAAGAACCAGATGGTCCCGGTTTCTGCTTCGCGGAAGGCGGTCATCGGCTGGCTGTGATAGCCGGGCTTGTCCAGCCCCAGCATGCCGGTGTTGCTGGATTTCAAGCTTTTCCAGAAAGCCTCTTCGGCCTGTGCCGGCGTCAGTTCCTTGTCGGTCACGCGGGTCTCCTGTTGTCCATGGGGAGACAGGAAAACCGCCCGCAGGCCAGAGCGTTCCCGCTAGAAAGCCGGCGCCGCCGGCAGGGGGCGTCCGCTCAGCTCGGCCATCAGGTGGATCAGCAGGTAGAAGGCCAAGGCGGCGGCCAGCAACATGATGAACCGCCACGGCATCATGCGCGGGCCGCGCGTGAGGTCTATCGGTCGCGCGCCGCGCCACCCGGCGAAGACGACGACCGCCAAGGAGGCGATCAGCAGGATCAGGGTGAGCGTGGCGTCCATGACCGCGGCAGTTGGGGCGCCCGAGGCTGGGATGCAAGCGTCCCGCCGCCCATGATCGGCAGCTTGGCCGTATTTCTTGATGCGCGGTTAATGTAAACGCGGCATTAACCATGCCGGGCGCATCAGCGCCGTGTCGGCTGCCGGGGGCGTTTCGTGACGAGGCGCCACATCTTGCGGTTAACGACACGTTTACACGCTCTATCTGGAAGGATACCGTTCGCGCCATGGGTCGGGAGGCGAATCAGTGACCGCAGCGGCGCCGTGGAGCGTGAAGGGCATCGATCCCAAGGCGCGCGAGATCGCCAAGGATCTGGCGCGTCGCTCGGGCATGACCCTGGGCGAGTGGCTGAATTCCATGATCATGGATGAGCCGGAGGAGGACGACAGCGTCGCCACCCTGCCGCGTCGGTCGCCCATCCCTGATCCCTATGATCGCCGCAGCCGTTCGCGCCGCCTGGACGACGTCTATGGCGAGGATGCGCACCGGCATGAAGGCCTGGGCAGAATGGGCGCCTCGCTGGAGGTGATCGCCGAGCGCCTGGAGGCGGCTGAGCGCCGTTCGACGCTGGCCATTCAGGGGATTGATCAGGCCGTCGTCGGGCTGGTGCGTCGGATGGAGGCGCAGGACGAGGCCGAGGCGGCCAAGGCGCGCCGCATCGACGACATCGCCGAGGAACTGCGCGAGGGCCACCGTCGCCTGCGCCGCCTGGAGCAGGACGCCGGAGCCGAGGCGCGCGACGGGTTGGACAAGCTGGATGCGGCCCTGACCGCCGTCTCCACCCGTCTTTATGAAATGGACGAGCGCCAGCGGGCGGGCGTCAGCGAACTGCGCGATCGGATCGAAGCGATCGAGAAGGCGGCTGGGCCGGGCGCCGGAACAACTCTGCTGTCGCAAGTGGGCGTGCGTCTGGACGACGCTCAGTCGCAGACCTCAGAAGCGCTCAAGGGATTGGAGCGGTCGTTCGCGGCCCTCGACCTGCGGATGCGCGACGCCGAGCGCCGCATCGAGCCGGACCACGCGCGCGAAGCCTCGCGCTTTGAAAAGCTGGCTGAGGCTCTCACCCGGCAGGTGGAATCCAGCCGCATCGAGATGATGCGCCGCCTGGATGCGGCCGAAACCGAAGGCCGCGTCGAGCGGATCGAGCGCGCCTTGGCCGCGATCGGCGAACAGGCCCGCGCCGCCGAGCAGCGCTCGGTCGCCGCGGTCGAGGGCATGGGCCACGATATCATGCGCATCGCCCGCAACCTGAACGGCCGGGTGGAGAAGGTCGAGGCGGCGGGCGCAGGGGCGTCCGACGCGCGCGTGGCCGCGCTGGAACAGAAGCTGGAGCGCGATCTGGCTCGCCACGCCCAGGCGGTGGACCAGCGCCTGACTCAGGCCGACGATCAACACGCCCTGGCGCTGGAGCGGCTCGGCGGCGAGATCGCCCGGATCTCTGACAGACTTGGCGAACGCATCGCCCAGTCCGAGCGTCGCTCGGCCCAGGCTCTGGACGACATCGGCCGCCGCCTGGCCGAAAGCACGGATAAGATGCATCAGCGCCACGAGCGCGCCTCGGGCGAGTTGGCCGAGCGGATGCGTCAGAGCGAGGAGCGCACGGCGCGCCTGCTGGCCGAGGCGCGCGACAGCATCGAGCAGCGCGCGGGCCGCACCGAGCGTCGCGACGTTCCGCTGGAAAGCTCGGAGCCCGCCCCCTGGACCCCCGCTGAAAGTCCCAGCGGCGATTGGCGCGCGGCGGCTTTCGCCGACCCGGTCGAGCCCTGGTCGCAGGATCCGCTGGCGGGCGCTGTTCAAGCTGAGCCTTTCCCGACGCAGACGGAGCGCCATCCGGACGACGGCGTCTTCGCCGACCCGTTCGAGGCCGATTTCCTGGAGCCGCGGCAGGACGCGACGCCGTTTGGCCGCGCCCCGTCCGAGCTGTCGGCGAACCCCGGCTCGATCCATGCGCCGGACTCTTTCGGCGGCGCCGACATCAGCGACATTCTGGCGGCGTTCGAAGACCCGGCGGCGGATGTCTTCGCCCGTCCCGAGACGGTTGCCGCGGCGGCGGCCGACCGCCCGTTGACGCTGGACGATGACGACGACGGCTTTGCGGCGGAACTGGAGTTCGTCGATCCCGCGCCGCGCGCGATGGCCGACGAGGGGCCGACGACGACCCGGGACGTGCTGGACGCGGCGCGCGCCGCGATGGCGCCCGAGGCCGCTGATGACGGCGCCCGCGCCGGCTTCGGCCTCAAGAAACGCGGCGGCAAGTCCAAGCTGCAGGAGCGCCTGGACCGGCAGGCGGGCCGACAGGGCTCGACCATGCGCAAGGCGATCGGCGCCTCGGCCGTGGCGGCCCTGGTGGTCGGCGGCGGCTACGCCAGCCTGCAGGTGGCCGAGGGCGCGGGCCTGCGCTTCCCGGGCGTAAGCGCGCCCGGCGTTGCGGCGGGTGCGGCGGACGCAGAAGCTGGGCTGGATGCGCCCATCGCCGCCGTGGCGCTGGACGCTGCGCCGACCGACGCCGTGCCGTCGCCCGAGGCGGCGGCGACCGAGGGCGCGTCCCTGTTCGCGCGCGCCAGCCTGATGCTGAACAACGGCGACGAGGCCGGCGTCGAGCCGCTGACCCGCGCGGCCAATTTGGGCTATGCGCCGGCGCAGCTGCGTCTGGCCATGCTCTATCAGGAGGGTCAGGCGGGGCTGGCCGTCGATGACGCCGAGGCGCGCGCCTGGGCCCGTCGCGCGGCCGAGGGCGGGGACGCCAAGGCCATGCATCACTACGCGATGCAGCTGTATGACGGCGTCGGCGGGGCCAAGAACGGGCCGGACGCGCTGATCTGGCTGAAGAAGGCCGCCGAGGCCGGCCGCGTCGACAGCCAGTACAACGTGGCCAAGATGCTGGAGCAGGGCGATCAGGGCGTGGCCGCCAACCGCACCGAAGCCTTCAAATGGTACATGATCGCCGCCCGTCGCGGCGATCAGCAGGCTCTGGCCTCGGTGCAGCGGCTGACGCCCGCCCTGTCGGCCGTCGAACGCCGCAAGGCGCGCGAGGCCGCCGACGCCTTCACCGCGCCGCCGCTGGCGTAGAGGCCGCGCGCAAACAGGCGCGGGCCGGGGGTGGCGGTTCGCCGCAGGGGCCGCTAAGACCGAAGATCTAGTCGCCTTTCCGGCGCCGATTGCCTGTCCTTCCAGCCGAAGGCGCGTGCCGTGGATATTTACCTGCCGATCGCCGAAGTCTCGGTGAACTGGCCGCTCCTGGTCATGCTGGGGGCGCTGGTCGGATTCGTGTCCGGCCTGTTCGGCATTGGCGGCGGCTTCCTGATGGCGCCGGTGCTGGTGTTTCTGGGCATTCCGCCGACGGTGGCGGTGGCCAGCCAGGCCAGCCACGTCGTCGCGTCCTCGACCTCGGGCGTGATCCGTTATTCCGGCATGGGCGCGGTCGACTACCGTATCGGCGGCATCATGGCCGTGGGCGGCGCCTTGGGCGCGCTCGTGGGCGTCGAACTGTTCCGCTACCTGCGGCTGCTCGGTCAGGCCGATCTGGTGGTGTCGCTGTCCTATCTGCTGTTCCTCGGCTCTATCGGCGGCATGATGCTGTACGAGAGCCTGACGCAGATCCTGCACCGCGTCCGGGGCGAGACGCCGCCGCGCAAGGAGCGTCGTCGCCCGATGTGGCTGTACGGCCTGCCGTTCAGGATGCGTTTCCCGCGCTCGGGCCTGTACATCAGCGCCATTCCGCCGTTCGGCCTGGGCGTGTTCGCGGGCGTCCTGTCGGCCATCATGGGGGTGGGGGGCGGCTTCATCCTGGTGCCGGCCATGCTCTATGTGCTGCGCATGAGGGCCAGCGTGGTGGTCGGCACCAGCCTGTTCCAGATCATCATCACCACAGCCATCACCACTGTGCTTCAGGCCGGGCGCAACCAGACGGTGGACATCGTCCTGTCGACCATCCTGCTGCTGGGCGGGGTGGTGGGGGCCCAATACGGCGCCAAGCTGTCGGGCCGGTTCCGCGCCGAAGAGATGCGGGCGGCCCTGGGCCTGATCGTCCTTCTGGTAGGCATCCAGATGGGGCTGGAGTTGTTCGTGCGGCCCAGCGACCTGTTCCTGCTGGCGCCGGGGGTGGCGGACTGATGTTCCAGGTCCTGCCGCCCGAGCCGCCGCCGCAGGCTGCGCCGGAGATCATCATCGAACGCTCGGCCGCCACCACCGAGGAGGTGCGCGTCGCCGCCGCCCTGACCGACGCGCGGGTGGATGTGGACTCAGGCTTCAAGGGCGCGTCGATCGTTCTTTATGGGGCCGTGTTCAACCCCAGCGCCACCCCGGCCGACGTGGTGGTGGTGGTGCGCGGGCCCGACGCCCCGGTCCGCCTGGTCAAGAAGACGCGCAACATGGGGGTCTGGCTGAACACCCGCCCGGTGCTGTTCGAGGGCGCGCCCGGCTTCTACATGACCGCCTCGACGCGGCCCCTCAGCGACATCGCCGACTTCGGCCAGTTGCGGCGGCTGGGGGTGGGCGTCGATCACCTGCGCATCGACGCGCCCGAGGAGGCCCGCACGGTCACCCGCTACGGCGTGCGCGACGTGGTCATCAGTCGCCTGGGCGAGGATTATCTGGACTGGCGCCGCGCCGTGATCCGGCTGAAGGAGGCGGCGGCCCTTTATGACACCGATCCCAAGGGGGTGCAGTTCGTCGACCGGGGCCTGTTCCGCGCCGAGGTCAAACTGCCCGCCGTGGCGCCGACCGGGAAATACTACGCCGAGGTCTGGTTGTTTCAGGAGGGGGCGGCGGTGTCGGTGTCCAACCTGACCCTGACCGTCGAGAAGGTGGGGCTGGAGCGCGACATCTATGAGTTCGCCCATCGAAGGCCGTGGAGCTACGGCGTGCTGTGCGTGTTGCTGGCGGCGCTGACGGGCTATGCGGCGTCGCGGGTGTTCCGGAGTCGGTAAACTCCTTCCGCTCATCGCGGCGTCCGCCGGGATCCAGTCCTTTGGCTGCATCCGTGCGCGTGGAAATCTTAGCCTTCTTCAAAGGCGGAGCGCGTGGCTCTCACTGGATCCCGGCGTCCGCCGGGATGAGCGGGAAATAGGGCAAGGCGCTCAAGCAGCGAGCGACCGCGTCGCGAGCGTAGTGCAAAAAGAAAAGGCGGCCCGCGAAGGCCGCCCTTTCCGGTTCACTCTGTGTATGAGCCTCAGGCCGCCTTCGTCTGCGGCGCGAAGCGGCCGTAGAAGGTTTCGTCCTTGGCGGCCATGTCGCGCAGAAGCTGCGGGACCTTGAAGCGGTCGCCGTATTTGGCGGCCAGGTCGTCGGCCTTTGCCACGAAGGCCTTCAGGCCGGTCTGGTCCATGAAGGTGATGGGGCCGCCGGTCCAGGGCGCGAAGCCCCAGCCCAGGATGGCGCCCAGGTCGCCTTCGCGCGGGTCGTCGATGACGCCTTCTTCCCAGCAGCGGGCCACTTCGACCGCCTGGCGATACAGCAGGCGGGTCTTCAGCTCGTCGATGGCGGCCAGCGCCTCAGGGCTTTCGCCGAGTTCGGCGCCCTTGGTGGTCGGGGCCAGGTCGTAGAGGCCCGGCCAGATGACCTTGGGCTTGCTGTCGTAGTCGTAGAAGCCCTTGCCGTTCTTGCGGCCGAAACGGCCCTGCTCGACCATGATGGCGACGATCTGCTCGCCCTCGTTGGGGACGTACTTGTCGCCCAGGTCCTCTCGGGTCTGCTTGGCGATCTTGTAGGAGAGGTCCAGGGCGACGTCGTCGTGCATCTCCAGCGGGCCGCGCGGCATGCCGGTCATGCGGCCGACGTTGTCGATCAGCACGGGCGAATAGCCCTCTTCCAGCATGGCCATGCCTTCCATCAGGAAGGTCGAGAAGCAGCGCGAGGTGTAGAAGCCTCTGGAGTCGTTGACGACGATCGGCGTCTTCTTGATCTTCAGGACATAGTCCAGCGCCTTGGCCAGGGCCGCGTCGCCGGTCTTTTCGCCCATGATGATCTCGACCAGCATCATCTTGTCGACGGGCGAGAAGAAGTGGATGCCGATGAAGTCCTCGGGCCGCACGGAGGCCTCGGCCAGGCCCGAGATCGGCAGGGTCGAGGTGTTGGAGCCGAACACGGCGCCCTCGGCCAGCTGGGCCTCGGCGCGCTTGGTGACGTCGGCCTTGATCTCGCGGTTCTCGAACACGGCCTCGATGACCAGGTCCGAGCCCTTGATCAGGTCATAGTCCGTCGTCGCCGTGACCAGGGCCAGGGTGGCGTCGAACTTCTCCTGGGTCATTTGACCGCGCGACAGACGCTTCTTCAGCAACTCCTCGACGTGGGCCTTGCCCTTGTCGGCGGCTTCCTGCGTCTGGTCGATCAGCACGGTCTCGATGCCGGCCATGACCTGCACATAGGCGATGCCGGCGCCCATCATGCCCGCGCCCAGGACGCTGACTTTCTTGGGGTCGGACTTGGGCACGCCCGCCGGACGCACGGCGCCCTTGTCCAGTTCCTGCTTAGACAGGAACAGGCTGCGGATCATGGCCTGGGCCTGGGGCGTCATCAGGGTCTTGATGAAGTAGCGCGTCTCGATGCGCAGGCCCGCTTCGATCGGCACCTGCACGCCTTCATAGACGGCCTTCATCATGTTCAGCACGGCCGGGTAGTTGCCGTAGGACTGCTTGCGCAGGATGGCGTTGCCCATGATGAAGACCTGGGCGCCTGCCGGGTGGTAGGGGCCGCCGCCGGGGATCTTGAACTTGGGATCGTCCCAGGGCTGGACGGCCTTGCCGCCGGCCTTGATCCAGGCCTTGGCGGCCTCGACCGACTGGCCCTTTTCGACGACCTCATGGACGACGCCGGCGCCCTTGGCGTCGTTCGGACGCCAGGACTTGCCCTCGGCCATCTGCATCAGGGCGTTCTGAACGCCGATCAGACGCGTCAGACGCTGGGTGCCGCCGCCGCCGGGGAAGAGGCCGACCTTGATCTCGGGCAGGCCCAGCTGAATCTTCGGGTCGTTCTCGACGACGCGATAGTGGCAGGCCAGGGTGAACTCCAGCCCGCCGCCCAGCGCCAGGCCGTTGATGGCCGCCGCCACCGGCTTGCCCGAGGTCTCCAGCGCGCGGAAGGCGCCGTTCAGCGCCCAGCCGGTGTCGAACGCCTTCTGCAGGTCGCCGCCGCCGGCCAGCATGCCCGAGGCCATGTCGCCCAAGTCCGCCCCGGCGCAGAAGCCGGTCGGCTTGCCCGAGGTGATGACCACGCCCTTGATGGCGTCGTCGGTCTTGATCTTTTCGACAAGAGCCGGGATCTCGGCAATGACGGCGCTGGTCAGGGTGTTCATCGAACGGCCCGGCACGTCGAAGGTGACGAGCGCGATGCCGTCGGCGTCGATGTCGATCTTGAAGTTTTCCATGGTCATAAGCTCCCGGATCAGACGCGTTCGATGACGGTGGCGGTGCCCATGCCGCCGCCGATGCACAGGGTGGCCAGGGCCGTCGACTTGTCCGAGCGCTCCAGCTCGTCCAGCACCGTGCCCAGGATCATGGCGCCGGTGGCGCCCAGGGGGTGGCCCATGGCGATGGCGCCGCCGCAGACGTTGATCTTGTCGTGCGGGATGTCGAGCGCCTGCATGTAGCGCAGCACAACGGCGGCGAAGGCCTCATTCAGTTCATACAGGTCGATGTCGCCCGGCTGCATGCCCAGCTTGGCCAGCAGCTTGCGGGTCACCGGCTCGGGGCCGGTCAGCATGATCGACGGCTCCGAGCCGATCGAGGCGCCGCCCAGGATTTTCGCGCGCGGCTTCAGGCCCAGCGCCTCGCCCATCTCCTTGGTGCCGATCAGCACGCCCGCGGCGCCGTCGACGATGCCGGACGAGTTGCCGGGGGTGTGGACGTGGTTGACGCTGGCGACCTCGGGATAGCGCTGGCCGATCACGGCGTCGAAGCCCATGCCGCCCATCATGACGAAGGAGGGGCTCAGCCCGCCCAGGATCTGCATGTCCGTGTTCGGACGAATGGTCTCGTCGTGATCCAGCTGGGTCAGGCCGAGCTGGTTCTTGACCGCGATCACCGACTTGTCGAAGCGGCGCTCGGCCCAGGACCGGGCGGCGCGCTTGTGGCTTTCAACCGAATAGGCGTCGACGTCGTCGCGGCTGAAGCCGTATTTGGTGGCGATCATGTCGGCCGAGACGCCCTGGGGCACGAAATAGGTCGGGAAGGCCGACGACGGGTCGGTCGGCCAGGCCCCGCCGTCGGAGCCCATCGGCACGCGGCTCATGGCTTCCACGCCGCCGCCGACGGCCATGCCCGCCTCGCCCGACTTCACCTTGGCGGCGGCCACGTTCACGGCCTCAAGGCCTGAGGCGCAGAAGCGGTTGATCTGAAAGCCCGCCGTCGCCTGGTCCCAGCCGGCGGCCAGAACCGCGGTGCGGGCGATGTCGGCGCCCTGTTCGCCCACCGGCGAGACGCAGCCCAGGATCACGTCGTCGACCTTGGCGGTGTCCAGGCCGTTGCGGTCGCGCAGCGCCTCCAGCACCTGGCTGGCCAGGCTCAGCGCGGTGATCTCGTGCAGGCTGCCGTCCTTCTTGCCCTTGCCGCGCGGGGTGCGCACGGCGTCGTAGATATAGGCGTCGGCCATGGAGCGTCTCTCTTTGTTGGGTCCCTAGCGCTCGCCGCGCGGCGGCGAGCGCTAGGGACGGGTTAGGCGTCTTGGGGCCTGCGCGACGGACGGAAAAATCCGATCATCGCGTGTGGCGTGGAAACTCGATCCGTTAGAAAGCCGACGTTTACGTCAACGTCAAGTAACAAGGCGCGTGAGGTCGCCGGATGTGAAAAGGGCGGGCCGTCGTGCGCGGCCCGCCCTGTCTTCTCAGCCTCAGCGGCGCGCCAGCCGCACCAGCTTGCCGTTCTCTTCGTCTGTCACGACCCAGACAGCGCCGTCGGGCCCGACCGCCACGTCGCGGATGCGTTCGCCCAGACCGGTCAGCAGGCGCTCCTCGCCGACCACCCGCCCGTCGCGCAGCACCAGGCGGACCAGATGCTTGCCGCCGAGGCCGCCGATCAGGGCGTTGCCTTTCCAGTCGGGGAACATGGCGCCGTCGTAGAAGACCATGCCGCCTGGCGCGATCACCGGGTCCCAGTAGTAGACGGGCTGGACGGTGCCCTCCTTCGTGGTCGTCGCGCCAGGGATGGCGTCGCCGCTATACTCGATGCCGTAGGCCGCGCCGGGCCAGCCGAAATTGGCGCCGGCCTTCTCCAGGTTCAGCTCGTCGCCGCCGCGCGTGCCGTGCTCGATGCTCCAGACCGCGCCGGTCTCCGGCTGGACGGCGATGCCCTGCGGGTTGCGATGGCCGTAGGACCAGATCTCGGGCAGGGCGTCGTCGCGGCCGACGAAGGGGTTGTCGGACGGGACCGAGCCGTCGGCGTTGATGCGGATGACCTTGCCGTGGTGCGAGGCCAGGCTCTGGGCCGTCGGCCGCATCGGCTTGTCCGAGCGCTCGCCGATGGTGATGTACAGCTTGCCGTCCGGGCCGAAGACCAGGGAGGAGCCGAAGTGTTTGTCCCCGTCATAGGTGTCCTTGACCTGGAAGACGACCTGCACGTTCTCGACGCGGCTTAGGTCGTCTGACAGGCGGCCGCGCGCCACGGCCGTGCCGTTGCCGCCGTTCCGCGGCTGGGCGTAGGACCAGTAGATCATCCGGTCCTGAGCGAAGGTCGGGCTCAGGATGACGTCCAGCAGACCCCCCTGGCCGCGCGCCGCCACGGCGGGCAGGCCGCTGATCGGGGCGCCGATCTGGCCCTGGGCGCTGACGACGCGCATGCGGCCGGGCCGTTCGGTCACCAGCCCCTGGCCGTCCGGCAGCAGGGCCAGACCCCAGGGGTGCTCCAGCCCCTCGGCGACGACCGCGTGCTGCATGGCTACCGTGGTGCTGACTGACGGGGCGCGGGTCTGGCCTTCGTGCGCGGGCTTCTGATCCGGGTTGTTGGGCGGGCGCGTCTCGACCGGGGCGCCGGTCGCGGCGGACGTCTGCGGCTCATCCTGCCCATTGGCCCCGCAGGCGGCGAGAGCGAGGACAGCGGCGGAAGCGGCGAAGAGGGCGGGGCGCATGGCGGCTCCTGAACAGCGTGGCTTTGGATAGCGAAGATGCAGGCTTGCAGCGCATTACGCGAGCCGAAAGACGCCGCGACCGATGGTCCTGCACGAAATCCGCACTGAACCGGCTTGAACCGAACGGAAGGCGGCGATATACGCACCCCTCTCGCGCCCGGGGTCGTTTCGATCCGGCGAGAGGCTCCGTATGGGGTTGGGTAGCTCAGATGGTTAGAGCGGTGGATTCATAACCCACAGGTCGGCGGTTCGATCCCGCCTCCAACCACCACGGACTTTCTTGACATCAAGGACTTAGGCGGGCGCTCCAAGCCAGGGCGCAGGACCGCCATTAGGGCATTCGGGGATCGGCGAGCGACTTTTTCGCAGAGGCCGCCCCGGCTCTTGCGGCGCGACGCCGCACCTTCAAGGTCCGTCGTACCTGATCGAGCGCCGCGGTCTGCAGAATTGACAAGGCCCGCCTCCATAGGGGGGCGGGCCTCGATGCGCCGGTGAACCGGTGCGTTCGCTTATGCGGCCTGGAGTTGGCCCGCCGAAGCCTTGCCGGAGCGCTGGTCGTGCTCCAGCTCATACGACAGCGCTTGGCCTTCGTTCAGCCCAGTGAGGCCGGCCCGCTCAACGGCGGAAATGTGAACAAAGACGTCGCCGCCGCCAGCGTCAGGCGCGATGAAACCGAAACCCTTGGTGGGGTTGAACCACTTAACAATACCAGTAGCCATTTCCATGACCTCCGAAAAAGGTTGCCCAGAGGAAAGGTCCTGAGGGCTGTCGGGTCTAAGGAAACGAAAAATCTCGATGCGTCGCAAAGAAATAGGGCGTTACGCAGAGATATCGACATCCGCAGGGTGAACGAGCGCGCCATCATATGCAAGCATAAGGATTGATTATTTTATCATCCGTTCGAATACCCTTTTATTTCCGTGATTTCGGAAACTTCTTATCTTGAGCCCCTTGCGGTTTCGGTGAGCGTCTCCCACTTGGATAACGAGCTTCGGCTCATTAGGCCCGTCTGAGTCCCAATGCGGCAGACGGGTTTTCTTATGCCCGTCAGCCAGGCCTGGGCGGAAGTCCAGGCGGCGGCGGGCGCTCAGCCTGTGTCTGCGATCTTGCGATGGAAGCGGCGCGCGATAATCGCGGCACGCGCGTGGGATTGCTCTAGGCTGCGTGAAGGCCGTCGAACGGCGCGGCATGCGCAGGGGCGGGGCCGGCCCCGTCACCCCTCCAAGCGCTCTTTTTTGCTTTTCGCCGCGTCCGACAGCGGGCGTCTCGCTTCCGGATATCGGCTTGCGGCTGGTTCGACGTGGGCGGCGCGCGGGCTTTGAGGTTTGCGCCTCAGTCCTGCCGAAGCCGCGATGCGCCGGTCATCTTGCACAGATAGTCGGTCTGGGGGCGGCCCGTCTGCATGCCGCTTGGGGTCAGGATGCCGCCGCGCGCCACGCATTCGGCGTCGAGCTTGGTCATTTCTTCCTGATAGGTCGGCAAGCCTCGGCCGGTGGCGCACCCGGCCAGGGCTAGAGGGGCCGCGAGGACGGCGATGAGCAATAGCGGCGGACGCATGGAGGTCTCCTTGGATGCAGCCTTAGGGCGTCAGGGCCGAGGGTTCCGCAAACGCCTGCGGGGGGCAAGCGCAAAGCCGGTTCGTGACGGCTTTAACCAGCCAGAAGGCCGAGATGTTCCAGAAGAATCTTGCTGCCTAGAGCGATCAGGGCCAGGCCGCCGAGCAGTTCGGCGACCTTGCCCAGGCGCGTTCCCGCCGCCTTGCCGATCAACAGGCCGAGGCTCGCCATGACGAAGGTGGTGAAGCCGATGCACAAGGCGATCAGCCAGATATTGGCTTCCAGCAGAGCCAGGCCCACGCCTACGGCGCCCGCGTCGATCGAGGTGCCCACAGCGGTCGCGATCAGGGCCAGCAAACCGCGCGACGCCGCCTTGCCGACGGGAACGGTGGCCTCGGCCGCATCCTCGTCGCGCTTCAGCGCCTCCCAGATCATCCGGGCGCCGACCGCGCCCAGCAGGCCGAAGGCGATCCAGTGGTCGACCGCCTCGACGAAGCCTGCGGCCGCCACGCCCAGGGCGAAGCCGATCAGGGGCGTGATCGCCTCGACCACGCCGAACACCAGGCCGGAGCGCAGGGCTTGGGGCAAGGTTGGGCGATGCTGGGCGCCTCGGCCGATGGCGGCGGCGAAGGCGTCGGCGGACATGCTGAGGGACAGCACCGCAACGGCGAACGGGGACATCATGATCAAGACGGGAACTCGGCCGGGCGTACGACAGCACGCTCCACGCGCGGGCCGGCCCCACGTGTGCAGCATGCTGGTCTCGCTAGGCGGAAACAAAATCCGCTGATCGCGCCATGCCCTTAAGGCAAGTATGTTGACGCGATCCCGACTGGGATATGCCGGAAGCTACTCCCCAACGGCCGCCCCTCTAGCGCCTCGTTCGGCGTCTATCAAGCCGGCCATGGCCAAAGGCGACAAGACGCCCCATCTGTGCTAGACGCCGCCGCCTCAACTCTTCGCCGCAGGACATCCGCCCTTGAGCATCACGCTCGATCTTTCGCGCGCCAGCGCTTCAGCCACGACGCCCGTCAACCTCAGCGGTTTGACGCGCGACGAACTGCGCCAGGCTCTGATCGACGCCGGGATTTGCCCGCCGGAGAAGGCCCGGATGCGCGCTTCGCAAGTGTGGCGCTGGATCCACCACTACGGCGTGACCGACTTCGCCCTGATGAGCGATGTGGCCAAGGACACCCGCGCGGCGCTGGCCGAGGCCTTCACGCTGGCCCGCCCCGAGATCGTCGAGCGCCAGGTGTCCAAGGACGGCACGCGCAAATGGCTGATCCGCATGGCGCCGGGCATCGAGGTCGAGACCGTCTACATCCCGGACGTGGGCCGGGCCGGCGCTCTGTGCGTCTCGTCACAGGTCGGCTGCACCCTGAACTGCACCTTCTGCCACACCGGCACGCAGAAGCTGGTCCGCAACCTGACCACGGCCGAGATCGTGGCCCAGGTCCAGGTGGCGCGCGACGACCTGGACGAGTGGCCCTCGCCCAAGGAAGACCGCCGCCTGTCGAACATCGTCTTCATGGGCATGGGCGAGCCGCTCTACAATCTGGACCACGTGGCCAACGCCATCGACATCATCTCCGACAACGAGGGCATCGCCCTGTCGCGGCGGCGGATCACGGTGTCGACCTCGGGCGTCGTGCCGCAACTGAACGCCCTGGGCGAGCGCACGGCGGCCATGCTGGCCATCAGCCTGCACGCCACCAACGATCCCTTGCGCGACCAGCTGGTGCCGCTGAACAAGAAGTATCCGCTGGATCAGCTGATGGCCGCCATCCGCGCCTATCCCGGCCTGTCCAACGCGCGCCGGGTGACGTTCGAATACGTGATGCTGAAGGGCGTCAACGACAGCCCCGCCGAGGCGCGCGCCCTGATCAAGCTGATCGAGGGCATCCCGTCCAAGGTGAACCTGATCCCGTTCAACCCCTGGCCCGGCACCGACTATCAGTGCTCGGACTGGAAGACGATCGAGACCTTCGCCGCCATCCTGAACAAGGCCGGCTACGCTTCGCCCATCCGCACGCCGCGCGGGCGCGACATCCTGGCCGCCTGCGGCCAGCTGAAGTCCGAGAGCGAGAAGCTGCGGGCCTCGGCGCGTCTGAAGGCGGAGCGCGAGGCGGTCGACGCCGCCTGAGGCCGCCGACCGTCCGGTTGGACGCTTTGTCCGCCGACTGTGGCGCGGGCGCCCTAGCGGAAGGCTCAAGCTTTCGGGCAAGAATGTTTTGGTTTCGTTCCCCTTCAGATCGGGAGGCTAGGGTTCGTCGTCATGGAGACCTCGTCGTTGCCGGGCGTGCTGTCGACGCCTGAACTCCAGGCTTTTGCGACGGGCTTTCCGATCCTGATGCTGCATCTGGCCGTGACCTTCGGCCTCTTGGCCGCGGGGGCTGCGGTCTACGCCCTGCTGACGCCGTGGCGCGAGATCGCCCTGATCCGGCAAGGCAACCCAGCGGCCGCCGTGGCCTTCGCCGGGGTGCTGGTCGGGCTGGCCATTCCGCTGGCTGTGTCCCTGTCGGTGTCGACCTCGATCCGCGACATCGCCATCTGGGGCGTGGCGACGGTGGTGCTGCAACTGCTGGCCTTCCGCGTCGTCGACTTCCTGCTGCACGGCCTGCCGCAACGGATCGAGAAGGGCGAGGTGTCCGCCGCCGTGGTCCTGGCCGGGGCCAAGCTGTCGACCGCCCTGATCCTGGCTGCCGCCCTGACGGGCTGAGGGGACGGCATTGCGCTTTCCCCACCTTCCGGACTGGACCATCTACGCCGCCGTCATCGGGGTGATCCTGATCGCTTCGCTGAGCCGGGGCGAGCGCGCGGACGCCCCTCACGATCAGCATGAGGATGAGGCGTTCGGCCCCCTTCTGGGGCCGATCACTCCCTTCGACCCTTCCGTCACCGTGGATACGTCCGACGAGCATGAGCCCGTGTCGGGCACGGCCTTCTCCATCGCCGGGGACGGTCGCTGGATCACCGCCCGCCATGTGGTCGAGGGCTGCCGCAAGCCCGCTTTGGTGATCGACAAGACCCGGGCTCTGGCGGCTGACGTGCGGCTGGCGGCGCGGGCGGACGTGGCCCTGTTGCTGACCGACGGCGGGCCGCCCGCCCTGCCGATCGCGCCCGAGGCGCCGCTCTACAAGGGCCAGCGCGCCTTCCACCCCGGCTTCCCGCAGGGCCGGCCGGGCGAGGTCGCCTCGCGCCTGATCGGTCGCGAAACGCTCAAAATCCGTGGCCACCGCTCCTATGACGAGCCGGTGCTGGCCTGGGCCGAGGCCGGGCGCACGCGGGGACTAAAGGGCACGCTGTCGGGCCTGTCGGGCGCGCCGGTGCTGGACCGACGCGGCCGGGTGCTGGGCGTGACCATCGCCGAGTCGCCCCGTCGCGGCCGCATCTACACCACGGCGCCCGACACCTTCGTGCCTGCGGTCGGCGCCCAGCAACGCGCCGACGAGGCGGCTCTGGGCCAGGCGGTGACGACCCAGAACTACGGCGCCGTCTCCGACCGCCTGCGCCAGGACTTGCGCGTCGCCCAGGTGGTGTGTCTGACGACGTGAATGGAGCCTAGCGCGGCGCGCCGTGATCCTTGACCCATTTCGCCTTGGCGGTGTCGATGTCGGCGCGGGGAAGTTGAGACAGGGGCTTGGCGAACTGCCTCAGAAGGATCGCGGCATTGGCGTCGCCGCCTTCTGCGGCTAGCTCGACATAGGCCGCGCCCTTGACCGGGTCGCTGGCGCCGCCCTCGCCGACCAGTATCATCATGCCCAAACCACGCAGGGCGTGGGCCGAGCCGTTTTCGGCCGCGCGCGCATACCA
Organism: Brevundimonas sp. M1A4_2e; assembly: GCF_053345555.1. Classification (NCBI taxonomy): domain Bacteria; kingdom Pseudomonadati; phylum Pseudomonadota; class Alphaproteobacteria; order Caulobacterales; family Caulobacteraceae; genus Brevundimonas; species Brevundimonas sp. M1A4_2e. The sequence continues at coordinate 47,583 of NZ_JBKFAI010000003.1, read as the reverse complement.
GAGGCGGGCCTCGGCGGGGTCGGGCGCCACGCCCTGTCCCACGGCCAGCATGACCGCCAATGAAATCATGCCGCTTTCGAAATTCTGTTCCGCCGCCTGACGAACGTAACGGTAGGCCGTCGCGAGCTCGGAAGGCGCCCCGCCGTCCAGCAGCAGCATGCCGAGATTCCACTGGGCGCGCGGATCGCCGCTGTCCGCAGCAAGGCTCAGGTGTGTGCGAGCGGCGGCGACGTCGACCGGCACGCCCCAGCCGTCCTGATAGGCGCGTCCCAGCAGGAACTGCGCGTCGACATTGCCGGGGTCCGCCCTGACGGCCGTCTGTATCAGCCGGGTTCCCTTTTTCAGATCCTGTTGGACTCCCGCGCCGAAGAGATAGGCCCGCCCCAGCGGATAGGCGGCGGCCGGCCGATACTTCGCGTCCAGACCTTCGAGCCAGCCGATGGCTTGCGCATCGTCGGCAGGATCATCGTTCATCAATCGTCGCAGGCCGATGTTCAGGCGGGCGTTCTGCGACCCGTCCCGCAGAGCCTGCGCCCAGAGGCGTTCTGACCGTTCGGAGTCGCCTCCGGTAAGTTCCAGCGCGGAAGCCAGGGAAGCCGCCGCCTCAGGATCGCCGGCGGCGACCAGAGGCTCCAGTGCGGCCACGGCTGCAGAGGGATCGGTCCGGAGCAACTCCAGGGCGTCGCTCAGAGGGTCCAGCGCCGACGAGTGCGCCTGTACGGGCGAACAGGTCAGCCAGATCGTGCCGACCGCCAGCAGGGCGACGTATCCGGTCTTCAGCATAATGAGGTTCTCCGATTTCCAGCTAGGCCGGAAATCGGAGCCCGTGGCAAGTCGGCCTACTTCAGCGTCGCGCTGTCCAGGTTCAGTTCGCTCAGGGGAATGACCTCGACGTTGGGGTATTTCGCTCGCAGGCCGTCGATGAACTTGGACGCGTCGCCGACGATCACCAGGCTGGCCCGGTCCGTCGGCAGGTGTTCAGCGAAGGCGCTTTCGACCTGTTCGGCGGTGACGGCGCGAACCCGCCCGGCGTAGTCGGCCAGGTCGCTCATCGGCAGGTCATAGAGGGCCAGGTTGGCGACCAGGCCGCCCAGGCCGTCCACCGTTTCCAGCGAGCGTCCGAAGCCGCCGACCAGGGTGGCGCGGCGGGGCGCCAGTTCGGCCTCGGTCGCCGCCGTGGTCCCCAGCTTGCCGATCTCTTCAAGGATCAGGTCGGCCACCTCGGTCGCCGTCTCGTTCTTGGTCTGGGTCGAGGCGGAGAAGACGCCGGTCTGCTGTTGGGCGCCGACCGAGGAGCGGGCGCCGTAGCTGAGGCCGCGCTTGATGCGGATCTCCTGGTTCAGGCGCGAGGAGAAGCCGCCGCCCAGCAGGGTGTTGCCGAGGGTCAGCGGGAAGTAGTCGGCGTCGGTGCGGCTGATCCCGCGAATGGCGGCGACCACGGCGGCCTGACCTGCGCCAGGCTGGTCGATGACGACGACGCGCGGCGCCAGCGCCTGACCGGCCTTGTCGATGGCGGACGGGGCGGGACCGGCGTCGCGCCAGTCGCCGAAGGCCTGATCCGCCAGGGCGCGCGCCTCGGCCGGGGTCACGTCGCCCGAGAAGACGAGGGTCGCCTGCGAGGGCTGGAACCGCTCGGCGTGGAAGGCGGCCATGTCCTGGCGCGTCAGGGCGGGGATGCTGTTCACCGTGCCTGAGCCGGGTGCGCCATAGGGCGCCGCGCCGTACATCACGCGGCCGACCGACTGGCCGGCGATGGCCCCCGGCTGGCTGAGCGCCACGCGCAGGCCGTCCAGGGTCTGGGACTGCTGCCGCTCCAGCTCTTCCTGGGCGAAGGCCGGATTGCGCACCAGATCGGCCATCAGGGTCAGGGTCCGGCCGAACACGTCCTTGGGCGCATTGGCGTAGACATTGGTGAAATCGGCGCCCGCGCCCGCGCCGATGTTGGCGCCCAGCTGTTCGATGGCGGTGGCGATTTCCGGCGCCGACTGGGTCGTTGTCCCTTGAGTCAGCAGGCTGGCGGTCATGGAGGCGACGCCCGGCTTGCCTGCCGGATCGTGGGCCGAGCCGGCGTTGAAGTTCAGGCGCGCCGAAACCAGCGGCAGGCCCTTGGTCGGGGCGACCAGGACGCGCAGGCCGTTGTCCAGACGGAAGTCGGCGATGGCGGGCGTGGCGGGCGACACCTCAGGTCCTGGCTGAGGCAGGCGGGCGCGTTCGGCTTCGGGCAGCAGGACGGCGACCGGACCGGCTGGCGCCAGAGACGCTACCGTGACCGGGGCGTCGACGTTCTTCTTCTGCTCGCTGGGCGCGTTGGCGTCGTCGGCGGGCAGGTAGTTGATGGTGATCTGGCGCTGCGGCGTCAGATAGCGGCGGGCCACACGCTGCACGTCAGCGGCGGTGACGGCCTGGATCTCGGCGATCTCGCGGTCGGCGGCGGTCGCATCCCCGGTCATGATCAGCGCCATGCCCAGGGTCGTCGCGCGGTCGTCGATGCTTTCACGGCCGCGCAGGGCGTCGGCGACCAGTTCGTTCTTGGCTTCGGCCAGTTCGGCGGCGGTGACGGGCTCGTCGCGCAGGCGCGCGATCTCGACCTCAAGCGCGGCCTTGCCGGTCTCGACCGTCTGGCCGTCGGCCATGATGGCGTAGGCGGCCAGATTGCCCGCCTGCTGGGCGAAATCAGGGTTGGAGCCCGCCGAGGCGGCGATCTGCTTGTCGTAGACCAGCGAACGGTACAGGCGGCTGCTCTCGCCGGTCGACAGGATGCCGTCCAGCACCGTCAGGGCCGCGCGGTCGGCGTCCTTATAGGCCACGGTGTTCCAGGCCAGGGCCACGGCGGGCAGGGGCACGTTCGGCGCATAGAAGGTGGCGGTGCGCGGGCCGGCGGGCTCGGGCTCCTTCACGTCATTGGCGGGCATGGGCGTCGACGGCCGCTTCAGCGGGGCGAAATACTCGTCGACCCAGCCGTCCAACTGCGCCTGATCGAAATTGCCCGCCACGATCAGCATGGCGTTGTCCGGCCGGTAATAGGTGGCGTGGAAGCGCAGCACGTCGTCCAGCGTCGAGGCGTCCAGCTCCTCGATCGAACCGATGCCTGGACGGCGATAGGGATGGTCCTGATAGATGGTCTCGGGCGCGAACAGGCCGAACAGGCGACCGTAGGGGCTGGCCAGAATCCGTTGGCGGTATTCCTCCTTCACCACGTCGCGCTCGGATTCAAAGGTCTTCTGGTCGACGACCAGAGACCCCATGCGGTCCGCCTCGGCGAACAGGATGCGCTGCAGGTGGTTGGCCGGAACAACCTCGTAATAGGCGGTCACGTCGTCGGCGGTGAAGGCGTTGTTCATGCCGCCGACGTCCTCGGTCAGACGGTCGAACGTCTCGGACGGCATGTTCTTCGTCGCCTTGAACAGCAGGTGCTCGAACAGGTGGGCGAAGCCCGAGCGGCCCGCCGGATCGTCCTTTGATCCCACGCGATACCAGACCTGCACCGTGACGTTCGAGGTCGAGGCGTCGCGCGCTGTATAGACCTCCATTCCGTTGGCCAGCACCCGCTTGTGGAAGCCCAGCGGCGGCACCTGGACGCCGCCCTGGATCGCGGTTGCGCTCGCGGGCGGCGCCTTGGCCCAGGCGGGGGCGGCGGCGGGCAGGCCGAGCAGCAGCGCCGAGGCGCAGGCGGTCAGGATCAGACGATTCTTCATGAGGGCGGCTTTCCAACACCCGCAGTCGAAGAAACGGGCGCTGAAAACCTAACAGGACGAAGCGCCGCCGCGCACCTTACGGAGCTGTAATGAAATCAGGCTTGGCCACAGACCCGCCTCGGGGATGAAAAAGATGTAACTCGGTTATGCGTCGGGACGCTGATATCGGCGAAACAGGACGTTGAGGGACGTCCGTGCGAGGACGCCCATCATGACAAAATATAAGTTCGCGCGCCTTCTGGGGGTGGTTCTGGCCCTGCCCGCAGCCGGGGTTCTGGCGCAGACGCCTTCGCCTGGAACGCAGCCGTCCCAGAACCGTCCCGTTCAGACTCTGCCGCAGAAGGCGGATAAGGACGATCAGCCCGCCGCCGTGGGCGATGTCGTCGTCAGCGCCCGCGCCAATGATGTGCGGACCTCGATCGACTCCATCAGCTATAGTCTGGCCGACGATCTTCAGGCGGCGACCGGGACCCTGGCCGAGGCCCTGCGCAATGTGCCCTCCGTCGATGTCGATCCTCAGGGCAACGTCTCCCTGCGCGGCGACGGCAATGTCACCCTGCTGGTGGATGGCCGCCCGTCGGCCATACTGTCGGGACCGAACCGTGCCGATGCGGTGCTGCAACTGCCGGCCGATCGCTACGCCCGTATCGAGGTGATGACCAATCCGTCCGCCGCCTACAGCCCAGAGGGCTCGGGCGGGGTCATCAATCTGATCACCAAGCCGGTTCCGGCGGCGGTCGCCGCCGCTGCGGCCGCGGGGACGCCGGGCGCGGCGGTCACGACCGGGTCGCTGCGCGCCAATGTGGGCGATCATGGACGCTGGAACGTCGGGGCCAGCGGCTCGCGCCAGCAGGGCAAGCTGACCCTGACCGGCGATCTCAGCTATCGTCACGACGAGCAGAGCCTGTCCTTCGACCGCCTGCGCGAACAGCTTAACCCGTCCGGCGCGGTGGTCAGCACGACGACCACCGCCCAAAATATTGAATCGACCCAGGACGGCGTCTTCGGCCGCGTCGCCGCTGAATACCGGCTGACGGAAAAAACCATGCTGACCGGCGAGGCGCGCGCCAATCGCTTCGACATCGACAGCGATGTGCGCGGCCTGTTCGAGACGCGCGACGCCTCGGGCGCCCTGACGCGCGCCTATAGCCGCGACGGCTCGGGCGGCTTCGCCATGAAGGGCTGGGGCGTCACCGGACGGGTTCTGCATCAGTTCGATACGTCCGGGCACGAATGGTCGAACGAGCTGCGCTATGATCGCAACGATCAGGAGAACGACTCCCTGGCAGCCAACGTCTTCCGCCTCCCGATGCAGCCGACGGTGTATGAGGCCCAGCGCGGCCTGAACGCCCAGGAGACGATCGGCTTCACCAGCGCCTACACCCGGCCGATGGGCGAGGGCGCCAAGCTGCGCGCGGGCTATGAGCTGAACCTCACCCGGCCGGATCAGGAAAATGAGGTTCGGCGGGGACCCGCCGAGAACGCCCTGGCGCTCGTGCCGTCGCAAAGCAACCGGTTCGAGGCCGAGCAGACGGTCCAGGCGCTTTACGCCACCTATGAGCGTCTCTTCGGCGAGAAGCTGTCCGGCCAGTTCGGCTTGCGGCTGGAACAGGCCGACATCGAGGTCGAGGACGTGACCAACGCCGTGCGCGCGTCTCAGGACTATTTCCGCGCCTATCCGACCTTCCACCTGCAGTATCAGCTGACCGAGACCCAGACCCTGCGCGGCAGCTATTCGCGGCGCATCCAGCGGCCGCAGCCGTCGCAGCTGAATCCGTTTGTGGTCTATGGCGATCCGCTGAACCTGCGCTCGGGCAACCCGGACCTGGAGCCGCAGGAGACCGATAGCTTCGAGGCCATGTGGCAGATGCGCCGGGGCCAGAGCTTCTATCAGGCCACCGCCTATTTCCGCGACACGACCAAGGCCTTTACCGAGGTGGCGACCGACGTGGGCGGCGGGGTCCTGCTGACGCGGCCCGAGAACCTGGGCGCCCGCCGCGATCTGGGGATCGAACTGACCGCCAGCGGCCGCCTGCACCCCACCTTGCGCTACAACGCCAGCGTCAACGCCTTCCGTCAGGAGATCGACGCAGCCGGCATCCCCGGCGGCCGCGACCGCGAGGGCGAGATGGTGACCGGCCGCCTCAGCCTGAACTGGCAGGCCACGCCCAAGGATTTCGTCCAACTGATGGGGTTCTGGCAGGGCGATCAGCTGCTGGCGCAAGGCAAGCGCGAGAGCGGCGGCATGCTGAACTTCGGCTACCGCCGCAAGCTGAACGACACCCTATCGCTGCAGTTCACGGCCCGCGACCTGCTAAACTCCTTCGGCGGCGCCACCACCTATGACACGCCCCAGTTCCGCGAGCGCCTCGACCAGGATCTGAACCTGCGCGCCTTCTACCTGGGGCTGAGCTGGTCCTTCGGCGGGCCGCGCCGCCAGCCCGAACAGTTCGACTTCTCGACCGGCCCGACCGGCGGCTGAGGCCTGTCGCCGGACTGCGTCTGACGCCCGTCGCCCCTGTGGCGGCGGGCGTTCTCGCTTGGGCCCTTGCGTGTCTGATCGGCCACACCCACCTCCATTGCGACAGCTCAAGGCGTCGCTTCGGATAAGGGCGCATTGAGTTCAAATCCGCCTCCTGAGGGGAAACCGAACGCCATGAATCTCGACCTCTATTCCGACCGCGCCAAACAGGCCGTCCAGTCCGCCCAGTCGCTGGCCCTGGCCCGCCGCCACCAGCAATTCGCGCCCGAGCACCTGCTCAAGGTGCTGCTTGAGGAACGCGACGGTCTGGCTCGCAAGCTGATCGATCAGGCGGGCGGCGATCCGTCCGCCGTCGAACTCGTCACCGAGGGCCTGCTGAAGAAGCGGGCGCAGGTCGAAGGCGGCTCGGGCCAGCTTTACCTCGACGGCGATCTGGCGCGCGTCTTCAGCGCCGCCGAAGAAGCCGCCAAGAAGGCCGGCGACGCCTTCGTCACTACCGAACGCCTGCTGGCCGCCATCGCCAAGGAAGGCGGGGCCGCCGCCGAGGCGCTGAAATCCGCCGGCGTCACGGCCAAGAAGCTGGACGAGGCCGTGACCGAAATCCGCAAGGGCAAGACCGCCGACAGCGCGGGCGCCGAGGACAGCTTCGACGCCCTGAAACGCTACGCCCGCGACCTGACGGAGGCCGCCCGCGACGGCAAGGTCGACCCCGTCATCGGCCGCGACGAGGAGATCCGCCGCACCATTCAGGTGCTGGCCCGCCGCACCAAGAACAACCCCGTCCTGATCGGCGAGCCCGGCGTCGGCAAGACCGCCATCGTCGAAGGCCTGGCCCTGCGCATCGTCAACGGCGACGTGCCCGAAAGCCTGAAGGACAAGAAGGTTCTGGCGCTCGACATGGGCGCCCTGATCGCCGGGGCGAAATATCGCGGCGAGTTCGAGGAGCGGCTGAAAGCCGTGCTTAACGAGGTGGCGGCGGCCGAGGGCGGCATCGTCCTGTTCATCGACGAGATGCACACCCTGGTCGGGGCCGGCAAGGGCGACGGGGCCATGGACGCCTCCAACCTGCTCAAGCCCGCCCTGGCGCGCGGCGAGCTGCACTGCGTCGGCGCCACCACGCTGGATGAATACCGCAAGCACGTCGAGAAGGACGCGGCCTTGGCCCGTCGCTTCCAGCCGGTGTTCGTCGCCGAACCCACCGTCGAGGACACGGTGTCAATCCTGCGCGGCCTGAAGGAGAAGTACGAGGTCCACCACGGGGTACGCATCTCGGACAGCGCCATCGTCGCCGCCGCCACCTTGTCGAACCGCTACATCACCGACCGCTTCCTGCCGGACAAGGCCATCGACCTGATCGACGAGGCCGCCAGCCGCGTGCGCATGGCCGTCGATTCCAAACCCGAGGCGCTGGACGAGATCGACCGCCGCCTGGTGCAGCTGAAGATCGAGCGCGAGGCCCTGAAGAAGGAGAGCGACAGCGCCTCGAAGCAGCGTCTGGAGAAGCTGGAGGATGAGATCGCCGATCTCGAAGGCCAGTCCGACGACATGACCGCCCGCTGGAAGTCGGAAAAGGCCAAGGTCGGGCAGGGCGCGCAACTGCGCGAGACCCTGGACCGCCTGCGCGCCGAACTGGCCGCCGCCCAGCGCGCCGGCGACCTCGGCCGCGCGTCAGAGATCGCCTACGGCCAGATCCCGCAACTGGAACGCCAACTGGCCGAGGCCGAAGCCGCTGAGAAACCCGCCGAAGGCCCCCTGACCCCCGAGGTCGTGGACGCCGAACAGATCGCCGCCGTCGTCAGCCGCTGGACCGGCGTCCCCGTCGACAAGATGCTGGAAGGCGAGCGCGAGAAGCTGCTGAAGATGGAGGACGAACTGGGCCGCCGCGTCGTCGGCCAGGACGAGGCCTTGGAAGCCGTGTCCGACGCCGTCCGCCGCGCCCGCGCCGGTCTGAACGACCCCAACAAGCCGCTGGGCAGCTTCCTCTTCCTGGGCCCCACGGGCGTGGGCAAGACCGAGCTGACCAAGGCGCTGGCCGGCTATCTGTTCGACGACGACAACGCCATCACCCGCATCGACATGAGCGAATACATGGAGAAGCACTCGGTCAGCCGCCTGATCGGCGCCCCTCCGGGCTATGTCGGCTATGACGAGGGCGGCGCCCTGACCGAGGCGGTGCGTCGTCGCCCCTATCAGGTCATCCTGTTCGACGAGGTCGAAAAGGCCCACCCCGACGTCTTCAACGTGCTTCTTCAAGTGCTGGACGACGGCCGCCTGACCGACGGCCAGGGCCGCACCATCGACTTCAAGAACACCCTGATCATCATGACCTCCAACCTGGGCAGCCAGTATCTGGCCGACCAGCCCGAGGGCGAGGATGTCGAGGCCGTTCGTCCCCTGGTCATGGAGCAGGTCCGCGCCCACTTCCGGCCCGAGTTCCTGAACCGCATCGACGAGATCATCCTGTTCCACCGCCTCGGCCGCGAACAGATGGGCGGCATCGTCCGCATCCAGCTGGCGCGTCTGGAAAAGCTGATGGCCGACCGCCGCCTGACCCTGGCCCTGGACGACAGCGCCCTGACCTGGCTCGCCGACAAGGGCTACGACCCGGTCTACGGCGCCCGGCCGCTGAAGCGCGTCATTCAGAAGGAGCTGGTCGACCCGATGGCCAAGAAGCTGCTGGCCGGAGAGATCGAGGACGGGTCCGTGGTGGCCGTGTCAGCGGGCGCGGATGGGCTGGAGATCGGGAAGGCGCGGGTGCATTGAGCGTCCTCCGTCATCCCGGAACTCAAGACCCGGGATGACGGAGCGACAAGATACTTCGTAGTGTTCCCGGAAGGGGATTATGCCGCGTATCGACGGTACTCCGACTCCAATTCTCCGATGCGCTTTCGAATTTTTGGGTATAGATCGTCAAGTTCCGCTGCGGTCGCGGTGAATACTTTCCCACTTCGAACATCGATCATATCGAAGTGATCGTTGTCGTTCGCTTCGACGCCTTGGCGCATTAATGCGCAACCGAGTCTGGCTTCTTCTGCGGCCAAACGGGGGGATTTATTGTTCCAGATAAGCCCCCAATGGCGGAAATCGCCAATCTCGAAGGTGAAATGCGCACGTGTGCTAATCGCCAGCACGCCGCCTGGACCGATGTACCTGTTTGGCGCAGGCGGACGAATTCGCTCCCGTGGCTCACCACCTATGTAAGCTTGGAAGTATTTCAAACCTCGAGTGAACTCTTCCCGGGTCGCCAATGCCGAGAGCGCTTGAATATAGCGCTCGCAGTCCGCTAGAGTTCGGTAGCCATTGGCTAGACTTGTCAGGAGGCTGAATAGGGTGAGGTGTGGGTGCTTGGCACCGCCCCTGCTCAGGCTTTTCATGGCCTGACGGAGGTCTGGGCCGTCGAGGCCACTCCACCGGACTATCGTACTGGCCCCTACATGGGTGGGCTCGACTACAGAACGCTCACTGGTCATTCGGAAGCTCCGATGCGCAGGTTCGATGTTTGTTCACGGTATCGCTAGCACTCCGAGTCGTAAAGCGCCAAAGCGTCATTATCGGACGTATATCTCACCCCCTTTCGTCATCCTCCGGCAAGCCGCGTCAGCGGCGCAGACCGGGGGACCCAGCGGCGCGCGGGAGCGCGACACTGTCGAGGGCACCGCGCTAGCCGTAAAGATCGCCTTCGGCGCCGCTGGGTCCCCCGGTCTCCGCTTCGCTTCGCCGGAGGATGACGAAAGAAGGGTGTAGATGACGAAAGAGGGGGAGCGGGTTAGCGTGGCTGTATGGAGACGCACCGCACCTTCATCGCGACCTACATCATGGCCAGCGGGCGCAACGGGACGCTCTACACCGGCTCGACCTCCAATCTGGAAAGCCGCGTGTGGAAGCACAAGACGCGCGCCTTTCCCGGCTTCACCGACGCCTACGACTGCACCCGTCTGGTCTGGTTCGAGCAGCACGCCCTGATGCTGGATGCGATCCGACGCGAGCGGCGCATCAAGAAATGGCTGCGCGACTGGAAGCTGGCCCTGATCGAGCGGGACAACCCGGACTGGCGCGACCTCGCGGCCGACTGGTTTTCTGACCCGAACTGGACCCCGCCGCCGGACGCCGACTGAGCCTCACCCCAGCACCGGCATCACCTCCACCCCGTCGCAGACGAAGATGCTCATGTGCGGGTGGTTCTCGAACAGGCGGGCCGCCGCCTCGTGGCTGTCGGCGCGCACGACCATGAAGACGGTCAGCAGGTTGACCATGTCGGTCACGGCGCCGTCGTCGTCGAGGCGTTTGGTCGGGCCCAGCGGGCCGCCCTGAAAGACGATGGAGTCGCGGTGCGCCTCTTCCCAGGCGGCGACGGCGGCCACGCCGCGGCGGGCCGTCTCGGCCTGCTCGGCCTCGCTCATGGCGCGCCAGGCCCGCCATTTGGGGCCGGTCTTGTCGCTGGTGAAGACGGCCAGGTAATGGGTCTCGACGCTCATCGCAGCCTCCTGTGCGGCGCGAGCATCAACCCTTCGGGCCGTCTTCGACAAGCGGCGCCGAAGACGGGCTTCAGCCCTCGGCCAGCAGGTGGTCGATCAGGGCGCGCGCCTCGGGGCCGGCCCAGTCGGCCTCGCCGGTCAGGACGGCGCGGACGCGGCCCTGGCGGTCCATGACGATGGTCTGGGGCATGGCGCCCTTGCCGGGGAACTCGAACGCCAGTTGGAATTTCGGGTCGATGTAGAAGTCCAGCGGCGCGTTCTCGGCGATGAAGGTCCGCGCCTCGTCGGCCGTCTTGTCCAGGTCCATGCTGACGGCGACCACGGCGAAGTCGTCGCGCGCCTTATAGCGGTCGGCCAGGGCCGCCAGCGTCGGCATCTCGATCTTGCACGGGGCGCACCAGGTGGCCCACAGGTTCACCACCGTCACCTTGCCGGCGAAGTCGGCCAGGCGGACGTCGGCGCCGTCGGCGGCCTTGAACACATAGTCGGGCGGGGTCGGGGAGGCGGGCGCCTGCAGGGCCGCCAGCGACCCCTTGGCGAAGGCGGCCAATTGCGGCTCAAGGGTGTGGACCGGTGCCTGGGCCGCAGGCGGCGCGGACTCTTTGCCTCCGCCCTTCTGATTGACGTATAGCAGCGCCGCGCCCACGCCGATCACGCCGATCACCGCGAACGTCGCCACGCCCGCCCAAGTCCGTCCAGAGCCGCTCATGTCCGATACGCCTTCCAAACCACAGCCAGATACCCCCGCTCAGGGCCAGTCTCTATGGGGCGGACGCTTCAGCGCCAAGCCTGCGGACATCATGCAGGCCATCAACGTCTCCATCGGCGTCGACAAACGCCTGTGGGCGCAGGACCTGGCCGGTTCGCGGGCCCATTGTCGCATGCTGGAGAAACAGGGGATCATCGCGGCTGCGGACGCCCAGGCCATCCTGGGCGGGCTGGACGTGATCGAGGGCGAGATCCGGGACGGGAGCTTCCCCTTCCGCGACGCCTATGAAGACATTCACATGAACGTCGAGGCCCGCCTGTCTGAGCTGATCGGCGAGCCGTCGGGGCGTCTGCACACCGCGCGCAGCCGCAATGATCAGGTGGCGACGGACTTCCGCCTGTGGGTGCGCGACGCCTGCGACCGCACCGTGGCGCAGCTTCAGGATCTGCAGCGGACCCTGCTGGACCGGGCGGAACAGCACGCGGGCGACCTGATGCCCGGCTTCACCCATCTGCAGACGGCCCAGCCGGTGACGTTCGGCCATCACCTGATGGCCTATGTCGAGATGTTCGGCCGCGACGCCGGGCGCTTCGCCGACGCGCGCGCCCGCATGAACGAGAACCCGCTGGGCGCCGCCGCCCTGGCCGGTTCGCCCTTCCCGATCGACCGCCACATGACGGCGCAGGCGCTGGGCTTTGATCGTCCGATGGCCAACAGCCTGGACGCCGTGTCGGATCGCGACTTCGCGCTGGAGAGCCTGGCCGCCGCCTCCATCGCGGCGGGCCACCTGTCGCGTCTGGCCGAAGAGATCGTGGTCTGGATGACGCCGATGTTCGGCTTTGCGACCCTGCCTGACGACCTGACCACCGGCTCGTCCATCATGCCGCAGAAGCGCAACCCGGACGCCGCCGAATTGGTGCGGGCCAAGACGGGCCGCATCAACGGCGCCCTGATCGCCCTGACCACGGTGATGAAGGGCCTGCCGCTGGCCTATTCCAAGGACATGCAGGAGGACAAGCCGCCGGTGTTCGAGGCCTTCGATGCGCTGGATCTGGCGCTGACGGCCATGACCGCCATGATCGCGGTGATCCGCCCCAACATCGAGAAGATGGCCGCCGCCGCCGGCGCGGGCTTCTCGACCGCCACCGACCTGGCCGACTGGCTGGTGCGCGAGCTGAACCTGCCCTTCCGCCAGGCGCACCATGTCACCGGCGCCGCCGTGAAGCGGGCTGAGGCGCTGGGCCTGGGGCTGGGCGAATTGCCGCTGAGCGAATTGCAGGCGCTGGATGGCCGGATCACCGAAGGGGTGTATGAAGTGCTGACGCCCGAAGCCTCCTGCGCCAGCCGCCAGAGCTTCGGCGGCACGGCGCCGGAACAGGTCCGCGCGCGCATCGCCGACTGGAGAAGCCGCCTGTGACGAAGACGTCTGTGAAGAAGACCCTGATCCTCGCGGGCGCCGCCGCCCTTCTGCTGGCCGGCTGCGGGCGAATGGCCGACCTCGAGCCGCCGCAGGGCGCCATGCCGAAGAAGCAGACCGAGCGCGCCATCCGCGACCGCTCGGCCCCGGGCTTGCCGGAAGAGGCGATGCAGAACCTGCCGCCGCGCCAGATGCCCATCGACAACGGCACGAGCAACCCGTTCGGCAAGCCGCCGCCGATGAACTGAGCCTTAGCGCTCCTCCTCTGACAGGACTCCCCGCCGGTGCACCATTTTGATCTGAAGGACGGCGTCCTGCATGCCGAGGGCGTCTCTCTGGAGGCGCTGGCGGACAGCGTCGGCACGCCGACCTACGTCTATTCCTCGGCCACCCTGCGCCGTCATTACGGCCTGCTGCGCGAGGCGTGCGACGCGCACAGGGGCGCGCTGGGCGACGCCCTGATCGCCTTCGCGGTCAAGGCCAACTCCAACCTGTCAGTGCTGGCGACCTTGGCGAAACTCGGCTGCGGCGCCGACACCGTGTCCGAGGGCGAGATCCGCCGGGCGCTGACCGCCGGGATTCCGGGCGAGCGGATCATCTTCTCGGGCGTGGGCAAGACCGACGCCGAACTGGTTTTCGCCATCGAACAGGGCGTGCGTCAGATCAACGTGGAGTCCTCGGCCGAGCTGGACCGGCTGATCGCCGTCGCTGCGACTCAGAACGCGGCCCCCGCCATCGCCATCCGCGTGAACCCCAAGATCGGCGCCGGCGGCCACGCCAAGATCACCACCGGCGGCGCAGGCGACAAGTTCGGCGTGCCGGTCGAGGAGGCGATGGCGCTGTACGCCCGCGCCTCGACCTCGCCCCACGTCACGCCCGTGGGTCTGGCCTGCCATATCGGCAGCCAGATCACCGACCTGGCTCCGCTGGAAGCCGCCTTCCGCGTGCTGCGGGACATGACCGAGGCCCTGCGCGCCCAGGGGCGCAGCGTCACCCGCCTCGACCTCGGCGGGGGGCTGGGCGTGCCCTATTACGGTGATGCGGCGACGCCGTCCCCGGCCGACTACGTCGCCATGGCCGCGCGCGTGCTGGAGGGGCTGAACGTCGAGGCCGCCTTCGAGCCCGGCCGCCTGATGGCCGCCAATGCGGGCGTCCTGCTGAGCCGCGTCATTCAGGTCAATGAGCGCACGGACGGCCGCCGCTTTCTGGTGCTGGACGCGGCGATGAACGATCTGATGCGCCCGGCCCTTTACGACGCCTTCCACGATCTGAAGCCCGTCCGCCCGGTCGAAGGCGATTACCTGCCTCACGACGTGGTCGGGCCGGTGTGCGAGACCGGCGACACCTTCGCGCGCGACCGCGACCTGCCGCCGCTGAAGGCGGGCGATCTGGTCGTCTTCATGAGCGCCGGAGCCTATGGCGCGGTGATGAGCGGCGAATACAACACCCGTCCGCTGGCCGCCGAAGTGCTGGTCGACGGCGAGCGCAGCGCGGTCATCCGCCCGCGCCCGACCTATGACGCGATGTTCGCTCGCGAACCGATGGCGGACTGGCTCAAGGACTAATCCAGCGCGCAGATGTTGGGCAGGCCGCGCATCCCGCCGGCGTGGTCCAGGCCATAACCGACCAGGAAGCGGTTCGGCGCCTCCCAGCCGACGAAGTCGGGCTCGGGCGCGCGGGGCTTGGGCCAGGGCTTGCGGGCGAAGACGCAGGTCAGCACCTCGGCGGCGCCCGCCTCCTTGGTGATGCGGACCGCCTCGGCCAGCGACAGGCCGGTGTCGAACACATCGTCCAAGATCAGCACCTTCTTGCCGGTCAGCGGGCGCTGATATGGGGCGCGAACCTCGATCCGGCCCCGGCTGGTCTGCTCGTCGCCGTAGGAAGCCAGCCACAGGGCGTCGAAGCGGACGTTGCGGCCTTCGCGCGACAGGGCGCGGGTCAGGTCGGCGGCGAACCACAGCCCGCCGGTCAGCAGGACGACGGCCACCGTATCATCGTCGACATGAGGGGCGATGCGTCGCGCCAGATCAGCCACGACGGCCTCGATCTCGGCCTGGGACAGGAGGACAGCGGGAGCGGGCGTCGATGGGGTGTCAGCCATGCCTCGCCGATACCCCTTCTGCGACGTCGGTGTCGAGAGGCGAGGGCGCCGGGCCAACGTCGAGGGCGCCCAGACGACGCAGGCCTCCGTCTTCGCGCGCGGCGGGTTCAGGGCGGGCGGTCTTGTCGGCGGCGCGCGGGGGCGCCTTGCGCACGGGCTCAAGAACGAACCTCGTCGTTATGCCGACGGCCTTGCCTTGAGGATCGCCGATGACCGTGGCGAAGCCCTGCGCCTGGCCGGGCAGGGTAGGGGGCCAGTCCGGGCGCACCACGCGACTGGCGATCTCGACGCCACGCTCATCCTGAAGGATCACGCGGATGGGGGGCGACGACACCTCGGTGTCGCGGATGTTGCGCACGGCGCCGGAGACGATGATCCGGCCGGGATCATGCGGCGCCACCCGCGCCCGCTGGGCTTCGAACTCCAGCCCGACGATGTTCACCTCAAGCCCCAGCGCGCCATAGGCGCCCGCTGTCGCCGGGAATTTGCGGACGATCTCCTCACGGAACAGGACGCCGCCGCCGAGCAGCCCCAGCACCACCGCCGCCGCCGCCGCCCAGGCTGCGCCCGCCGCCGCCGCCTGCCGTGTGCGGCGCTTGCGCTCGGCCCTGGCGCGGAAGGCGCGCGGCAGTTCGGGCGCGGGCGTCTCGGCCAGACTGTCAGGCAGGGTTTCGGGCGAAGCGTCTTCGCCGGCGCTCAGGCCTTTCGTCGCCGGTTCCAGCTCCAGCGGCGCATCTTCCAGGCTGGCGCGCCAGTCGTGGCCGCAGGCCTTGCAGCGCACGCGGCGGCCGTTCGGCCCGATCGCTTCATCGGCAACAAAATAGCTGGTGGCGCAGGCGGGACAGGTCAGTATCATGTCAGCTGACTGTGAGGCTTATCGCCCCCTCCTGTCGCGGCGCAACGCCCCGGTCCAATACGAAACCCTATGCCCGATCCGATCCGCCGCGCCGCCGACCCTGATTCCGCGCCTGACGCCGTCCGCCTCAGAGGCGTGGGCTTCGGCTATGGAGGCCGACCCGCCGTGCTGCGGGACGTTAACCTTAGTCTGCCAAACGGCTCTTTCCACTTCCTTACCGGACCTTCGGGGGCGGGCAAGTCCTCGCTGCTGCGGCTGCTGACTTTGGCGGCGCGGCCCCAGGCGGGACGAATCAGCCTGTTCGGCCAGGACGTGACCCACCTGCCCCGGCGCGAGGTCCCGGCGCTGCGACGCCGCATGGGGGTGATCTTTCAGGATTTCCGCCTGCTGGACCATCTGTCGGCCTTCGACAATGCGGCCCTGCCGCTGCGCCTGGCGGGCGAGCGCCCGGCCGAGTACGCCGCCGACGTGCAGGAAATGCTGCGCTGGGTCGGACTGGGCGGTCGGCTGGACGCCCTGCCGCCCACCCTGTCCGGCGGCGAGAAGCAGCGTCTGGCGATCGCCCGCGCCGTGGTGGCGCGGCCGCGCCTGATCCTGGCCGACGAACCGACGGGCAGCGTCGACCGGCCTATGGGCGAGAAGCTGATGCGGCTGTTCCAGTCGCTGAACAAACTGGGCGCCACTGTGCTGATCGCCAGTCACGACGAGGCCCTGGCCGAGCGCAGCGGCGCGGCCGTCCTGCGGCTGGAAGGCGGGCGGCTGACGCAGATCGCGCCGGCTTCATCCGTTGGGCCGGAGGCGCAGCCATGATCGGCCGTTTGCGCAGCTCCCAACCAGAATTGCTGCCGCGCGAGGCCGGTGGCGAACGCTGGCTGGTGGTGGTCATCGCCGTGCTGTGCTTCCTGGCCTCGATCGCCGCTGTCGGGGCGCTGGCCGCCGACCGGGCGGCGCACGGCTGGGCGGGTCACCTGCGCGCCGAGGCGACGGTGCAGGTGCGCCCGCGCGTCGATGAGACCGGCCCCGCCGCCGCAGCCCGCGCCGCCGAGACCCTGGCCGGGGTGACGGGCGTCGCCGAGGCGCAGGCGATGGACCGCAAGGCGGCCGAGGCTTTGTTGCGGCCCTGGGTGGGGGAGGCGGTGCTGCCCGACCTGCCTCTGCCCTATCTGGTCGTCGTCCGGCTGGACCCCAAGACGCCCGCTAGCGCGCCGAGCCTGAGCCGCGCCCTGGCCGAGGCCGGGCTGGACGCCAGCGTCGACGATCACAGCCTGTGGCGCGGCGAGGTCGAGCGGTCGGCAGGCGTGATCACGGCCCTGGCGGGGGCGGCCTTCCTGCTGATCGCGGCGGCGACGGCGGCGGCGATCGCCTACGCGACCCGCGCGGGCATGGCGGCCCAGGCGGCGGTGATCGAGACGCTGAGCCTGAACGGCGCGTCGGACGGAGCCATCGCCACACTGTTCCAGCGGCGTTTCGGGATTCTTGCGGCGACCGCGGGCGCCGCGGGGGCCGGCCTGGCGGCGCTGATGCTGGCGGCGCTGCGGTTGATCGGGGGCGAAGGCGGACTCACCCCGGCCCTGCCGCTGGCCTTTGGCGACCTGCTGGTGCTGATCGCCTGCCCCTTGCTGGCGGGGGCGGTCGCGGTGCTGGCTGCGCGCCTGACGGCGCTGGCGAAGCTGGGCGGGCGTCGCTAGTTAGTTAAGCATGAAGTTCCTGACGCTGATCGCCGTGGTGGCGCTGATGTGGCTGACGGGCCTGTTCGTCTTCGCCGAGCGGGTTCGCGGTCTGACGCCTGCGCCGGAGCCGGCGCGGGCGGACGCCATTGTCTCCCTGACCGGCCCCTCGGCCGAGCGCGTCAACGCCGCCATCCGCCTGTTGGAGCAGGGCAAGGGCGACCGGCTGCTGATCTCGGGCGTCAACCGCGAGGTGCGGCGCCAGGAGCTGCGCGCCCTGACGCCGGGGTCCAAGAAGCTGTTCAACTGCTGCGTCGACCTGGGCTTTGAGGCTGAGAACACCGTCGGCAACGCCCAGGAGATCGCCTCTTGGGCCCGGGCCAAGGGTTATGACGACCTGATCGTCGTCACCTCGGACTATCACATGCCGCGCAGCCTGATGGAGATTCGCGGCGCGGCGCCCGGCGTGCGGCTGACCCCCCACGCCATCTCGACGCCGTCGCTGGACACCCCGTCGTGGTGGCGCGCGACCGAGACCGCCCGGCGCATGACGCTGGAATATATGAAATACCTGGCCGTCCTGGGCCGCGAGGGGATGCATCGCCTGACCGGGCGTCACCCGGAACGCCCCGGTCCCGCCGCACCCGACGCCTCAGACCCCCGCAAGGCCGCCGCATGACGACCGTTCGATCCCTGCTTTTCACCCTGTGGCTGTATCTGTCGATGCCGCTGTTCGCGGTCTTGCTGTCGCCGGCCCTGCTGATGCCGCATGGGGCGGCGATGGGGGTGATCAAGATGTGGGCGAGGTTCGTCCTGTTCGGCCTGCGCTGGATCGCCGGGGTCAAGGTCGAGGTGCGGGGCCTAGAGCATCGTCCCAACGGCCCGGCCCTGATCGCGGCCAAGCACCAGGGGATGCTGGACGTCATCGCCCCCTTCGCCTTCCTCGACGACGCCTGTTTCGTCATGAAGAAGGAGCTGATGCCGCTGCCCTTCTTCGGCTGGTTCGCCTGGAAGACGAAGATGATCGCCGTGGACCGCGCCGCCCACGCCAAGGCGCTGAAGGCCATGGTGCGCCAGACCCGCGCTCGCCTGGCCGAGGGCCGTCAGATCCTGATCTTCCCCGAAGGCACGCGCACGACGCCGGGCGAACCGGCCGACTACAAGCCCGGGGTCGCCGCCATCTATCGCGACGTGGACGCGCCCTGCTGGCCCGTCGCCACCAACTCGGGCGTTCACTGGCCGGCGCACGGCTTCAAACGCTATCCGGGCACGGTGGTGTTCGAGTTCCTGCCGCCGATCCCGGCGGGTCTGAAGCGGGTCGAGTTCATGAAGCAGCTGGAAAGCCGGATCGAAGACGCCTCGATCGCCTTGTTGCCGCCCAGAACCTAGGCTTTGGAGGGCGGGTCCCTATATCATCAGCTGTTGACCTAGGCCCCGCTCATGATTTCACGCTCCGCCTTTCGCCTCGCCCTGCTGACCGCCATCCTGGGGGGCTTGCCGGCTGTCGCCTCTGCGCAGTCACAGCCGTTCCAGCCGCTGGAAGCGCCGCAGACGTGGAAGGTCGACATCGGCGGCGGCTTTGTCCGGGGCTTCAGCGTCTCGGGCGACAAGTCCGAGGATTTCAACTTCACCGCCTGGGGCTCGGCCTCCTATCGCGACATCGTCTACGCCAACGGTCTGGACGGCCTGGGCTGGAACGCGGTCAAGCGCGACGGCTTCCATGCGGGCGTTCAGTTGCGTCCGCGCTTTGCGTCGGGCGACATCGAGGGCCTGGACCGGCCCGGCTACGGCGCCGATGCGGCCCTTTACGCCTTCAAACGTCTGCCGGGCAATGTCGTGGTCGGAGGCCGCATCCAGCATGACGCCACCGGCGACGACGCCGGTCTTGAGTACTACGGCTCGGTCAGCCACCAGCGCGTGACGCCCGTCGGCCTGTTGCAGACGATGGCCTATATGCGCGGCGGCGGCGACGCGCGCGTCCAGCGCTATTACGGCGTCACCGCTCAGGAAGCCGCCAATACCGACTACGCCGCCTTCACGCCGTCGGGCGGCCTGTCGGCCGCAGGCGCCGCAGCCATGCTGGCCGTGCCGATCGGCGACCGCTACGGCGTCGGCGCCTTCGTCAACTACGAACAGCGTCTGGGCGACATCAAGGACAGCCCGTTGATCGAGGACGACTACGTCTGGCGCGCCGGGGTCATCGGCGTGGTGCGCTTCAACAGCGGCGGCTGAGGCCTTAGCCCGCCGCGAACTCGCTGAGGGCGTCCAGGAAGGCGCGGTTCTGATCCTCGGTCCCGATCGTCACTCGCAGGCAATCGGGCAGGCCATAGCTGCCTACGCCGCGCACGATGATCCCCTTGGCCTGCAGATAGTCCTGCGCCGCCGAAGCCGGGCGTTTCGCATCGGGGAAGCGGATCAGGATGAAGTTGCCCGAGGCCGGAAAGACCTCGAAACCGAAGCCCTTGATCGCCTGGGTCAGGCGCGGCCGCCACTCGGCCACCAGATCGCGCGAGGCCCTCTGGTGCGCTTCGTCGCCCTGGGCGGCGATGGCCGCCTCGATGCCGGGCAGGGAGACGTTGAACGGCAGACGGATGCGGTCGATGGCCTGCTCCACCGCCAGCGGCGCATAGCCATAGCCCACCCGCAGACCGCCCAGCCCGTGCAGCTTGGAGAAGGTGCGGGTGACGACGATGTTGGGCGCCGTGCGCGCCAGATCGAAGGCGCTCTCCCAGTCCGGCTCGGTCACGAACTCGGCGTAGGCTTCGTCGATCACCAGGATGACGTGCGGCGGCAGGCCCGCGTGCAGGCGGCGGATTTCCTCGCCCGTGGCGTAGCTGCCGGTCGGATTGGCCGGGTTCGACAGATAGACCAGCTTGGTCCGCTCATCGACCAGAGCCAGCATGGCGTCGACGTCCGCGCGCAGCTCCGGCTCGGCCGCCAGTTTGACCTGGGCCTGACAGGCGCGGGCCGAAATCTGGTAGGCGACGAAGGCGTACTGGCTGGTGACGATGTTGTCCCCGGCCTCCAGATAGGTCTGGTTCAGCAGGGCGAAGACTTCGTCCGATCCATTGCCGAAGATCAGCCGCTCCGGCTCCAGCCCGTGCGCCTCGGCCACCACGGCGCGCAGACGGTCGGCCCGGCCGTCGGGATAGAGGTGGATCGAAGAGGCGGCGGCGGCGAAGGCCTCGCGCGCCTTCTCGCCCGCGCCCAGCGCGTTTTCGTTGGAGGACAGCTTGATCGGTTTGGCCACGCCCGCGATGGCGCTCTTGCCGCCGACGTAGGGGGCGATGTCCAGCAGGCCGCGCTTGGGTTGTGGCGCGCCGTCGGACGGCGCCTGGTTCGCTTCGGTCATGCGCGCTTCATCCCCTGCCGGCAGCCATGTTCAAAAGACGGGAGCGGCGCCGATGACGCCGGTCAGGCCGCCGGGCGCGCCGTCCAGCCTGATGTCTTCGGCCTGCACATAGCCTGTCAGGACGAACAGCTTCAACCCGCCTCCGCCCGATAGAAATTCGGCCGCCAGACCGGCCTGAGACAGGGCCTCGACGATGCGAGCGTCCGGCCAGGCGCTGTCGGTGACCCAGAAGGTGCGGTCGTCGCCCGTCGGCCCCGGAGCCTCGGTTCCGACCATCAGGGCGCGCGGAGCTCCAGCCGCGTCATCGGGCAGGGCGGCGATGACCTTCAGCATGGGCAAAGCCAGCAGCCGCCCCCACCACGGCCGCGCCGACAGATCGATCAGGGCGCGCGCCTTCTTCGCCGCCCCGTCGCGCACGGCGAGCAGCGCCTGATCCGCCTCGGACATCGGCCGCGCCGCCAGGCCCCAGCGATCGGCCGCCAGCACCTGCGACAGCGCCCCACAGGCGATCAGGGGGCGTCCGTCCGCCGCCTCCAGCCGCCCCAACACCGCGCGCACCGCCGCCTTTTCGGACAAGCTCATCCCCGACAGAATTGCGCGCAGGGCGATGGCGTCGCCGTCAACTGAGCCGCGCGGCCCCGCCGCCAGCCGGGCGCGAGCGGCCTCGGCCACGGCGCGTTCCAGCGCCAGGCGTTCCTCGTCGGCGGGCGGCTCGATCAGCATGACAGGGGCAGCCTCAGAACAGCTGCGGCGCAGGCGCCAGGGCGAACGGCCCCAGATAGGTGCGGCCGCCGCGAAACTGGATGGCCAGCTCCACGCCCTGACCGTCGTCGCCGGTTCCGCCCTGAGGCGTGGCCGCGGCGGCCTTTGCGGCGGCGGCGCGATCCAGCGCCCCGCCCTGCTGGGCGCCCGCCAGGCCGACGATGGCCGCCAGCGGCTTCTCGGCGCGCACGAAGACCTCGCCTTCCAGCTGGCCCTTGGCGTCGGCCGACAGGGCGTCGCTGGAGACGAAGGCCTTGCTCTCGCCCGCCTGAAGCTGGCCCTTCACGTCAATGAAGCGCCCGCCCGCCGCCGTCCAGGCGGTCAGCAATCCCTTGGCGTCCGCGCCTTTGCGCAGGGCCGAGGCCTTCTCGATCACCGCCTCGATCTGGGCGTTCAGCATTCCCGACTGGGTGAAGCCCTCGACCGGACCGTTGGCGCGGCCCTCGCCGTCGACCAGACGGAACAGCACATCCACGTCGTCGGTCGGCATGTCCGAACCGACCAGATGCGGCCGCATGTAGAACTGCACCAGACGCGCCTGTTTCAGCGGGAAGGGCTCGGCGTCCGGCAGGGCGGTGAAGACCGGCTTCTCCAGCTCCAGCGCCAGATTGGGCCAGCGCTGGGTCAGGCCGTGCACGCTCATGCGGATGCCCTCGGCGCGGATCGCCGTCTTGCCCTTCTGCGCGCGCGTGACCGTCAGGCCGTCCGGCGCCGCCAGCACCCAGCGCGTGGGGTTATAGGCGTTGGCCTGGGCGATCATCTCGGGCGCAGCGATCGCATGACCGGACGGGGCGACGACGTCCAGGTGTTTGATCGTCACCCGCGCGTGCATCGGCCATCCCGTGGTGGAGATTCCGGCGTGTTCGATGGTCCAGCCGCTCTGCTGCAGCCCGGCGATCTTGCCCTCCATCTGCCGCTCGATCTGCTGCGTCAGGAAGAACCACCAGCCGGTCCACAGAACGAGGAGGACGGCGACGATGGCGAAGGGAATGATCAGTCCCTTGCGGCTGTGATGCGGGGCGGCGTCGGTCATGCAATCTCCGGATTTGCGCCCCTATAGCGCATGGACCGGGGGCGCCATAAAGGCGAAGGCGGCGCCGGTTCGCGGCTAGGCTTCATCGGACGATGATGAAGATGAAGCGAGGAACGCCTTGGTCAACTCCACCGTCTCGGCCAGCCCCAACCGCAGCACCTCCGTGCCCGGCGGCAGAGCGGCGAACAGGCGGGTCGGGCAGGCGGCGTCCAGCATGACGAAGACGCCCCGGTCGTCCGCCCGGCGAATCAGGCGACCAAACGCCTGAGCGATCCGCCCGCGCGCCAGGGCGTCGTCCCAGGAGCGCCCGCCCGAGCCCGTGCCGAACCGTTCGCGCCGCGCCTTGTGCAGCAGGTCCGGGCGCGGCCAGGGCACGCGGTCAAAGGCCAGAACGCGTAAGGAGCGCCCCGGCACGTCCACGCCGTCCCTGACCGCATCGGTGCCCAGCAGGCAGCTGTCCCGCTCGGCGCGGAAAACATCGACCAGCGCCCCGACCTCCAGCGGATCGACGTGCTGGGCGTAGAGCGGCAGGCCCGCCCGCGCCAGCTCCGGCCCCAGCCGTTCATAGACCGCCTTCAACCGACGGATGGCGGTGAACAGCCCTAAGCCTCCGCCGCCCGCCGCCAGGAACAGTTCGCGCATGGCCGCCGCGATCTGGCGCGGGTCGTCCTTGACCAGATCATTGACGACGATGACCCGGCTGTTGGTCGCATAGTCGAACGGGCTGTCCACCTTCAGCGTCCGCGCCGGTTCGATCAGGCGCGCCGCGCCGGTGCGCAGACGGGCCAGGTCAAAGGGGTCATCGGCCGCCGGATCGGACAGGGTGGCGCTGGTCACCAGCACCCCGTGCGAGGGCATGACCACCGCCGCCTCCAGCGGCACGGTCGGGTCGATCCAGTGACGACGCAAGGCCACGTCGTGGATGCGGCCGAACGCGGCCTCCGCGCTCAGCCAGTCGACGTAATCGGGATCGGGCCCCATGTCGCCATCTGGGCCGCCCTCCTCCAGCGCCGCCAGCATGGAGCGCCAGCCGGGCAGGGTCATGCGCGCGCGCCGGTCCATGCCGCGCAGCGCCCCCTCGATGCGGGCGCGGGCGGCGCCGTCCAGCTCGGCCGCCTCCTCGTCGAGGATGTCTTCCAGATGGCGCGACAGGGTCAGCAGCGGCGCCTCGAGGTCGGCGATGGCCTTGGCCGCCTCGCGCGCGGCCGCCAGCACCGGCTCGGTGACCGGATGCAGCGGGCACTCCAGGCCGAACTCGGTCCCGCCGCTCTCGGCGGCGCGAGCGCGCAGTTGCTCCAGCGCCGCCACCAGGAAGCGCTCGATCGGGCCGATGGGGTTCACTTCGCCGGACGCCGGCGCGATGCGGCCGGACACGCCTTCGCCGGGCAGTTGCGCCGCCGCGCGCAAGGCGTCGGTCAGGGCCGCGCGGGCGGCCTCGTTGTCGGCGCACAGGTCGCCCAGCCGTTGCTCGAGCCCGCGCCCGCGACGGCCGCGTCCCTCCGGCCCGCGGATCCAGCGGCGCAGCTCGGCCGCCTCCTGCCCCGACAGGCAGGCGGAGAAGGCGCTGTCGGCGGCGTCGAACAGGTGGTGGCCCTCGTCGAAGACGATGCGCTTCAGCGCCGCCGTCTCGCCGTCCTGCTTCAGGCCCCGCGCGGTGCGGGCGCCGTCGAAGGCGGCCTGGGTCATCACCAACGCATGATTGGCCACCACCAGATCGGCCCGGCGGCTGGCGCGGATGGTCTTTTCGACAAAGCACAGGCGATAGTGGGGACAGGCGGCGTGGACGCACTCGCCGCGCCGGTCGACCAGATTGGCCGGTCCCGCCTGATGCATGGGCGCGGTCGCATAGAGGCCCGGCAGCCAGCCGGGATAGTCGCCCCCGGTCATGTCGCCGTCGCGGGTATGGGCGGCCCAGCGCGCGGCCAAGGCCATGCCGATCAGGTCGCCGTTGCCCAGCTGCGCCGCCTGCACCATGTCCTGGAGGTTCAGCAGGCAGAGATAGTTCTCGCGGCCCTTCCTCACCACCGTCTTGCGCCGCCGCTCGGCCTCGTCGGGCCACAGGGCGCGGCTCTCGCGGTCGATCTGGCGTTGCAGGGCGCGGGTGTAGGTCGAGATCCACGCCGCGCCGGCGTTGCGCTCGGCCCACAGGCTGGCGGGCGCCAGATAGCCCAGGGTCTTGCCCGTGCCGGTCCCCGCCTCGGCCAGCAGGACGCGCGGACGCCCCTCCTCGTTGCGCGGCGAGAAGGCGTAAGCCGCCTCGGCCGCATAGTCGGACTGGGCGGGCCGCGTCTCGTCCAGACCCGAGGCCTGAAGCAGCTTGTCCAGACGGATGCGGGCGCTCTCAGAGTCGACGGGGGCCGACCCGGCCTCGCCGCGCGGCGCCTCGTCCTCCCACTCCTGAAGCCGGGCCCAGACGTCGAGGCCCGAGCCGCGTTGCTGGCGGTCGCGCAACGGCCCGGCGCGCAGGGCTTGAAGCACGCGCGGCGCCCAGCCCCAGCCCGCCCGTTCCAGCGTCAGGGCCAGCGCATAGGCCTCCTCCCGCCCTGGGTAGGCGGGCGCGGCCAGTTCGGCCAGCAGGTCGGCGGCGGCGGCGCGCAGGGCGGCGGCCTGGGCCTCGGCGCCCCGCGGCTCCTCGCGCCCCAGGGCCAGCGCCAGCCCGGTGGCCGACGGGGCGCAAAACCGGGCCGGGCGCACGAAGGCGAACAGCTCCAGCGCATCCAGCATTTCGGCCGAGCGCGGCGGCGGCGCCAGGCCCAGACGCCGCGCGGTCAGTCCGGCGTGGGCGACGATGACGGCGCCGCCGGTGAACAGGCCCTCGGCGGCCCCTCGCCCGATCTTCCTCGCGCCCTGATCGTCGCACACGGCCCCGGCCCCCGGCGGGGTGGCCAGCGCGGGGGGCAGGTCGAACGTCAGGGACGGAACGGTCCGGATGTCGGCGGATTCAACAGTCACTCTCGCTCAATAGCGCCAGAGGTGATGAAACGGAACGGGAACATGTTATAGGCCTGTCGTGACGACGCCGCGCACTGCAACGCTTCCGCCTCTGTTCGCCGACTGGTTCGCCGGTCGGGGCTGGTCGCCGCGCCGGCATCAGCTGGAGATGGTCGCCGCCGCGCAGGCCGGTCAGCACGCCCTGCTGGTGGCGCCGACCGGCGGGGGCAAGACGCTGGCGGGCTTTCTGCCCAGCCTGATCGACCTGGCCGAACGGGGGCCTCGACCCGAAACGGGGCCGGGCTCGGGCGTTCACACCCTCTATCTGTCGCCGCTGAAGGCCCTGACGACCGACGTCGAGCGCAATCTGATGACGCCCATCCGCGAGATCGGGCTGAACATCCACGTAGAGAGCCGCACCGGCGACACCAAACAGTCGAAGAAGCAGCGCCAGCGCGACTTCCCGCCCGACATCCTTTTGACCACGCCGGAGCAGCTGGCCCTGTTTTGCGCCTGGGAGGGGGCGAGGGACTATTTCGCCGACCTGAAATGCGTGGTGCTGGACGAGGTCCACGCCATCTGGAGCGGCAAGCGCGGCGACCTGCTGGCGCTGGGGCTGGCGCGGTTGCAGGCGTTCGCGCCGGGGATGCGGCGGGTGGCGCTGTCGGCGACGGTGGACGATCCGGCAAAGATCGCCGACTGGCTTTCTCCTTCTCCCCTCGGGGGAGAAGGTGGGCGGCGGAGCCGCTCGGATGAGGGGGACGTTAGGGACAAACTCGACGCCGACCGTCTGGATCAGGCGTCCCCCTCATCCGTCTCGCTGCGCGAGCCACCTTCTTCCCCGAGGGGAGAAGGAGTGCGGGTTGTTTTGGGCGACCCCGGGGCGCCGCCCGTGGTCGACGTGCTGGTCAGCGAAGGCCGCGTGCCGTGGGCCGGGCACACCGGCGTTCACGCCATCCCAGAGGTCTACGACGCCATCCGGCGCTCAGAGCTCAGCCTGATCTTCGTTAACACCCGCTGGCAGGCCGAGTTCGTCTTCCAGTCGCTGTGGGCGATCAATGAGGACGACCTGCCCATCGCCCTGCACCACGGCTCGCTGGCGGCAGAACAGAGGCGCAAGGTCGAGGCGGCGATGGCGCGCGGCGACCTCAAGGCCGTGGTCTGCACCTCGACGCTGGACCTGGGCATCGACTGGGGCGACGTCGACCTCGTAATCCAGCTGGCGGCGCCCAAGGGGGCCAGTCGGCTGGTGCAGCGCATCGGCCGGGCCAACCACAGGCTGGACGAGCCCTCGCGGGCCCTGATGGTCCCGGCCAGCCGGTTCGAGATGCTGGAATGCCAGGCCGCGCGCGAGGCCGTGGCCGAGAACGCCTTCGACTGGGAGCCGGAGCACACCGGCACGCTGGATACGCTGGCCCAGCACGTCATGGGCTGCGCCTGTTCGGAACCCTTTGATCTGTCGGACCTATACGCCGAAGTGACGACGGCCGGCCCCTATCGCGGCCTGACCTATGAAGCTTTCGAGGAGGTGGTCGATCTGGTCGCCACCGGCGGCTATGCGCTGCGGACCTACGACCGTTTCGCCCGTATCGTGCGCACCCGCGAAGGCAAGTGGAAGGTCCGCAACGCCCAGATGGCGCAGCGCCACCGGATGAACGTCGGCGCCATCGTCTCGGCGGCCAATCTCAACGTGCGCGTCGCCGGTCGCAGGGCAGGGGGCAAGCATCTGGTCGCTGGCCGCAAGATCGGCGAGGCCGAGGAGTGGTATTTCGAGCAGATGACGCCGGGCGACACCTTCGTCTTCGCCGGTCAGGTGTGGGCCTTCCAGGGCATCGCCGGGACCGACGCCCTGGTCGCGCCCGCCGTGGATAAAGACCCGAAGATCCCCTCTTACGGAGGCTCGAAGTTCCCGCTGGGCACGTCCCTGGCCGAGCGGGTGCGGCGCATGGTGCAGGACCGCGATCACTGGCGCGTCCTGCCCTCCGACGTGCAGGAGTGGCTGGAGCTGCAGGAGCTGCGCAGCGCCATCCCTGAAGCCCAGACCCTGCTGGTCGAGACCTTTCCGAGGGGCACGCGGCATTTCCTGGTCGCCCATCCGTTCGAGGGGCGGCTGGCGCACACGACGCTGGCCATGCTGCTGACCCGGCGACTGGACCGGATGGGCGTCGGCCCGCTGGGCTTTGTGGTGACGGACTATTCGCTGGCGATCTGGTCGATCCGGCCGATGGACGACATCGATCTGGACGCCCTGTTCGAGCCGGACATGCTGGGCGACGATCTGGAGGCCTGGCTCGAGGAGAGCTTCATGATGAAGCGGTCCTTCCGCAACTGTGCGCTGATTTCCGGCCTGATCGAGCAGCGTCAGCCGGGGGCCGAGAAGACCGGACGGCAAGTGACCTTTTCGACCGACCTGATCTATGACGTGCTTCGGCGGCACCAGCCCGACCACCTGCTGCTGAGGACGGCGCGCGCGGATGCGGCGACGGGCCTGCTGGACGTGGCGCGGCTGGGTCAGTTGCTGAGCCGCATCCACGGCCGCATCGTGCATAAGGCGCTGGACCGGCCCTCGCCCTTCAGCGTGCCGGTGCTGGTGCAGATCGGTCGTGAACGGGTCGGGGGCGACGCGGCCGAGATGATCCTGGATGAAAGCGCCGAGGCCCTGATCGCCGAAGTCATGGAAGACGCGCCCGAAGCGCTGAAGGGGGCGGCGTGAAGCAATCGTGCGTCCTTCTCCCCTCGGGGGAGAAGGTGGCTTGCGCAGCAAGGCGGATGAGGGGGACGCCAGTTGCGTGCTCGTCTTTTAGCGGCTTGCCTGCGGATACAGCCCCCTCATCCGAGCGGCTCCGCCGCCCACCTTCTCCCCCGAGGGGAGAAGGGCGATGAACGACGCCCTGCGCGAAACCCTATCGCCCTATCGCCATCCCTGCGGCGGGCTGAAGCTGACGGTCAACGAAGAGGCCTGCGTGCTGCGCTGTTCCGGGGCCCTGTGGCTGCCGAGGCGTCAGGCCCTTATCGCCTCCGACCTGCACCTGGAGAAGGGCTCGGCCTTTGCGGCGCGCGGCCAGATGCTGCCGCCCTATGACAGCCCCGCGACCCTGGCCAAGCTCGAGGCCGAGATCGACGCGCTGGACCCGCGCACGGTCGTGTTGCTGGGCGACAGCTTTCATGACTCAAAGGCGGTGTCGCGCATGGACGGCGCCCAGCTGGCGCGGCTGGAGAGGCTGGCGGCCGGGCGCGACTGGGTCTGGCTGGAGGGGAACCATGATCTGGACGCCCTGGCCGGCGCCCTGGACCAGCTGCCGGGCCGCGTGGTCGAGACGATGGCGCTGGGCGGCCTGTATCTGATCCACGAGCCGCAGATCGAGCCGGCGCCCGGAGAGGTCGCGGGCCATCTGCATCCGGCCGCGCGCGTCGCCGCCTATGGCCGGGGGGTGCGGCGTCCGTGTTTCGTGACGGACGGGCGGCGGCTGATCATGCCCGCCTTCGGCGCCTTTACCGGGGGGCTGGACGTGCGCGATGCGGCGGTGGCGTCCCTGTTCGCGACCGCTCCCTTGGCGGCTCTGCTGGGGCGGGACAAGGTCCACGCCGTCGCCTTCCACCGCCTCAGCTGAGGCGGCGAGGCGTCAGGACGGTGCGGCCGATCAGCCGACGTGCGGCGTGATGATCCCCAGCGGCAGGGTGGTGACGTTCTTCACCCCGCGCGTGACGATATGGCTCTCGCAGTTGGAGACGATGCCCAGCGTCAGCAGCTTGTCGCGCAGGAACTGGTCGAAGGCGTGCATGTCGGTGGTGATGATGCGCAGGACATAGTCTTCGCGCCCGGTGATGGTGGCGCACTGCACCACTTCGGGCCAGCCCTCGACGGCTTCCTCGAAGATTTGCAGATTGTCGCGCGTCGGCAGGCTCAGCTTGACGATGGCGTAGACCTCGAAGTCCAGGCCCAGAAGTCCGGCGTCCAGCAGCGTGACACGCTTGCGTATCAGGCCAGAGTCCTCCAGTCTCTTGATCCGGCGCCAGCACGGCGACGCCGACAGGCCGACGCGATCAGCCACCTCCGCGACGGACAGGCCTGCGTCCTGCTGAAGGATGTCAAGGATGCGCGCGTCGATGGGGTCGAGTTCGTCGGCCAAAGGCTTTCTCCGAATTTGCTTTCTGCGCAATAAAATACCTCAAATTGGTATTTGGCAAGAGTGTTTTTGGAAGAGCTAACAGTGAGCCGACATGCTATGCCCTAGTTCATAAGGAAACGCGGCCGGTTCAACCGGACGGGAGGCATTGATGAAGAATACCCCGACGCTGTCGCTGCGCGTCCCGGAGCCTTCGGGCCGGCCGGGAGATACGCCTGATTTCAGCCATTTGAAGCTCGACGAGCCCGGCGCGGTCGCCCGCCCGGACGTCAGCACGACCCCCGCCGAGATGCGCGATCACGCCTTCCGCCTGATCCGCGTGCTGGACGATCAGGGCAAGGCCGTCGGGCCGTGGGACCCCAAGCTGGACCCTGAGACCATGCGTCGCGGCCTGAAGGCCATGATCCTGACGCGCGCCTTCGACGACCGGATGCACCGCGCCCACCGCCAGGGCAAGACCAGCTTCTATATGAAGTGCACCGGCGAAGAGGCCATTGCGGTCGCGCAAGGGATGATCCTGAGCCGCGAGGACATGGGCTTCCCGACCTATCGCCAGCAGGGCCTTCTGATCGCGCGCGACTATCCGCTCGCGACCATGATGAACCAGATCTATTCGAACGCCGAAGACCCCATCAAGGGCCGCCAGCTGCCGATCATGTATTCGGCCAAGGACTACGGCTTCTTCACCATCTCGGGCAATCTGGGCACGCAGTATGTTCAGGCCGTGGGCTGGGGCATGGCCTCGGCCATCCGCGGCGACGACAAGATCGCCATCACCTGGATCGGCGACGGCTCGACGGCCGAGAGCGACTTCCACTCGGCCCTGACCTTCGCCGCCGTCTATCGCGCGCCGGTCATCCTGAACATCGTCAACAAC
This sequence comes from Brevundimonas sp. M1A4_2e, assembly GCF_053345555.1. Taxonomy (NCBI): domain Bacteria; kingdom Pseudomonadati; phylum Pseudomonadota; class Alphaproteobacteria; order Caulobacterales; family Caulobacteraceae; genus Brevundimonas; species Brevundimonas sp. M1A4_2e. The sequence continues at coordinate 17,099 of NZ_JBKFAI010000003.1, read as the reverse complement.
CAGTGGGCCATCTCGTCCTTCCAGGGCATCGCCGGCGGACTTGAGACCACCTTCGCGTCCAAGGGCATCGGTTATGGCCTGCCGGCCCTGCGCGTCGACGGCAATGACTTCCTGGCCGTCTGGGCCGCGACCCAGTGGGCCGAGGAGCGCGCCCGAACCAATCAGGGCGCGACGATCATCGAACTGTTCACCTATCGCGGCGCCCCGCACTCGACCTCGGACGATCCCAGCCGCTACCGCCCTGGCGACGAGCACGAGAAGTGGCCGCTGGGCGATCCGATCGCCCGCCTGAAGCAACACCTGATCGGCCTGGGCGAATGGTCGGACGAACAGCAGGAAGAAGCCGAGAAGGAAGCGGTCGAGAAGGTCCGCGCCGCCGCCCGTGAATCCGAGGCCATCGGCACCCTGGGCCAATCGCGCCCCAGCGTGAAGACCATGTTCGAAGAGGTCTATGCGACCGAGGACTGGCGCCTGATCGAACAGCGCCGCGAAGTGGGAGTCTGAGTCATGGCCGAGATCAACGACAAGATTGAAGCCGACATGGTCGACCAGAAGGACGCCCCGGCGTCGGTCGCCCCGGACGGCCCCGCCATTGCGCCGATGAACATGATCCAGGCCCTGAACTCGGCCCTGGACGTCAAGATGGCCGAAGACCCCACGGTCGTCTCCTATGGCGAGGACGCGGGCTATTTCGGGGGCGTTTTCCGCGTCACCGACCACCTGCAGAAGAAGCACGGCCTGAACCGCAGCTTCGACGCCCCGATCTCGGAATCCGGCATCGTCGGCACGGCCATCGGCATGGCCGCCTATGGCCTGCGCCCGGTGGTCGAGATCCAGTTCGCCGACTACATCTATCCAGCCTACGACCAGATCGTCTCCGAAGCGGCCAAGATGCGCTATCGTTCGGGCGGCCAGTTCACCACGCCGATGGTGGTGCGCAGCCCCTACGGCGGCGGCATCTTCGGCGGCCAGACGCACTCCCAGTCGCCGGAAAGCCTGTTCACCCACATCGCCGGCCTGAAGGTGGTGATCCCGTCCAACCCCTATGACGCCAAGGGTCTGCTGACCGCGGCGATCGAGGACGACGACCCGGTCATCTTCTTCGAGCCCAAGCGCCTCTACAACGGCCCCTTCGACGGCTGGCACGAAAAGCCGGTCAGCCCTTGGAAGGCCCAGGACCTGGCCCAGGTCCCGACCGGCAAATACGTCGAGCCGATCGGCAAGGCCCGCGTGATGCGCGAAGGCAATGACGTGACCATCCTAGCCTATGGGACCATGGTCTGGGTCGCCCTGGCCGGCGCCGAGCACGCGGGCGTGGACGCCGAGGTCATCGACCTGCGCACCCTGGTGCCGCTGGACATCGAAGCCATCGAGGCCTCGGTCAAGAAGACCGGCCGCTGCGTCATCGTGCACGAGGCGCCCAAAACCTCGGGCTTCGGCGGCGAGCTGAGCGCTCTGGTGCAGGAGCGCTGCTTCTATCACCTGGAGGCGCCGGTGGCGCGCGTGACCGGCTGGGACACGCCCTATCCGCACGCCTTTGAATGGGAATATTTCCCCGGACCGCAGCGGGTCGCCGACGCGCTGAAAGCCGTCATGATGGGAGGTCGCTAAGATGGGTCGTTTTGTTTTCAAGCTTCCTGACGTTGGCGAAGGCACCGCCGAGGCCGAACTGGTCGGCTGGCACGTCAAGGTCGGCGACACCGTCGCCGAGGATCAGATCGTCGCCGACGTCATGACCGACAAGGCCACGGTCGAGCTGACCAGCCCGGTCGCGGGCGTCGTCACCGCCCTGCACGGCGAGCCCGGCCAGATGATGGCCGTGCGCGGCCCGCTGGCCGAGTTCGAGGTCGAGGGCGAAGGCAATGCGGAAGCGGTCGCCGAAAGCCCCTCCACCGCTACGCGGTCCCCCTCCCCACAAGGTGGGGAGGAAAAGCCCTCGCTTTCTCCTCCCCATGCCAATGGGGAGGTGGCGCCGAAGGCGACGGAGGGGCCGACGGCCGCACCCGGAGCCAACCACGTCTTCAAACTGCCCGACGTCGGCGAAGGCACCGCTGAAGCCGAACTGGTCGGCTGGCACGTGAAGGTCGGCGACACGGTCGAGGAAGACCAGATTCTGGCCGAGGTCATGACCGACAAGGCGACGGTCGAACTGACCAGCCCGGTCTCCGGCGTCGTCGTCGCCCTGCACGGCGAAGCCGGTCAGCAGATCGCCGTCGGCGGCCCGCTGGTCAGCTTCAACGTGGCGGGCAAGGGCAACGTCGCCGAAGCCCCCGCCGCCGCTCCGGCGCCTGCCGCCAAGGCCGAGAAGGCCGCGCCTGCGCCTGTCGCCGCACCGGCCGCCAAGTCTGCTGCTGCGCCCAAGGCCGACGCCAGGCCCGTTCCCGCCGTGACCGGCCGCCAGCCGGGCGAGCGCCCGCTGGCCTCGCCCGCCGTGCGCAACCGCGCGCGGGATCTGGGAATCGACCTGGTCTTCGTGCCGGGCAGCGGCCCCGCGGGCCGCATCGAGCACGCCGATCTGGACGCCTTCGTCGCGCGTGGCGGCACGTTTGCCCCCGCCACAGCCTCGGGCGGTTCGCTCTACGTCAAGGCCGAAGGCACCAACGAGGTCCGCATCATCGGCCTGCGCCGCAAGATCGCGGAGAAGATGGCCGAGAGCGTGCGTCGCATCCCGCACATCACCTATGTCGAGGACATCGACATGACGGCGGTGGAAGAGCTGCGCGCCCACCTGAACGCCCAGAACAAAGGCACGGGGAAGCCCAAGCTGAACGTCCTGCCCTTCATCGCCCGCGCCATCGTCGTGGCCCTGAAGGACCAGCCGAACATCAACGCCACCTATGATGACGAGGCGGGCGTGCTGACCCAGCACAACGCCGTCCATCTGGGCATCGCCGCCCAGACGCCGAACGGCCTGATGGTCCCGGTCGTCCGCCACGCCGAGGCGCGCGACGCCTATGACACGGCCGAGGAGATCGCCCGCGTCTCGGGCGCCGCCAAGGACGGCAGCGCCAAGCGTGAGGAGCTGTCCGGCTCGACCATCACCATCACCTCGCTGGGCACGCTCGGCGGCGTGGTGCACACGCCCATCATCAACCACCCGGAAGTCGCCATCGTCGGTCCGAACAAGATCGAGGAGCGCGTCGTGGTGCGGAACGGCCAGATGGTCGTGCGCAAGATGATGAACCTGTCCTCTAGCTTCGATCACCGCATCGTCGACGGCCATGACGCGGCGGTCTTCGTGCAGAAAATCAAAGACCTGCTGGAGAACCCGGCGACCTTGTGGATGTAGAGCGGAATGCGAACGTCGCTCGCAGCAGCCTTTGGCGCATTCATACTGTGCCTCTTGGGACCGAGCGCCACCATCGCCTGCACGGTGATGTTCGATGCTGACCATTCTGCAGATCTTGCAAGGCAGCGCTTGCATTGGGATCAAGCTGACAGCGTCGTTTTGGCTCGGCTCGATGGACGTGCTTGGCTCACGCGCGACCATGCGCGGCTAACCTGGCGCACCGTGGCGATCATCAAAGGGACTGTCGGCCCCGAGGAGATCCACCGTATGCGGCATATCAACGGCGTCGACAGGGAATGCGGCTTCTTTCCTCCCGAGCGCGGCACGGTCGTGGTGCTCTATCTGAGACGTAACGGCTTGCCGACACGTCTTCTTCCCAACTCTGGCTGGTCCATCATCGACAGTGATGGACCGCGTTTCATCTACGATCCGCGTATCGCCGAAGCTCTTCGGGCGGCAGCTGATCGACTAAGGAGCCTGAACAGGTGACCCAGACCCTCAAGACCAAAGTCCTGATCATCGGCGCCGGAACCGGCGGCTATGTCGCAGGCATCCGTTGCGGCCAGTTGGGTCTGGAGACCGTGCTGGTGGATGCGTCGCCCGGTCTCGGCGGCACCTGCCTGAACGTCGGCTGCATCCCCTCCAAGGCCATCATCCACGCGGCGGGCAAGTTTGAAACGGTGGCCAAGGCCGCGTCCGACGCGGGCACGCTGGGCATCACCGCCTCCACCCCGGCCATCGACCTGTCGAAGACGGTCGAGTGGAAGGACGGCGTGGTCAAAAAGCTGAACGCCGGCGTCGCCGCCCTGCTGAAGAAGGCCAAGGTCAAGGTCATCAAGGGCTGGGCCGAGTTTTCGGACGCCAAGACCTGCACCGTGAAAACCGACGACGGCGACATCCGCATCACCGCCGAACACGTCATCCTGGCCACAGGGTCGGAGCCGGTCGAACTGCCCTTCCTGCCCTTCGGCGGCGACGTGATCTCGTCCACCGAGGCCCTGAGCCTGCCCGAGGTTCCCAAGAAGCTGGTCGTCGTCGGCGGCGGCTATATCGGCCTGGAGCTGGGCATCGCCTTCCGCAAGCTGGGCGCCGAAGTCGCCATCGTCGAGATGGCCGAGCGCATCCTGCCGCTCTACGACAAGGCCCTGACCGACCCGGTCGCCAAATGGCTGGAGAAACACGGCGTGCAGCTGCTGCTCGGCGCCCGCGCGGGAGGGTTCGGCGACGGCAAGCTGAACGTCACCGACAAGGACGGAAACCCGATGCAGCTGAATGCCGACAAGGTGCTGGTCACCGTCGGCCGCCGCGCGCGGACCCAGGGCTGGGGCTTGGAGAACATGGGGGTGGCCATGAACGGCCCGTTCGTGAAGATCGACAATCGCTGCGCCACCAGCATGAAGAACGTCTGGGCCATCGGCGACCTGACCGGCGAACCTATGCTGGCGCACAAGGGCTCGGCGCAAGGTGAAGTCGTGGCCGAAATCATCGCCGGTCATGATCGCGTGTTCGACCCGACCACCATCGCCGCCGTCTGCTTCACCGAGCCGGAGATCGTCTCGGCGGGCCTCGGTCCTGACGACGTCAAGGGCCGCGACGACGTGATCCAGGCGGTCTTCCCCTTCGCCGCCATCGGCCGCGCCCTGGCCATCGAGGCCGGCGAGGACGGCGGCTTCGTCCGCGTCATCGCCTCCAAGTCGGACCACCGCCTGCTGGGCGTCCAGGCCGTCGGCCAGCACGTGTCGGAGCTGTCCAACAGCTTCGCCCAGATGCTGGAAATGGGCGCGGTGCTGGAGGATGTCGCCGGAACCATCCACGTCCACCCGACGCTGGGCGAAGCCTTCCACGAAGCCAGCCTACGGGCGCTCGGGCACGCCATACACATCTGAGGGCGCTATGCTCGGGTCGCGGACCCTCGCGACTTGAGCGCAGTTGAGCGGGCCGCGATCGTCGGCCCTTCGGGACCTCCCGACCCGACGCGGCTTGAGATTCCCTCCGCCCTTCGGGGCAAGAAAAAGGGGCGCGCAGCGAATGCAGCGCGCCCCTTTTTTTGCGTCTAGCGCCTGCTAATCAGTTCTTGTGGGGAACGCGCGTGTCCGTGGCCGGATCGACGGCGCCGGGGCGTCCCTCGGCGGCGGCCTCGGCCTGATTGGACTCCAGCTTGTCGGCGACCTTGCCCGCGCCTTCCTCGACCGCCTGAGCGGCCTTCATGGCGCCGGATTCGACCACCTCGCCGGTCTGGGCGGCGACGTCGGCGGCCTTGCCGCCGGCGGCTTCGGCGTTGGCCTCGGCTTGGTTTTGCTCGGCCTGGGTGCAGGCGGCGGCGCCGAGCGCCAGGACGGAGGCGGCGGCGATGGTCAAGGTGCGGATGCGCATGGGTGAACCCCTCTGAGATAGGAACCTTTGCCTTAACGCCGGCGGTCCGGCGCGGGTTGCGATCACCCTTAGTTCAGGTCGACCGGCAGCGTCTGGCTGGCCAGCAATTGCTCCATCGTCTTCCAGTGGTCCGGCCCCTGCCGCTCGACCCAGGCCTGCACCATGTCGCGGCCGAGGCCATAGTTGATGATGTAGGAACGATAGGTCTCGATAAAGCCCAACCGCTGCGCCGCGCGGTCGCGCGGCACGAGGCTGTATTTCTGCAGCTGATCCAGCGCCGTTTCGCGGTCGATGCGCCCCGCCAGATAGGCGTCCGCCACCGTATATTCCGCCCGCGCCAGCTCGCGCGTCAGGGCCAGCAGCTGCGTCTGCGCCTCGGCTGTCGCCGGGTCCAGCCCGGCCAGCGGATACAGCACCTGGGCCTCGAACTCGGTGCGTTCATGGCCAGGGAAGGCCAGGTCGATGCCGTAGTTGGCGCTGCCCTCGGCGATGAAGGACATGGGGCTGAACAGGGGATAGACGCTCATCTCGACCCAGCCCTTGTCCTTGACGAAGGTCTGCTCAAGCAGGGCGTTGTAGACGTGGTGGCCGGGATAGCCTTCGTGGCAGCCCAGATCGACCGCGCGGTCGATATAGATCGGCAGATCGGTGTTCACCTGGATCAGGCTGAAAGAGCCGCCCTTGAACCAGTTGTAGCCGGACCACGGCTTGTCGTTGACGAACTCCAGCGTGAAGGTCTCGCCGGCGGGCAGGGTCATGCGGCGCTCGGTGCGCGCCTTGCACTCGCCGATGGCGGCGCGCATCACCGTGTCCAGCCGGTCCTTGGGGATGACATAGCGGGCGCGGAAGGCGGCGACCCGTTCCGCCAGCGGCCCCTCGCCGGGGATTAGGGCGTCGATGCGCGCCAGCACCGGATCATAGGACGACAAGGGCCGCAGTTCCGGCCGCACTCCGAACAGGGCCTCGGCCTCATCGGCGAACCCCAGCTTCTCGCCCTGCAGCATCCGCAGCCGCGCCGAGGCCGCCGCGACATGGGCCTTCAGATAGGCGCGGCGCTGGCGGCTCTGGGCGTCCAACCCAGCCTCCGGCAGGGCGTCCAGGCGCTGGGAGAGGTTGGCCGCGCTCTTGGCCAGCTGGGGCAGGGCGCGCGGCTGCGCCTTGGCCGTCTCGGCCCACTGCGCCGGGCCGTAATAGGCGTCGACATAACCCGGCTCGCGCTCGCCGATCTCCAGCGTCAGGGCGACGTAATCGCGCGCCACGGCGTCCAGACTGTCGGCGTTCGGCTTCGGCGTCGCCGCGCAGGCGGCCAGAACGGCGACGGCGCCCGCCAGGGCGGCGATGGTGGTAGCGCGCATGGACATCTCCCTCTCTCGTCCCTGACGCTAGGCCTTCGCGCGCCGCTCGCCAAGAAGCGGCCGGCGGACGCAGTTCAGGGATTGAGACCGCCCCGCCCATGCTGTAAGCACCGCCGTCCGGCCTCGTCGCCGCAGACGCACCCGTAGCTCAGCTGGATAGAGTGCTGCCCTCCGAAGGCAGAGGTCACAGGTTCGAATCCTGTCGGGTGCGCCACTTCGGTTTAAAACCGAGAACTCCGCCAGCGGCGGCGTAACTTCCACCATCGCTAGACGCTAAGGCCCGCAGAAGCTCGGTTCGTGAGCCGATGATGCGCGCCTCTGTCTTGCTGATGACCTCCACCCGCTGTGTCAGAGCTCGGAGGTGATCCCGCCGATAACCGCTGGTGCAATCCCGCAGCTTACGCCGTGCGGCGCTGGCGAAGCGGGTTAGGGCGTCCGGCGTGATCGTCGGCGCCAGCCGATCTACTGACGCGCTGATCCGCTCGGCGTCTGCTCTGGCCTGATCGCGGATGCCTGAAAGTTCAGCCACTCGATCCTTCAGCGAGGCGTCGTCCGGCGACAGCAGACCGTTCTCGATAGCCTCGTAGAGCCGATTGAGCTTGGCGTCTGCCTCGGTGGCGCGCTTGCGCATCTCCGCGATGTGGGTGCGCCGCTGATCGGCCCATTCCTCCCGCCGATCTAAAAGTTGTTCCATCAGCGCCGCTAGACGATGCGGATCGAGCAAGCGAGATTCGAGGTGGTCGATGATGGCGTCATCGAGTTTGTGCATCGGGACGGCGAGGCCCTTGCAGCCTACCTCGCCCATGCGGGCCTTAGTCGAACAGGCGTAGTAGCGGTACTGGCCGCCCGCGCTGCCCTTTCCCGTCCTCAGAGTCATGGCGCCGCCACAGGCGCCGCAGAAGCAAATGCCCGTCAGCAGGTTTGGGCCGGTGGAGACGCGAGGCGGGGTCCACTTAGGATTCCGAGAGGCGAGACGCGCTCGAACAGCCTCGTGGTCCGCCTTCGACACTATGGCCGGAACAGCCATGATGGCGTGTTCCGCCTCAGGCTTCGGCGCCTTGGTCTTGTGGTCGCGGGTGTTGAACCGGTGCTCGCCCATATAGGTCGAGCGGGTCAGGATCTGATGGACAGCGCTGATGCCCCAGCGCCCGCCGTCTCTGGTTCGGACGTTCTGATCGTTCAAGCGTGTGGCGATGGTCTTTAAACCCATCGGTCCCTGCGCTCCGTCGCCGGTCAGCGCCCAGCGGTAGATGGTGCGAACCGTCTCGGCTTGGAGCGGGTCAATCTCCAAGGTCTTCTTGATCTTGGCCCCGCGCTGCTCGGCCGCGACGATGCGGTAGCCGATGGGCGGCCGGGCGCCGTTCCAGAAGCCCTGGCGGGCATTCTCCTTCATAGCGCGTAGGGTGTGCTTGGCGTTCTCGCGAGACTGATACTCGTCAAAGAGCGTCATGATCTGGCGCATCATCACGCTCATGGGATCGTCGCCCAGCTCCTGGGTGATGGACACGAGCCGCACCCCATTCTTCGCCAGCTTCCGCACATAGAACTCGAACTGGAACTGATCGCGGAAGAACCGCGAGAAGCTGTGCACCACGATTACGTCGAAGGCGGGCGGCTTGGTCAGGGCCGCCTCAATCATGGATTGGAAGGATGGACGCCGGTCGTCGGTGGCGGTGTTGCCCGGCTCGACATACTCTGCGGTCGCCTCCCAGCCCTTGGTCTCGCAATAGGCTTCAAGCTGACGGCGCTGGTCAGGAATGGAGAGGTCGTTGACGGCCTGTCGTCCGGTCGAGACGCGGAGATAGAGGGCGGCGCGGGTCTGAACGCCTGTGGTGACGGCTTTGCGGCTCATGTTCTGCTCCTCTCAGAGGCGCGGACCCAGAACCTCGTCGAGCACCTCGCCAAGCCACGCCTCCACCGCCTGGAGCTCGGCCGAGGTGATCGGGAGATCATCAGGCCAGGTGTGGGTGACGCGGACGGCCGATTGTACGCCAACTGGCCGGGCTTGCGGAGTCTGGCGCCGACGCGCCTCCGGCTCTGATGACGGCTGGACATACATAGCCGCCAAGCTGATCGCTCTAAAACTGCGCGCATATTCGGAACCTCACCCTCGTAAAACTACGGCCGCCGCTTCCCTGCAAAGCGGATCGATCCATCGATCACGCCCAGCCCTCAGCGGCGGCGGCCGACCGGGTCAACGCCTGCGGCGCTTGCCGCAGCCCGCAGGGCGCGAAGCGGGGTTGAAGCGGGCGGGCGGCGCTGCTCCTCACCCCAAAATGAGGGTCAATACGGCTCCGCTTGTCAGACAATGCCGGCGCAAAGCCTATCCTGCCCTAGACCCTCACGAGCGCTCAGAGTCCTCTTCGCCGCCCGCCTTATCAATGGCCCGGCTCAGCCGAACGAGCGCCGCCGCCAAACGCGCTTCGGCCGCTCTTTTCCCGATGCCCAAGTGCTCGGCGATCTGCTCCAAAGGCATTCCGGCGAAGCGATGCAGGATGAAGACATCCCGACAGCGCCGGGGCAGTCGGCGGATCACGGCAACAAGAGCCCGGCGCTGGCGGTCTTCCTCGGCGGACTGCGATGGCGAAGGGGTCACCGATCTGTCCCGCTGTCGATCCCTATTGCCGCCTCCACGGCGCTCAGAAGGTCACAGATGACGTGATCGGCGACTTCGGGCGGAAGCGGGAGGTCCGGCTTCATGCCGGTGCGCAGGGCCCCTGAGCCATAAAGCGGGCCGAGCACCGCAGCGAGTTCGCCAATACCGTCAGGAACGCCCTCAAATCCCAGCATCCTGACGCAGCGGAGCGCCTTGCTCAGGTCATGACGCAGCCAGACGCGGGTCCAATCGTCAGAGAAGCCGCGATGCATGAGATAGGCTTTGAGGCCCAGTTCAATGGCAATGGCGGAATGATAGGCCGACTGGGCGCCGACGCGGTCATCGCCAATCCAGGCCATCGCGTGGAAGGCTCGGGCGTTACGGGCGAATGCGATAGCCAGCCGACACTCTGAAGAGAGTCGCCTCCACTTTCTGGGCTGAGAGGAGCTTAGATCAGTTGGCATGAGCAGCCTCCGCGAACCCGGATGTTGGCTGGCATTTCAGAACAGGGTGCGCAAAGATGATCACACCGACCCGACAAAGTCAACACGGTGTATTCATATAGGAGCACACCGTGCCGATTATTACTCCGCTACAGGTCAAGCTCGCGCGAACTGCAGTCGGGCTGGGCGTGAGAGACCTCGCCGCAGCGGCAGGCGTCGCGCCCTCTACCATCCAACGGTTCGAGTCCGAGCGTGGAGACATGCAATCTCGAACACTCGATAAGGTTCAGCAGGTTTTGGAAGCCGCTGGCGTGATTTTCATTCCTGCGGACGCCACCGGCGGCCCTGGCATTCGACTGAAGGCCTGACGTTCACTTGCGGCTTACAAGGACAAGAGGCCGGTGCTGGAACTGCATGCTGTCATGGCTCCTTCCGCGAAACATGGGCGATTGGTCGAGGAAATGCTCTTGGTAAGGTAGTGGCGCGCTACAGCGCAGGTCTTCAAATGCAAAGCCTCCGTGGGGTCATCGTCAGCGATGACGCCTACAAGAAAGTGTTCTTTGCAATTAAGCACGTCTCCGATTTTCAGGACACGATCAGGCAGCGGGAAAGCAGGTTCCAACGCCGAATACCGACGAGATCAAAGCCGATCTCAATACAATCGACCAATATAGTCAGATGCTGAAAAACGATTGGCCGAGACTGCTGATATACACCGTCAGTTCGAAGAGCCTCTTAAAGCCACCATTGCGGCTTAGCTGCCCGGTGGGCCGAAAAGCAGTTTCAAAGCTGCAATCGTCTTGTCATAGCGGTAGCCCTGCGGCCCGCCTTTGAGCGCCGCATGAACGAGTCCGCCGTACCGGCTGGCTCGCTCTTCCTCTTCCGTTGTGTCTGCCAACGCGATTTGATCGGGAATGCTTAAAGCACGGCCATCCTTCCCGATGCGGACATAGAGCGCGTCCTGCTTCCGGCGATCTTTTTTCCCCTCGGCGATTGCTAGCGCAGATTTCTCATAGTTGGGATCTTCCCCCCAAACCCACGTGCCGCTTTCCCAGCGGCCAATCTTCTCATAGCGCAGGAGCTGAAGGGCGCTTCCGATGTCCTGCGGAAAGCAGTCTCCTAGTTCGATATCCGCTCGGACCATCTCCATATACTTATTCGCGTTGTCCCAATGCATGATCACGTACTCCATGATCATGCCCACGAGCTGTTTGCAAACATGGTCGTTCATTGCTCGAACGACTGCGGGCGTGAAGGGGATCACATCATCCTTCACCAAGAGGAGCATGAAGGCTTTCGCAAACTCCTCCTGTGCGATCATGGCATTGTAATAGCGACCGGCAAACACGGTGAGGAACTCAAGCGCGTACCGGTCCTCAAGAAGGCGATATCCATTGTCGAAGCATTTGTTCGCGCTCTCGATCAGGTGTTTGTCAACAGGTCTGCTCAGCTTCGCCATTCTCCACTATGACCTTGCACAGAGGACATCCTCAAGGCGTGTGGTGCCGTTGATGGGTCGAGCGCAGCCATAAGCGCCTGCGATCGAGCGGGATCACGGTTGGCAAAGAGATGGTCGATCGGCAGTTCCGAAGGCTGGTACAGATCGAAGCAGAACGTCTGCCTTGGCGTAGCTATAGAGGCCGGGACGTCGCAGATCGAGCAGGGTTGCCAGATCGATGACCGGTTCGCTGTAGCCGCCGACGCGACTGAGTTTCAAAGCCCTGCGCAGGATAGAGGGCCATATTCCTGTTCTGCCAAGCTCGATGGCTTTCCTGCGTCATAGTCATACGGAATTCCCCCATCTGGTTGACTATGATGCACTGATAACTTGATTTTTGGTCGACTATAGAGAACCATAAACCCAAAGGATGGTTGACTATGGCCAAACGCAGCGACAGCCAAGCGCTCGCCCGCAAGCACTTGGATAAGCAGTTTGAGCGGATTTCGATCAAGAACACGACGCGCCCGCCGAAAGGCTGGCTGCGCGCGATCCGTGATGCCTTGGGTCTGACTTCTCGCCAGCTCGCAACAAGGATGGGGAAAACCCATACGACGATCACCGCTCTCGAAAAAGGAGAGGTGGCAGGCACGACAACGCTCAACAGTTTGCGCGACGCCGCCGAGGCGATGAACTGCACGCTCGTCTACGCAATTGTACCTAACCAGTCACTCGAGGCGATGGTGCGTGCGCAGTCGCGCAAACTCGCCGAAGCGCAGCTCGCCCGCGTGAACCACACGATGCGACTTGAAGATCAGGCCGTCGCGCGTTCCGACCTCACCGATCAGATCAATCGCCTTGCCGAGGATTTGAGCCGCGACGGCAGTCGCCTTTGGGATGAGCCGTGAACGATCCTCTCTTCGACGCCGAAGACGATGCCGCAACACCGCTCACACCTGATGAGCGCGCGCAGCTTATCCCGACCTACATCACGACACGCGCGCAGCTAAACGAGGCGGAGCAAATCGGTATCGCCGATGCCGATCGCTGGGCGTTCAGACGCAAGCGCGACGTGCTCGACGAAGATTTTCTTCTCGCACTGCATAAGCGGATGCTCGGCGGTGTGTGGCAGTGGGCCGGCACCTTTCGGAACACAGAACGCAACATCGGTATCGCGGCCTACCTCATCGGCGTGGAACTCCGCACGCTGATAGGCGACGTGAAATACTGGATCGAGCACAACACGTTCCCGATCGACGAGATCGCCGTGCGATTTCACCACCGTCTCGTTGCGATCCACCCGTTTCCCAACGGCAACGGGCGGCACTCACGCCTCGCAGCCGATCTTTTGATTGTCAGTCTAGGCGGCGTTCGCTTCACATGGGGCAGCGCCAATTTGGTAGAGCCCGCCGCGACACGCGCGCGCTACATCGCCGCTTTGAAATCGGCTGATGACCATGACATCGGATTGTTGCTCGCGTTCGCACGTTCATGACGGGAAGAAAGCGCCCATGAAATTTCTAGAGGCGCTGCAAGAGAACGCGACGGCGACATCGGATGCAAACCTGCCCTATGCGGAGGTGATTTCCCGCATCGAGTCTCTGAACGAGGGCTTGCGAGAATTCTGGTCGCAATCTCACGGATGGGCTCCGGCCGACGCCGCCGAGTTGATGAGCAAGTCACGGCTCGACTGGCAGGTGTCCCTTTCAAGATCGTTGAAACACTGGGCGGTGGAGCCGCCTGACAGCATCGAAGATGGCGACCTCATTCTCGGCTGGGCGAACCTGGGCAGCCTAATCGAAGGTACGGTGAAGCTATTCCTCGCGGTCTATTACGAGGATTACAAGAACGACCTGGACACGCTGAAACAGACGCCGGCGTGGAAGAAGGGAAAGCTTCTCGACCCTGACGGACTGATGCTGGAGGCGCTGATCCAGTATGTGTCAAAAGCGAAGCTCTTCCCGTCCGACGAACTTGCGCTGCTGAAACTCGTGCAGGCTCGACGAAACGCCATTCATGCTTTCAAGGACCGGCCGATTGGCACCGGTTCGGAATTTCACGCAGCGGTCAGGGAATATCTCGGCATGTTGCGCTCGACCGCAAACCGTTTGCCTTACCCCGACGAAATGTATGCCCCGCAGGAATATTGACATGTCGACAGGCGCTCCGCGAACTCATGCAGGTCACCGAGGAGCGCCGTGATGACGTCCGAACGAGGCGATCCAATCCTGCAAATGGGCGAGGGTCTCGACCACTACATGAAGGCTGCCGATGAGACGGCGATAGATCTGCTCGGTGGCGACGATGAGCTCGTCAGCGCTTTGCGACGATACGACGACTATATGCGTCGAGACCTCTTGCAGCATGCCGTCAAGTCGCCCGGCCTTGGTTTCGTCCTGTCGATGAACGCCTGCATGATGTTCTTGGCCGGCGCACGGATGGCCCTTAGCGGTCATTCCGCAGCGGTGTTCCCGCTGCTGAGAACAGCGCTCGAATCCGCGAGCTACGCCGTTCTTATCGAACGCGACCCGACCCTTTCTGACGTTTGGACCCGCCGGCATCGAAGCGAAGCCGACAAGAAGGCGTGTCGCAAGGCATTCACGTTCGAACAGGGCGCTGCCTTCCTGAAGACGTCAGCGCCGGACATCTACGGGCTCGCCAAGGAGGCGTACGAGGGTGCGATCGACTATGGTGCCCACCCGAACGTCAAAGGCGTTGCAGGGCACTTGTCGATCGACGACGAGCGCGACGACAATTACACCGCCGTCACGCTCACCGCGCTCTATGGCTCGACACATATCGAAACCGTGCGGGGCCTTTGCGCCTGTCTCGATTTCGGCCTCTCGATCATCGGCTTGATCGCGTTGGCTCATCCCGAACCATCCGAGCAGCTTGTTGAAGACCTTCAGAAACTGTCGGACATCAAGAACGAAGCGACCGACCAGTATCGTCCGCCCGAGTTGGAAGAGGAATAGCGCTCGCGCCTGCGGAGAAATCGCCGCCCTTATCCGCCGACGCGTTTCAAAAAGCGTTCCAGCGCCAGCTCGTCTTCAGCCATCATGATGAACGAGCGCGCGGCGAATTCCCGGTCGATCGTCTTGCTCACACGCCCACTCGCGACCTGAGCGATCATAAGGCTTAGAGCAGGGTTCAGTCGCCGATGTGTCCAGCCGGTTTCCTCAAGTAGCTTGCGGGCACTTACGCTCAGATGCGTTTGGTTCTTCTCCTTGGCCTCATCAAGGATGCGGCGGATCAGAGTGCAGGCGTCACGATGAGGATCGGTGTTGCAGGCGATCGGATCAAAGACCGCATAGATGTCCGACGTCATCGAAAAATACGGAACCGCGCGGTTCGTCGTGCGAGTGAGGGTGACGAAGCCTTCACTCTCCAGCTCGGCTAACGCCTTTGCCAAGTCTCGCTCCGACGCCTCGGGAAAGGCCGTCTGGGCATCACTGCCACGCGGCGGATTCTCCAGTCCGTGTTCAGACTGCATCGCCATCCAGAGCCCGACCTTCTTCGCTAGCTCGCTGACGTCGAGCTTGAGATCGTCTAGCGTCATCGACTTCGCCTCCTTAGGTTCGGCTGGCTTGGACCCTGCCTCGTTGGACTCCCCAATCGCCGGCGACGGCGCGCCGCAGAGCCACTCATCAAGGCAATCAACGACGCTCTGACAGATTGACGCGAACCGCCTGATGTCATCACCGACGAGGACCACGGTTTCACCTAGGCGGGCTTCTTCAGCGTGCTCGGCAAACTTGGAATCTACGACACCGAGGTTGTGACCGATGATGTGACGCTTTTGGATATTGAGGCGAAGGGTCGCGAGGTCCGCGACTTCGAGGTTCGCAAACGGATTGAAGTCGAGATTCTTGAATCGCTTCTCCGCCCGCTCGAGGTTTTGAAAGTCATTTCCCACGGGCTTCACCGCTGGAGCGCCTTCTGACCTGTTTTCGATGCCGTAGAGATAGACGGTCTTCAGCGTGGCTTCGAAAGCGGTGAGCACATCTTCATGGGCATTGCCCAGAAGCCGATAGGCCAGTTCCTCAAGACCGGCGCCTTGTGCCTCCGCAATCTCGACCTGTGCATTCACGAGTTGCCGCTCGCGCTCGAAGTGAAGCCGCAGGTTCGGCGCTCCGCAATCCGGGCAGAAAAGGCCGATCGCGTAAACGCCGTAGTCCCGGCCACAGTGATCGCACACCAGTTCGCGGAGTAGATCGGCGCGGCGGAAAACTAGACGCGGCTTCGGTGTGCGGGCACCTGGTTTGTACGTGATGTATTTCGAACGACCGGCGACGCCCTTGAGCATGTCCGAAACGGCCGCCTGCATGTCAGCAAGGGCAGCCTGTTTGACGGTATCGATAGCGGCCTTCTTGTCGTCAGGGTGCCAGAAGCTATCGTCGCTTCCGATTGTTCCGCTGTAGGGACACACAGTTTTCTGGGATCGCGGCTCCAGTTTCATGCGTTCGCGCGCCTCCTTCGTAACCTCAAAATCCGGCGTCACATTTCCGAGGACGAAGTGCCGAGGGTGAGCCTCCTCGTTAGGCGAAAACCTGTAAATCCGCCCCGACGGCGTACTTGGCGGTCGAACAGCCAACTGCATTTTGCTATCAGTCCCGCCGACGCGGTACTTATTGAGGTTGTCGAACTTCATCACTGAGCTCCTGTGAGGAGCCTGTGATGGGAATCGGAATAAATCAAGAACATCTGCTGGCGGTCATGCTTTCAGCATTTCCACCACGATGTCGGCCAGGCTGTCCCACATCGACATCAGGTGTTCAGGCGACGGCGCGAAGTTGGGGGAGTGAACGTAGCGGTTCAGCGTGTCGGCCGAGACGAGCTTATCGCCCTGTTTGCATCTCTTGAGCACCTCGACCTGCTTCCCGTCGATCTTGCCTGCCGCTTTCAAAATGCAGCCCGGCTTTCTCCAGCCGGCTCGCAAGTGTGTCGCCGTCTTGAACGACTACGCCCGCCTTCTGGATGTAGTTCTCAAGCGCGAGTTCGACCAGCACACGCAACAGGACTGCGATCGCGTTCGGGTGTTTGTGCAGGTCCAGATGGAACTGGAGCTCTTTATAAATTTAATGATGGCGCTGGAGCCGGCCCGGCCAAACGAGGCTGACATCCTTTTGTGGAATGAGCGGGTGCGGACCGTGGGTGTCGCTTTCGCACTCGGCTTTACCTTCGCCGGCTTGGCGGAAGGTTTTGACCCGCCTGGCGTGGCGGGCTTCGCAGGGTCGCCGTCATCCGATCATGCCACGTGCTCTGGCATATGCCCTTCTGTACGCCGGTGTGTCGGCGGAAAAGGATCTCATCGATGCGCTCGCGATCCGTCTCAACCTGACAGGTGATCTCCTTCGGGAATGCTCCTTTCCAGAGTGCGCGCTGCTCCCGAAAGAAGGTTTGCAACTACGTAGTCGGCGCTCGGCGCGGGTCATCGAGCAGTTTTAGGCAGGTCACCCGCCTGTTGCCGTCGAAGACGGTGAACTTCGTCTTCTCGGGTGGCCGGTGACGTGACCCCCGTTTCTCATCCAGCCATAACAAGAGTCCGAGGTTGATCTGGGTAGAGATTGGTTGGGTTGGCAATAGGGCGGCCTGCGCAGCCGTC